>CABQNH010000068.1 GCA_902465435.1 uncultured Eubacteriales bacterium | reverse complement strand
AAATCGCCAAAAATGTTTTCTCATTTTGACGGTTACGGACTTTATTGACAGCCTGCGCAGCGCGTTGCGCTGCTTTGGTCGGCGGCAGGGTGTGCCGCAGGAGGGAGGAAAGGGAATGCGCTTTGGCCGAATTTATCTGGAGATCACGAACGTCTGCAACCGGAGCTGCGCCTTCTGCCCCAAGACGAAGCGGCCGCAGACCTTTCTGGAGCCTGCGCAGTTCACATTTCTCGCCGCGCGCCTGCGGCCGTATACCGAGCATCTCTATTTCCATCTGATGGGCGAGCCGCTGCTGCATCCGTCGCTGGACTTCTTCCTGCGCGAGGCGGAGCGGCTGGGCTTCCGGGTGGTTCTCACAACGAACGGCACGCTGCTCCCCGCGCGGCAGACACTGCTGCTGCAAAGCCCTGCGCTGCATAAGGTCAATGTCTCCCTGCACAGCTTTGAGGCGAACGACGGCGGCTGTATGGACGACTATCTCAAGGGCTGCACACAGTTTGCGCGCGCCGCCTCGGAGCGGGGCGTCCGCTGCACGCTTCGGCTTTGGAATCTGGACGGCGCGCAGGCGGGACTGCACGCGCAGAATCCGGAAATCCTCGCCGCACTGCACACGGCCTTTCCTGCGCCGTGGGTGGCAAATACGCGCGGCTATCGGCTGCGCGACCGGCTCTTTCTCGAATGGGCGGAGCGCTTTGACTGGCCCGATCCGAACGCCCCGGAGCTGACGTCGGCGATTTCGTGCCGCGGGCTGCGCGACCAGCTCGGCGTCCTCTGCGACGGGACGGTCGTTCCCTGCTGCTTGGACGGCGAGGGCGAAATGGCGCTCGGCAATTTGTTTTTCCAGCCGCTTTCGGAAATTTTGCAGTCACCTCGCGCGCAGGCAATCTGCGCGGGCTTCTCGCACGGGGAGGCGGCGGAGCCGCTGTGCCGCCGCTGCGGCTATGCCAGACGATTTGCAACAAGGAGGACGAGAATATGACATTTGCGGAGCTTGTGCTGCACTTGCTGGAATGGATCGGCGTGGTGGCGT
Source organism: uncultured Eubacteriales bacterium (assembly GCA_902465435.1). Classification (GTDB taxonomy): domain Bacteria; phylum Bacillota; class Clostridia; order Oscillospirales; family Oscillospiraceae; genus CABQNH01. The sequence goes on along the minus strand of CABQNH010000068.1, from coordinate 1,064 downwards.
TCGCCATATCGGGCGCAATGGCGGCAATTCATAAGCGGGTGGATCTGTTTGGCGTGCTGCTTATGGGGGTCATCACGGCGCTCGGCGGCGGCGTGGTGCGCGATACGCTTTTGGGCGAGCTGCCGCCGCGCATGTTTGCAACGCCGGAATTTGTTCTGGTTGCCGCGCTGACGGCCGCAGTGGTTTTCCTGATCGCGAAGCGCTTCAAGCGAGAGTTCCGCGACCGCGCCGCGCTCATCGAGTCGATCAACAACGTATTTGACGCGGCCGGTCTCGGCGCGTTCACCGTGACGGGTGCGCGCGTTGCCATGGCGGCCGGGCACGACGGCGCGTTTTTCGTGATTTGTCTCGGCGTAATTACCGGCATCGGCGGCGGCGTGCTGCGCGACATTATGATTCAGGAGATCCCGATGGTGCTGCGCAAGCATATTTACGCAGTGGCCTCCATTTTAGGCGGCTGCGTGTACTTTTACTCGATCCGTTTCGGCGTAAACGGTACGCTTGCCGCGTTTGTAAGCGTGCTGGTCGTCTTTACCATTCGCCTGATGGCAACGCTGTTCCGCTGGAATCTTCCGCGCGCGGAGTAAACACAGTCCGGCTGCCGCGTTCCTTTGCCAGCTCGACCGCCCCCGCACGCGGAGTAAGCGGTGTGCCGCGCCGTGGCGAGCGTAGCGGGAATGCGGAACCTCCCGCACGCGGAATAAACGGCGCTTTTGCTATCTCCGTCGGCTCGCCGCGACCGGAACCTCCCACGCGCGAAGGAAACGATCGAAAATTGCCGCCCTTGCTGCGGACGGAGCAGGGAACCCTCTGAACCGATCCCCGGCGGCAGACGGCGGCGCCTTTCCTCCAAGCGCCCGGTCTGAAAAGGCCTTCGTTATCCGGCCGGATTGGCTGCATCAAGGAATCTCCAATCGATAAGGCACAATAAGCTGCGCAGAGAGGAAAAGGGATAAAAGAAGGCATAAAAAACAAGGATTATATTGTGCTTGCACAGAATGGATGGTATAATAAAAACAGACGAACCCCGAACCCTTGATTTTTCAGGGGTTCGGGGTTTTCTT
>CABQNH010000067.1 GCA_902465435.1 uncultured Eubacteriales bacterium | reverse complement strand
TGCAGGTGGCCGGAACGGCCGCTGCATCCGTGACCATGTCATGTCCCAGTGCGTCGATGGCTTCCGTTTTGGTTTCCCCGCACTTGGTGCAGGTGTAGGTCCTCACACCGGCCGTGGTGCAGGTGGCAGCCGTTGTAATTGTGCCGGCGTTCCAGGTGTGGCTGCACGGCTCGGTGCTGCCGCCCTTCTTGAAGAACTGGAAGCCGAAGTTTGTTTCACTCAGCTTGCTTGCGCCCGTGTCGTAAACGGTGAATTCCGAATAGCTGGGATACCACTCAATATAAACATGGCCGTAGCTGCTCTCCAGCGTGGCGTTGTAAATATAGAAACTGCTGTTCGCCGCGTTGCAGGTTTCCAGCACCCAGCCGGTTTCCTTTGTCGCGTCGAGCGAGATGTTCTTATGCGTGCCGCTGACATAGGCGGAAAGCACCTTGCTGCCCTGCGAGAAGGTGTAGTTGCCCTGGCTGTCCTTGCCGACGGTCCAGACGATGGAAGCATCGTCCGTCGTGATGGTGCTGCCGGTCGGCGTGATCGAAACGCCGTCCAGATAATAGGATCCCTTCGTCACGGCGGGAAGCGCCATCTTGTTGCCTGCGTTATAAAGAATGACCTCGTCGCCCACGCTCAGCGAGCTGGTCAGCGTATAAACGTTGCCGCCCATGGCCGCGCCGCAGACGGTGCAGACGCCGTTCACAAATTGATGGCCGGGTGCGGAGATCGTATCGGTCTTGGTGCGCTGGCAGAGGCTGCAGCGGTACTGGATGCTGCCGTCTGTCGTGCAGGTGGCATTTGTACGGCCGATCTCTACCCAATTATGGTTGCAGACCTCCCCGGAGCTGCCGGAGGGCGTCGTAATGCCGGTAGGAATTTCTCTGCCCAGGATCAGCCAGCCGTATTCCGGATAATCAATAAAGGGGTTGCGGCTGCCCTGAATGCTCTCAACGGAGTCGTTGCGGCTCATTTCATAGGTGTCGACCGGATCCGCTTCCAGCCATTCCAGAAGCAGATCTTCGCTCTGAATGAGCGTTGTGATGTAGGCGTTGTCGTTCATCATATAGTCGTAAAGAACCACACGCGCCACGTCGCCCTTGACATTGTCCAGCGGTTCAAAATAGCCGCCGCCGACATAGCCGCCGAGCTTGTTGCCGTTGGCTGCGTTGGCGTTGGCCGCCGAGCCGCCGCTTACCTTGCCGTAGGGGTAGTTGCCGCGCTTGGAGTTTACATTCGGGTCGGTCGGGCGCATGGCGCTCAGGTCGCCCTCCATAGCGCTGCCGCCCTTGGAATCCGGCCACATATGCTCGCGGTTCCATGTGGCGGCGTTATCCCAAGCGCTGTTTGTCGTGCCGCTGCAATAGAAAAGCAGCAGCGTGGACGTGCTGCCCTGATAGGCGTCGGTGTACTTGAAATAGGTCTTGAGGCCGTTGTAGCCGACGGTCTTATAGTCGGATCTGACTAAGGTGCGCAGTGTGCTGCGCAGATTAGAAGCGGTAAGAGCGGAAAGCTTTTCGTAGGTGTAGCTTCCCGTGTAGTATGCCTTGGCGTCTGCGGAGAGCGCCGTACAGACCTCGCCGCGCTTGCCGCTGTTATACTTGTAGCTTGCCGCCTCGGCCGTGAACGTCAGGCCGGAGAACAAGGAAACAAGCAGCGCCGCAAGCAAAAGCACGGAAAGAAGTCTGCCTGTAGATCTGGTTTGCATTTCCAAATTACCTCCCATTTTACGCGGCGTTTCGCCGCGCGATTGCCTACCATTATAGCAAAGAAGGAAACATTATGCAACGGTAGATTTCATCAAAAGCACGCAATTGGAACGTCCGGAGAGAAAATTGCGGAAAAACCGTAGAAAAAGCGCGGCGAATCGATTATAATAGCAGCGCATCCTTGCGGCGGCAAACGCTTTTTGGTAAGCGGACACGCCGGAGAGGATCGATCCCGTGAGGATCCGCGAAGGGGTTTCCCTTTTTAATGGGTACGGACTTTATTGACAGTCTGGCAGGCTATCAAGAAAGTTCGGAATACGAGTAACTCGCGCCAGTCGGCGTACATAGGTACGGTAGGGCGCGAGTTCCGAAGTAAGTCAAAATAATAAACTTTATCCACTTTTTGAACCGTATTTGTTTGAAATTTTTC
>CABQNH010000066.1 GCA_902465435.1 uncultured Eubacteriales bacterium | reverse complement strand
AGAACCGGAAGGATATTGGATCCTTCCGGTTCTCATCGTGTCAAAAAACCTTTTTGACACGCTGACAGACTATCAAGAAAGTTCGGAATACGAGTAACTCGCGCCCGTAGGCGTACATAGGTACGGTAGGGCGCGAGTTCCGAAGTAAGTCAAAATAATAAACTTTATCCACTTTTTGAACTGTATTTATTTGAAATTTGTCAAAAATAGAATGGATACGTTTCACATAGAAATCGTCAAAAAAATGTCTTCTCATTTTGACGGTTACGGACTTGCTTGACAGTCTGAGAACCGGAAGGATATTGGATCCTTCCGGCTCTTTCGTATTTTTTGCAGAATGTTTGCAAATGCCCTTGCGCCTTTTGTCGAAAAAGCGTATAATAACAGATGTTACGGAAACGCTGTGCTGCGGCGCGGCAAAGAAGAATAAGATAAAGAAATTTAAAGAATGAGGTTGTGATTTTTTTGGAGAACCAATACCCGCGAACCGAGCGGAGCCGAACGGGCGGCAGAGCGCCGCGCACCAGAAAGAAGCAAGGCTCCTTCCGCTCCACCATGCTGTTTGTGTGGGACGTGCTGCGCATCTGCGTGAGCTATCTGCCCACTTGGATCTTTCTGCCCGCTTCGGTGCTGTATTTCGAGCTGATGCTCCACAAAAACGCCGGGGCTGAGCTTCCGTGGGCAAATTTCGTTTATATCTTCCTGTTTTCCACCTGCATCGGCCTGCTGCTCAGTCTGCTGACCGGCATTGCGAAGAAAAAGAAAACGAACCGCATCATTACCTGCGTGATCCTCGGTGTTTTGACCTTCCTGTTCCTGTTTGAGCATTTCATTTTCGATTCCTTTAAGGTATTTATGAATTTCTCCGACGTTGCGACCGGCGCAGGACATGTCGCGGGGAATTTCATGAGTACGATCGGCGGCATCATCACGCACGGTGTCCTTCCGATCCTGCTCTATCTGATCCCGCTCGTGCTTTATATTCTTGGCGGCGTTTTCTGCCGCTGGGGCACACATGCGCAGAGCCGGCGCTATCTCGTCGTGCCGATCGTAGCCTTTGCGCTGTTCTGCGGCGCGCTGCTCCGTCTGAATGGCGACGCGCTGAACAAAACGCGCTACGAGGATGAGTATCGCTTTGACACGGCGGTTCGCTCCTTCGGCTATCTGACGGCGCTGCGGCTGGACATCGGCAGCAAGGATGCCAAGACCGGCTTTGTGATAGATGACCCGCAGGAGGACTCCACAGAGCCTTCCGCCACCGCGCCGGCAGAATCGGATCCGCAGGCAACCGAGCCGGAAAAGCCGGTCGTTTACGGCTATAACAAGATGGACATTGACTTTGCTTCTCTCGCGGAAAGCTCCTCCGGCGACATTGCAGAGCTGAACAGCTATGTCGCCAGCCTGACGCCCTCGAAGCAAAATGCGTATACCGGCCTGTTTAAGGGAAAGAATCTGATCTTTATCACTGCGGAGGCCTTCTCGGCCGAGGTCATTGACCCCGTCCTGACCCCGACGCTCTACCGGATGCAGACCAAGGGCATTTATTTCAAGGACTATTACCAGCCGGCTTGGGGCGGAAGCACCTCCACCGGCGAATACTCGAACCTGATGGGTTTGGTTCCGACGAACGGCGTCGCCAGCATGAGCGACACGATCGGCCACAACCTTTATCTCACGATTGGCAATCAGCTTAAGCGGCTCGGCTATTTCTCCCGTGCCTATCACGACGGCTCCTACAAATATTACGACCGCCACCTGACGCACGAGAATTTCGGCTATGAGAAATTCATCGGCATGGGCAACGGCATGGAGGAGGGCGTAGAGAGCGTCTGGCCCGAAAGCGATCTTGAAATGGTACAGTTCACGCTGGATCAATATGTGAACCACCAGCCGTTCTCCGTCTACTACATGACGGTCAGCGGACACTGCCCGTATGTCAACACCGCCGGCAACCATATGACTCTGAAGAACTACAGCAAGGTCGAGAATCTGGACGCCTCGGACTATGTCAAGTCCTATATCGCCTGCAATCTGGAGCTGGAGTACGCCATGCAGTACCTCATTCAGGAGCTGGAGCGGCTGGGTATCGCGGACGATACCGTGATCGTTCTGGGAACGGATCACTATCCCTACGGCCTGACGGAAAGCACGACCTGGGCGACCGATAAGGACTACCTCTCCGAGCTGTACGGCTACGAGCCGGACGACTGCTTCAAGCAGGATCATTCGGCGCTGCTTCTGTGGAGCGGCTGTCTCGAGAAAATGGATCCGGTCGAAATCGATACGCCGACCTATTCGCTCGACATTCTGCCTACGCTCTCCAACCTTTTCGGCGTGGAGTATGATTCCCGTCTGCTCATCGGCCGCGATGTGTTCTCGGACGCGGAGCCGCTGACCATCTGGGGCAACTACAGCTGGAAAACCGACAGGTGCAGCTACAATGCGCAGAACGGTAAACTCACTTGGGCGGACGGCGTAGAGCCGGACAGCGACTATGTGGATCGGATCAAAGGTATCGTCAGAAACAAGATTCGTTTCTCCGACCTCGTTTTGGAGGATGACTATTACGGCGCGCTGTTCGGCAAGCAGTCTTAGCGTCCCAGCTCGCTCTCCTGACTTGGAATCGCGCAGCCAGGGCGCTTGTCCGCGCCATAGAATCTAAATGAAAGAAAAGCGCTTTTTTGACAAAAAAGCGCTGCAGCGTGTCAAAAAGATTTTTGACACGCTGGCAGACGATCAAGAAAGTTCGAAAGGCGAGAAACTCGCACCCGTAGGCGTACATAAGTACGGTAGGGTGCGAGTTCCGAAGCAAGTCAAAACAATAGATACTATCCTTATTTTTAAAGGTCGATTGTAAAATGAAGTTGGACACCTAAGAAAAAATCCATAGTGATTTTCCC
>CABQNH010000065.1 GCA_902465435.1 uncultured Eubacteriales bacterium | reverse complement strand
CTGGTGTGGGAGATCGCCGATCTCCACGGCGGCTCCGTTTGGGTGGAGGAAAGCTCGGACAAGGGCACGACCATCGCGGTAGAGCTGCCGGCAGGGGCAGAAAACGATTCCCCCGGCTGCACACGGCAGGTCTGAGCCTTTGCCGTAGCCTACGTGGAATTTGAAAAGCTGAACGCCAATGCTTGTATATGATAAAGAAGCAGACTAAAAATTGTCTTTATAGCATTGTTTTGTCGTGCCACTTTATCAATCTGCTTTGCAAATAAAGCTGCGACTACCCCAGCGCAAACAAGGATGATAGCTAAAGACTTCATTGGAGACTGTACCTCTAAAAAAGGAGTCCTAAGATTTCGGTGTATTGTTTTTCTTCTATGATTTGAAGTCACTTTGCAGCGTTGATGTGCTTTATCTGGTTTTCTCCACAGCTTCAGCGGAGGATAATATAAGAAATCCCCGACCGGAGTCGGGGATTTCTTATATTGGCAGCAACGCGCAGTCCTTAGTCGATCGCGGAGCTTCCTCTATTCGGGTTTGGACGCCAGCCGTCCATAAGCTTGTCGTTCTCCATGATAAAGGGGCTCGCCGTATCCTGTCCCCATGAGGTGTCATATTTCCCCATAAGGTAATCGCTCAGTGCCGTTCGGTCGGCAAAGCGCAGCATCCGGTACGGCTCCTGAAAGGCAACCTTTTCTACAAAGTACAGCGTTCCGTCCTCCGCCGTCAAAAGTACGCCAACATGCCCGACAAACAGCAGAGATTCCTCCTCGGTCGGCTTATCATGGAAGAATACCGTGATGAGGTGGATTCTTTCATTCTCCCGGAAGATAACACCGCGGGAAGCCCATTCCTCTTGTACGGTTTGTACATGACGCTTAATCTCCGTGGTATCCTCCGCCTTCATGGAGGAATACAGTGCGCGGAAATCTGCAAGGCTGCTTCCGCCCAGCGCATCGGGATCTGTTTTCAGCGTTTCCTCGTCCACAAACAGCACATCTTCACCAGCATTGATTTGAGAGTCTGCGCTCACGGAGAGGAAGTCCCCAAACAGGTTCATGGCGGTGATCCGGCAGTTATAGCCCGGAAACGTCCCGTTCTTCGCCGTCCATTCGTCCTGCATTGTATAAGGGTCATATTTCGTATACAGCAGCTCCGCTTCCTCAAAGCCATCCGTAAGCCATTCCTGCTTCACGCTGTCATGAAAGCGGTCCACACGGCGGAAAAAGCTCTGAATACGCCCGTCCGGCACGCCTGTGTCGGAGAGCAGCTCCTTCAAAAGTTCCCTTGATCCGCTGTCGTTCAGGTTTGTGTACTCGATTTTATTTACTGCCGGCTGCAGTTCAGAAAAATCTCCACTTCTTCCACAGCCTGCAAATACAGAGACGCCAAGAAGCGTGCATAACGCAAGTGCTGCCGTCTGCTGGTTCAATTTCATCTATTTTGATCTTCCTTTCTTCGTCTGCAAAACTCTTCATGCTGCTTAGGATACCTCTTAGCGTATAATCTCTTTGTTAAGAGCGCGCAGTTTACGGAGAGGACTTCACAACATGCCCGCCGCCGTATTCCTCTGGCATGATGTTAATTTCGTAATGACGAAGCAGGATATCGGCCCTCGGCCGTACTTGTCATCACACACATCGCAGAGATCTTCTATCATTGCCACCGCATTGAGGGCAGCGACATAGCGAAAGGATTCTTAACGCATCCGCGAATTTGTTCTCAATGGTCTTCAACCATCGGTGCGGCGCAGTCGCTGTAACGGGCGCAGATGGCGCATTCGTGCAGACCTCTTTCGCCATGACTTTGACATCTCGCTTTTCCCGCAGGAGCATCTGTGTATAGCCTTTCCCGACATTCGTCCGTCCCATACCTTCGTACTCCATAAATAATTCACAAGGGCAGACACCATTTTCCCCCATGATGACGCTTCGCTTTCAGCCTTACCCTGTGTGCCGATTATTTCTTGCATCCCTAAGCACATGGTACTGCGTAAAGGCTCACGCTGCATCTCCGTTCTTGATGTAGGCGGCAAGAATGGCAATAAACTCCGAAGGAAGAGGCTCCCGCTTCAAGGGATACTTCGTGATGGATCTCAGCGCCTCTCTTTCCGTTTCCCACACCCGGTCCACCGCAAAGCAGACGCTGCGCTCTACGTCGAAAATGCAGGTGTGATAGTGTCCGGCAACCGCCGGGTACAGCCACCATTCGGCAAACGGTATCCGGGCCGGCTGCCGTGTCGTCAGATAGACCGCATACGAAACGTGAAAAAAGCGAGTGCTTTCCGCAGATAGTCCAAGCCAACGCAAAAGCCCGTATATGTCCCCCATTTCCATGGATCACTACGCCACCTCTCTGCCCTCGACTTTTTCGATCTCGTCCCGAAGGGAAGATAAAAGTTCCTTTATCTCCCCTTCCTCCAGCATGAGCAGCAAGAACACCAGTGCAACAGCGGAAAAGCAATATATGCCCCGCTCCAAATCGCTGTATGCCCGTCCGGTGATTCGAAGCTTCTCCGCCATCTGCTCCTGTGTCAGTCCCCTGCGCTTCCTTAAAGCGCTGACATATTCCGAGAAGAATTTTCGGAGTATTTCTTTATATGGATTCATGTGCCAAGACCTCCGTTTCGACAGATTTCTGCATCTTCTGCAAAAATCTTATCCCATCACGAAGTACGCTTCCATGTAGCGCACTTCGTGTCTCCTTAGAAACCGAGGGCAACGGTCAAAGCCATCCGTTTGCACCATGGTCAAAATGCAAAAAGCGCAGCCGCAGAGAACATCTGCGGCTGCGCTTCGATCCATTTTCAAAGCTTCGGCATCACTCAACGCCATATTGTTGTCTAAATAAATCAGCGACGATGTTTTGCTTTTGAGGCATCGGGCGGACAGACGAAGCCGGACGCGCCGCCTACTCCGCGCAGAGCTCCGCCACCAGAGCATCCATCTGCGCCTCACTGGTTTGGTTCAGTGCGCCGCGCAGCG
>CABQNH010000064.1 GCA_902465435.1 uncultured Eubacteriales bacterium | reverse complement strand
GAAAATCACTATGGATTTTTTCTTAGGTGTCCAACTTCATTTTACAATCGACCAAATCAATTGCGTTCAAAAACAAGGAACTATTTATTGTTTTGACTTACTTCGGAACTCGCGCCCTACCGTACCTATGTACGCCTACAGGCGCGAGTTTCTTGTATTCCGAACTTTCTTGATCGTCTGTCAGCGTGTCAAAAAGGTTTTTTGACACGTTGGAATCCGGGCAGCTCGATAGCCAACCGGATTCAGAATTTCTTAAAATACGGCGCGGATTCTTTGCTCTGCGCGCTGAAGAATGGAATCGGTTTGCGTTCCGAACACTTCCTGCAGCAGTCGGTATTCCGTCTCGGCGCCCCTCCCATGCGGAACGCAATATGCACCGGCGTCGCTGCCCAAGCCGATTTGCCCGCCGAGCGCGGCGACGCGCTTTACGTTCTCCTGTGCGCCGCAAAGAATGCTTTGCAGCGCCGCGTCGGGAAAACGGCCGCAGCCGATCAGATTGGCAATGGCCGAAAGGGTCGGGATCCAAACCGTTTGTGACTGCGCCAGTGCAGAAATCGCTTCATCGTTCAGGTAGGCACCATGCTCTATCGACTCCACGTTTGCCTCAACGGCAGCAATGGTGCTGCGGGCGCCGTTGCAGTGCGCCATGACGGAAAACCCAAGGTCGTGTGCCTGTGCCGCAAGCGTTTTGATTTCGTATGCGGTCAAAGAATCCTCGGTCAGAATACCGGGTCTGGAAAAATCCATTAGTCCGGAAATCATCAGCTTGATAGAGTCCGCGCCGTCGCGCTTTGCCTCTAAAAGAAGCGCACGATATTCCTGATCGGTGCGATAGCTTCGGCCGAGAAAGCCGCCGTAATGCCCCTCCTTGTGAATGGGAAAGGCAGGTGCCCGATAGACAATGCCGTACTCCGGGGCCAGTGCTTTAGCCCGAAGGCAGACGCCGAAGCGGTCGCCGCCGTCCCGAAGATAGGTGACGCCGGCAGCCTGATAGGCCTGCAGGCGTGCGCGCAGGATCGTATCCTGCGGTTTGTCGCGGTGCGCGGCAAGTGCCCGGCGAAAATCCAGACCGTCCAGCGCCATGTGGATATGCAGATCGTTATGCGCCATATCAGAACGCACCGGAGGGCAAAGACGTCTGCCCGGAAGAAATATCGCAGAGCGCATTATAGCAGCAGGCCGATGAGGTTTCCACATAGGGCAGGAATTGTCGCTGCAGGAGGACGTTTGCGATCAGGTAGTTTGCTGCGGTAAGCAGCAGGGAAACGGGGAAGGAGACAGGCGAAGCGCCCGACGTATCCTGCAGGACATCCAGAAGGAAAGGGAGAATGGAAGGGACAACGCCCAGCAAAAGTACATACCACAGGAAGCTCAGATCCAGCCGCAGGATTGTTTTGCGATAGCCGCGGGTCAAGAGCCGCGCCCGCGTCAGAATTTCCAAAAACGGAAGCGCGGGGTTGTCGAGATAGACGTAGATCACATAGCGATAGGCAAGAAACAGCCAAACCGCCAGCGCGGCCATCCCAAGCAGCAGCATGGAGGAGAACAGCGAGGCCGGCAGAAGCGTAAGCAGCGTGAGACAGCCGGTTACGACGGCCACGACCAGAACGACGAGCAGCAGAATAAAGCCGAGAATTCGAAGGGGATGCCGCAGCGGCCGGAACAGGTCGTGCCGGGAGGCACTGTCACAGCGGCTCAGGCGCAGCGTGTAATTTGCATAGCCGAATTGCAGCAGACTTGTCAAAATCGTGATGAGAAGGCTGCCGGCAAAGTAAAAAAGCAGGGCGCGCTTTGCCTGCCAAACAGGCTGCGCGGCCAGCGCGCGCATTGGGTCGTCGATGCCGTAGTACTCGCTGAGCAGCAACTCAGCAATCACGGGGAGCAGACCGAGCAAAGAGAGAATCAGCGCATAAACTGCGGAGATCCGCTGGGGCGAAATGCGCGAATTGCGGATGCAGCCGCGTGCCGCCCGCTTGAAAACAGAGTAGTCCATCCCGCGTTACGCCTTTACCGCCCGACAGAATGCAGCAGGATCCGCCGCCTTAAAATAGGCGCTTCCGGCTACCAGCACATTTGCTCCGTTCTCGCGGCAAATTTTTGCGGTCTGCTCATTGATCCCGCCGTCAACCTCCAGCTCACAGCTCGGATTTTTCTCATCCAGATAGCTGCGGATCTGTTTGAGCTTCGGCATCATATCGGAAAGAAACGCCTGCCCACCAAAGCCCGGCTCTACCGTCATGACAAGAACCAGGCCGCACAGCTCCAGATAGGAAAGGACGGCCTCTGCCGGGGTCTTCGGCTTGACGGAGATGGCCGGGGTGACGCCAAGCTCCCGAATCCGGCGCAATGCGGCGAGCGTGTTTTCTTCCGTATCTGCCTCGACATGCAGCGTCAAAATGTTCGCACCGGCTTTGCAGAAGTCGTCGACATAGCGAATGGGACGGTCGATCATCAAATGCACGTCGAGCGGAAGGTCGGTTACGCGGCGAATTGCCGCCGTGACCGGGATGCCGATCGTGATATTCGGCACAAAAATGCCGTCCATCACGTCAACGTGGACATAGTCCGCGCCCGCCTCACGAAGCTTTCGAATATCACGCTCCAAATTTACGAAATCGGCAGATAAAATAGACGGAGCAACTTTCACCATAAAAATACCTCCTGGTGTAAATAATTCAAAAATCCGGCACACATTTTCCGGTTCCGCGCATAGAAATGAGTATGCGGCGCACGAGCAAAAAGGCTTCTTCCCACGCGGCCGTGCCGCCGCTTTTTATAGGAGCCGCCGCAGCCTGCGGCGGCTCCACATGGCTATTATACGGTCATTTCCCGGATTCGTCAATTGAAAGATTCTGCAGTGCGATTGGGCGGCTCCGCAGTCCGTGACAAGGTCAGTTGTTTTTTGAAATGAAATTATTCCCAACATAATTCGCTGCGCGCGGGAGAAACTATACCTGCAATCAAAATGAAGGAGGAACACATGATGAATTGCCATGCAAACAAATGTATTGCCTGTACTGTTGTATCCTGCGCGAACCACTGCGACAGCGAGAACTATTGTTCGCTCGACCGCATTCAGGTCGGTACGCACGAATGCAATCCCACGATGGATCAGTGCACGGATTGTATGTCCTTCGTGAAGAAGTAAGTCCTGCAGAGAATGGAAGCGCCCGGCCAATCGGCCGGGCGCTCAGACTGTCAATAAACCGTGGTTTTGATAGAAGCTGCGCCCTTAAGAGAAAAATACATCCCCTATGGCTCATTTGCACCGGCTATAATACGCAGCGTATCGCCAATATCCGAGTCGATGCAGATAGACTGCTTTTCAATCTCCAGCGGACAAACTATAATGGTCCCCTTGTCAAGACCACTCTTGAAGAAATAATCGTGAACACATTCTGACT
>CABQNH010000063.1 GCA_902465435.1 uncultured Eubacteriales bacterium | reverse complement strand
CGCCGCTGGAAGCCGGATAAAAATGCCATCAGCCGTATTTACGGCTGTTTTGTCAATAGCAATAAGGAGATTATAACCGATTTGGACGAGTCGCTTGGCATGATGACGCAGGAGGAAGCCGAAAAATACCTCAGCCTGCTGAAAAAGGCACTGTCAGGAGCACTCGGGAAAAACCTGATTGATATTGTGTTTTCTACCCAGCAGGTCATGACGGGGGAAGAACACAGAATGTTGATGGAACTGCGCACATCCGGTGCGAAGGATGCTCGGGTGCGGCAGGCATTTTATCAGAAAGTCATTCAATCGTTGGACATGGGCGAGAGCAATTATCTGTTGCTGCTGGCAAGCGACAGCTACGATGTACCCCGTCGAAATTGCGACGCCATGCGAGCCGAGGAATCGGATGAGGTCTTTTCCTACATTCTGTGTGCGGTCTGCCCGGTTAAAACAGGAAAAACGGAATTGGGCTATTTCTCCGGAGATAACGAGTTTCATTGTGCCGCCAGTCAAACTGTCGCTGCGCCGGAGCTGGGCTTCCTGTTCCCGGCCTTTGATAACCGCAGCGCCAACATCTACAATGCGCTTTTTTACTCCCGCAAAGAGGGAGAACTGCATCAGGAGTTTATCGATGCAGTATTCCATACCGATTTGCCCATGTCAGCCGCAGAACAGCGGGAGGCTTTTGAATCCGCTCTTTCTGAGTCGTTGGGCAGCGCCTGCAGCCTTGAGATCGTGCAGGCAATCCACGGTCAACTTGCCGCAATGATTGAAGAGCATCGGGAGACGAAGGATCCGGAGCCGCTGACTGTCAGCCCCTGTGAAGTGAGCAAGATTATTTTGGATTGCGGTGCTTCGGAGGAACAGGCGGAAGCTTTTCAAGCTGCCTGTGGGGAACGGTTCGGCGCAGGCGCCGTTCTCAATCCGGCCAACCTGATTGATGCAAAGAAAGTGGAGCTGAAAACGGAGAAGGTATCACTCTCTATTGATCCTGAATACAGCCATCTTGTGGAAGCGAAGGTCATCGACGGTCAAAAGGTGTTAATCGTTCCGGTAGAAGATCATTTGGAATTCAACGGAGTTGCCGTCAATGTCAATAGGGACAAAGAATAACCGACAATGCGCACTGCGAAGCTTCGCGGTATGCCGAAGGGGGTATTTTTACGGCTCGGCGATATAGATTGGCAAGAAAACAGAAAAGGATTACGCTAACGGCGGCGGCCAAAATGCTTAGCGTTTCGCAGCCGACATTGAGCGCGTGGGAGGGCGAGAGGAAGAATCCTTCTGTGGAATCCCTGATTCAGATGTCTGAGCTTTACGGCGTGAGCGTGGACTTTCTTCTGGGCCTTCCGGAAGCTCGATATCATCGGGCAGATATGCTTCAGCCGATTCCGCCGGAAGCTCTGCCGGCTTTTCATGATACACCCGTCTTCTCAAGCCGATATGGCTGGGCAATGGTGAATGCGATAGAAGGAGAGCTTCTCTTCGCAAGCGGGATGCGTCTGTCGCTGGCAGATGCAGCCGAAGTGTATGTTCTGCCTCCGGCCTTTACAACACCCGGCGCGGCAGTAACCATGCCGTTGAGAAGGGACGAGCTTACCGGGTACGACTGCGTATGGGTAGAGCCAATCTCCATGGACGCCGCCCTGCGAGATGAGCTTCGCGGCTGGTATCATATTAAAAGACGCTTTGTGGAAAACGAGGTGGGGCAGCGCTTCTACTTTGACTTTTACGGCGCAAAATGGCTTGCCTTTGCAAACGGACCGGGAAATATATGAATGAGGTCCATCTTGATGCGCGAAGTGAAATCAGAATAAGAACGTCCGCCCGTTTCTGCCCTTGAGGCATGGAGCGGGCTTTCGTTCATTTTCCGGGCTGGTCTCGTTGCACTTTTGTGACACTTTCCATGCACTTTTGCGGGGGAAGTATTTGGCGCTCTCCTGTATACTACAATCAAGGTTGACGCCCAACCAAAACGATTAAAAAAGGAGAGTAAAATACCATGAAAAAGAAAACGATTTGGAGCCTTGTATTGGCACTGGCGTTGGTGGTAACAGCCATCGGCACAGCAACCTCCGCCTTTGCCGCCACATCCGCACCAATGGAGCCTGTTACTAAAATTGCCACCGAGAACGAGGATGCCATCTGGGAGCAGATCGAGGCAATTGAGGAAAAGAGCGACGCCATCTTCCAGAGAAACGCAGCGCTGTGGGAAAAGCTGGACGAAATCTGCAACGCCCTGCCCGACGACTACGACTTCACAAACTTTGACGAGGCGGCATTTATCCGCAGCACCAACGCTCTGACGGAAGCGGAGAAGGAAACGCTTCTGGCGGACATCAAGGAGCTGAACAGCCTTGACGCTGAGATGGAGGCACTGTACGCTCAGCTGCCCGACTGCGACAATATGCCGCTTTACGAGAAGGCATTGGAAAAGGCAGACCCCAAGGTGTTGGACGAGATCGACACCCTGGAGCAGGAGTATGACCGCGTCTGCGAAAAGCACGCCGACCTGTGGGACAAGGTAGATGAAGCGTACTTTGATCTTCCGGACGACTACGACTTCGACAACTACGAAGAGGCCGCCTTCATCCGCAGCCTGAGCTTCCTGACCGACGCGGAAAAGGACGCGCTGATCGCCGACTACACCCGTCTTACGGAGATCGACAGCCGGCTGTGCGAGCTGTACAATTCCATCTGGGGCAACACTGGCTGCGAGGACGGCATCTGCCCCCTTTGACGGAAAGACGGTTTTCTGATAGTGTAAAATTAACATCATGCCGATGCTGCGCTCACGCGCAGCATTTGGCGTTGCTTTCAGGGAGGTCACCATGGGTCATTCCATTTATTTGGCGGACGATGAAAAGAGCATACGGGAGCTGCTCCATAGCTTCCTCGCAAGCGACGGCTATACCGTGCGTTCCTTTGAAAACGGCGACGCGCTGCTGGAGGCGTTTCGTCAGGAGCCTGCGGAGCTGGTAATACTGGACATCATGATGCCCGGCACGGACGGACTTGCCGTGTGCCGGGAGCTTCGCTCTGTTTCCGATATTCCCATCATCCTGCTTACGGCCAAGGACAGCGAACTGGACTACGTCATGGGCATCAGTCAGGGCAGCGATGATTATCTCACCAAGCCCTTCCGCCCGACCATTCTTCTGATGAAGGTCAAAGCGCTGCTGCGCCGGGTGGAGATGGACAGGGGAAAAACGGCGGCGGAGGAGGATGAGCTGAATTACGGGGATATCCGCTATTCCGCTACGGAAAACGCCGTCTTTTGCGGAAGCACGATCGTGGCGCTGACCCAGACCGAGCTGCGGCTGCTCAGCTATATGATGAAGCAGCCGGAAAAGGCCTATTCCCGCGAGGAGCTGCTCAGCGCGGTGTGGGGCTTTGACTCGGAGGTGGAGACCCGTGTGACCGACGAAACCCTGCGCCGTATCCGAAAAAAGCTGCTGCAAGCGGGCAGCACCGTCAGCGTAAGCA
>CABQNH010000062.1 GCA_902465435.1 uncultured Eubacteriales bacterium | reverse complement strand
CCAACGGGCAGAGCCGTATTCCAGATTCTTGCGGAATTTCTTGGCGTTTTTGCCCTTGACGTACACGATAAGACGGATGAGCAGAGCGGCAGCGACGCCCACGCACAGGTCGATGGGGTGGAAGCTGGGCAGCGCCGATTGGAACGCGGCGGCAAAGCCATCCATGAGGTGCAGCGCCTTCCCCGAAAAGTCCGTGCCGGGGGCAAGCCTCCACGCCTGCCCCAGCTTGGTGGCAAAGAGGGCGATAAAGACATACGGGATATTGGGCAGCAGGAACTTCTTGATATTCAGAGGTTTCTTCATATCGTGATGCCCCTGTTCTGGTTTCGGGATTTACCCGGCGTAATGGCCTGAACCTTCGCCTTGAGTGCTTGCAGATGCGCCAGCACGGAGGGACGGTTCTGCGCTTTGGCGGCGCGTTTAAGCTCATATGCCGTGTATTCCTTGAACGCCGCCGTCAGTGCGTCCGCGTCCCTCGCCTTAAAGAACACAAAGTATTTCGGCGGTGAAACGCTGCGGTCTTTCTTAACGGCAAAATCCACGCCGTATTTCCGGGCTATGCGCTCAAAGCCTTTGATATTGCTGTTGGTGATCTCAATGTTGGATACACCCTGATTCTGCCCTATGAGCTGCCTCACCGTCTGCTTGCCGCTGGGCTTTTCAGGCGCGGCACGCGCCTTTTCCATGGCTTTGCTCTTCTTTTCGGAAAGATATTTATCCATCCCGGCCTTCAGCTCCCGTGCGGTCAGCTTGACGGCGGAGATGATCAGAGTGACAGTTCTGTTTTCAATTTCTTCCTGCATGAGTTTTTCCTCCTTCCGTTCGCATTGGGAGTGATGGTATCATCGCTCTGTCACCGGAGCGGTCTTGCCCTTGCCCGCAGCCTTGGCGGGCTCGGTGGGGATCGCCATGCTCTTGCTGCCCATCTTCAAAAAGGCTTCCGGCTGACGGAACTTTTCCTCGTATTTCTGTTGCAGCTCCTTCGGGAGAGACGCAAAATTCTCATCCCCCAGACCGCAGAGGAAGAATTTACCGGCCACAATATCGTAGATATCGCCGTCCCCGTCCCGCAGGGCGCGGTTCAGGGGCTTGCCCTCCAGCTTGGCTTCCTCCCCGCAGATCAGCGCCACGGGGTCGTCATATGGGTAAATCGCTTCGATATAGCCATCCACCGCCTTCTGCAAGGAGGCAAGGTCGGAGCCGATACGCTCCACGCGCGGGTACTGTCCCGGCTCCACCATGAGCACCTCGATGGTGTCGTCCTGCGCTCTTTCGGCGGAGATTTCCTTGCCGTCATTGCTCTCAAACTCCACCTCCACGAAATTGTCCGCATCCAGAATATGATCCCCGGCGTGCCACTGGTCGCTTACCATCTGTTGGGCTTCCTCTTTGGAAGAAGCCTCCACGGACACGGTGAGCTTCAGTGTTTCGGTGATGGTCACGTCAAATTCCTTCATGCGCGCCGCCTCCCTCGTCAATTTCAGCCGGAAGAAAGGGAAAGAGCAGCTCCGCCACTGCCTTGACCACAGCTTCCGCTTCCGCAATGGACAGCTCGGTTTCTTCGCTGTCATCCTCCGTATCGGGTGCATCTTCATATGGGGCTTCGGGGCTTTTCTCAAGGTCGTCGTCATATACGCCGCGTTCGTCGCAGCAGTCGCAATGGATGTGTACGTCGCCGTAGATGTTGATGGTTACGTTCATGGATAAACCTGCCTTTCTCAGCGCTCGTTTTGGCGCTGCTGTTTTTTCTGCCACTGCTCCAGCAGCTTGATGATGGTCTGCTGCATTTGCAGGGGCGTGTAGCTTCGGGGGAAGTATTTGCGGAGGGTATCGCTGCTCAGCGTGATGCGCTCCTGTTCCTCCTTCTTTTCCTCGGACATGATGGAGCGCATGGCCTCCTTCGTGCATTTTCCCTCCTGGCTGAGCTTCTTGAGCCGCTGTGCCTGGGAAAGCGAGGGCGTGTTCTGGGAATAGTCCATTGCGTCCAGAAACTGCTTCTGCTCGTCACGGGTGAGATACGACAGCTCCACGGCGGGGCTGAACGCGATCTCCTTGCTGTCCACCTTTTCCTGAATCTCAGGAACAAGCTCATTGAGACGAACAAACCTTTGTACCTGACTTCGGCTGGCGTTAGCGTCATTCGCTACGATGCTGACAGCCCACGATGACTTCTCCCCAACTTGGGGAGAAGTTGAATCAGTTTGCAATTCCAGCTTTTTCCCCTGATGCTTCAACGCTTCCAGCTTCATTTTGTACGCCTGCGCCCGTTCCATGGGGCTGATGGTTTCCCGCTGCAAATTGCTGTCCACCATGAGGATCACCGCCTCGTCATCGTCAAGATTGCGGACGATGGCCGGTATGGTTTTCAGCCCCGCAAGGTCTGCGGCATGGAGCCGCCTGTGTCCGGCTACCATCTCGTATCCGCCCTCCGGTGCGGGGCGGATGATGGCGGGGTTGAGGACGCCCACCTGCATGATGCTGTCGATGGTCTGCTGCATGAGCTCGTCGTCCGTCACCTTGAAGGGGTGGTTCTTGAAGGGACGAATCTCTGAAAGCGGTATCTGCTGTACTTGTTCGTTGGGTTTCTGTTTCGGCACGGTCGCATCACCTCCTGAAAATGCCAAAGCCGCAGGCAATAACCTGCGGCTCAGATGAAGCCCTCCGACATATCGTGACTGACAAGGCTTCGGTAGTAGTTCCCGATGGTCAGAGGGGCGTTATACAGCGTGGCTAAAAGATACTGGCGCATATTGCGGATGCGGGTGGTGTTTTCCTTCAGCCCGCCCACCACAAAGCGGATGTGCTCGCTGTTCAGCTTCAAAAACTGGCTCCTGACCACCTCGGCGGGCTTATCGTCGCCGGAAATGCGGACGGAGCTTTTCGTCGTACAGACCACATCCACCAGCAGCTCCAGGATTTCTTCCAGCGTGTCCTGCTCGTATGGATAGTCTGTCAGGAGTGCGTCGTAGGCGATGTTCTCCGCGATAAGCTCTCTGTACCGCTCTCTCAGAGCCGCTTCGTTTCCTTTCGCTTCCCGCCCGTGATCCCTCCTGAACGAAGTGAAGGGAAAGGAATCAGTATCACTAAAATCAGTATCATTATTCTCAGTATTATTAGATCGTGATTTTAACGATTCTTGATCCGTGATTTTCACTGCTCCTGAATCGTGATTTTCACGGTTCTGGAATCGTGATTCCGGGGAGGGCAGTGTGCTGCCCGCAGGGTTATCCACATCCTTCTCCACAAAGTTTTTGACGTAGATGAGGTTGGGCTTGCCCAGCCCCTGCCGCTTGCGCTCGATGAGGCGGCATTTGCTCTCCAGCTCATGCAGCAGCTTTCCGGCCTTTTGGTCGGCGCAGCCCAGGGCGGTCATGACCTCCTCGATGGTGAAGATGATATACACACGTCCTTCTTTATCCAGCCAGCCGTTCTTGCAGCTCAGGCTCATGCGGTCAAGGAGCAGACCGTAGAGCACCTTGGCTTCTGCGGAAACGCTTCTGAACCGTTCCTCCGTGAACAGCACCTTGGGGATGCGGTAGAAGGAGAACTGTTCCGCTTCCGCGCCGTAGAAATAATCATACATGGCTTCTGTCACGCTCCTTTGGAAGCCCTGCGGCGCGCATGACCTCTTTGGTACACCATCCGATGCAGGGGGCAGCCTTCCCGTAGGGACAGCCCTCGCACTCCGAAACGGGAGCGGCGCTGTCCGCAGCTGCTTCGTAAACTTGTTCTATGCCGTTCCGTCTTGCAGGCTTCTGCGGGACGGGACAGCAGCAGCCGTCCGGGTAGACGCAGCCCTTTAGCTTCCCTTTCCGGTACAGGCAGTACCGGCAGTCATATACGTTGTAGCCCCACGACTTCCCGTATGCTTTCACAATAACACCTCCTTCGCCCGCATCTGGGCATAAAAATAGCGCGCCTGCCGACCCAAGCGCCACTTTGGGTAACAGACGCGCTATGTACT
>CABQNH010000061.1 GCA_902465435.1 uncultured Eubacteriales bacterium | reverse complement strand
TTTCCATGTGAAACGTATCCATTCTGTTTTTGGGAAATTTCAAACAAATACAGTTTAAAAAGTGGATGAAGTTTATTATTTTGACTTACTTCGGAACTCGCGCCCTACCGTACCTATGTACGCCTACGGGCGCGAGTTACTCGTATTCCGAACTTTCTTGATAGTCTGTCAGCGTGTCAAAAAGGTTTTTTGACACGATGAGAACCGGAAGGATCCAATATCCTTCCGGTTCTTTCGCAATGCTTTTTGTTACTTTGCCTCAACCGCAATCACTTCGCGGCCGTTGTAGGTACCGCAAGCCTTGCAAGCTCTATGGGGCAGACGGGGTTCGCCGCACTTCGGGCAGGCAACAACTCCGGGTACCGCCAGCTTCCAGTGGGAGCTGCGTCTCTTATCTCTTCTTGCCTTGGATACTTTACACTTCGGGACAGCCATGGTGACACCTCCTTGGTCGAAATGCTGCAAGCAGCAATCTATCTTTTATTTTTTATCCTGAAGAAGCTGCTTTAGAACAGCCAAGCGCGGGTCAACTTCCGGCTTACAATTGCATTGGCCTTCATTGAGGTTTGCACCGCAGCGGCAGCACAAGCCCGCACAGTCCTCTTTGCAGAGCAGTTTGGAATCCATGTTCAGGACGAACACGGCGGTCACAATTTCGTCGAGGTCGGCTTGATCGCCCTCCAGAAGGAAGGTCCATTCGTCGGCCTCGTCCTCATTTTCAAGCGCCGTGACCAGAACGGCTTGAATGGGGAAAACGATCCTTCGGGTAAACGGCTGGGCGCAGCGGTCGCACACGCCATGCAGCACGGTAGAAACCTCTCCGGACATCACAAGGACGCCGGCGGTATTCTTCACCGCGCCGGAGGCCAAAACCGGCTCCTGCACCGGGAACTGATCCCCGAAGCGCATTGTGCGAAGGTCAAGGCTCGTCTCAAACGGGACGCAGGCGCCGGGGCTGTCTATAATTTTGGTTAAGCCAAGAAGCATAGAAAAACCCCACCTCGCAGTCATGCACGAGATATTATAACGGCTTTCTCGCCATTTGTCAAATTATTTTTTTAAAAAAGAGGGAATTTTGCTTGACTTTGCACACTTTCTTCTTCATAGTAATAGGTGACCTTGTAATCCATCGCATACGGCGGACGGCGGCGCGTTTCTGCCGACCCTTCGGCTTGAAAAATCGGAAGGACGCAAGCGCTCCCTTGTTTTTCAAGCCTCGGCTTCGGAAAGCTCTCCAGCTGCCGCGCCTGCTGCCGGGATCCGAGATCCCATAGTATCTCTTCGAAAGGGACAGGCAATGCGTCCATGAAAGAAATCACGATCGGAAAAAACGACGCGGGGCAGCGGCTGGACCGCTTTCTGGGAAAGGCCATTCCGCTGCTCCCGCCCACGCTCGCGCAGAAATATATCCGCCTCAAGCGCATCAAGCTGAATCAGGCGCGCGCCGCGCGCGACACGCGCTTGCAGGAGGGGGATCGTCTTCAGCTTTATATCAACGACGGGTTTTTTGACGCGCCGCGCGCGGAGAACGCCTATCTGACGATTGCCGTGCCGAAGCTTACCGTTGTCTATGAGGACGAAAATATTCTGCTCGTGGATAAGCCCGCCGGGCAGGCGGTGCATCCGCACGACGGCGCGCCCTGCGGGAAGACGCTGATCGACCATATTCAGGCGTATTTATATCAGAAGCGTGCATGGCGGCCGCGCGACGAGAATTCGTTTACGCCCGCGCTGTGCAACCGCATCGACCGCAACACGGGCGGCATTGTGATCGCGGCCAAAACGGCCGAGGCGCTCCGCATCATGAATCAGAAAATCCGGGACCGCGAGCTGGAAAAATACTATCTTGCAGTGATCCACGGCGAAATGCGGCCGAAAAGCGGCCGTCTGGAGGGGTATCTTTTCAAGGATGCAAAGCAAAATCGCGTTTTTGTGACCGACACGCCGCAGAAGGGAAGCCGCACGGCCGTTACGCTGTACCGCACACTGCAGACGCGCGGCGAGCTGTCGCTTGTTGAGTGCGAGCTGATCACCGGCCGCACGCACCAAATTCGCGCGCAGTTTGCGCATGCGGGACATCCGCTGCTCGGCGACGGCAAGTACGGAAAGCTCGACCGCCGCTATGGCCGCGAGATTCAGGCGCTATATTCTTATCGCCTGCGCTTCGCCTTCACCACGGACGCCGGATGCCTTGCCGGGCTGAACGGGCGCGAGTTCCGCGTGGAAAACGTCGATTTTGTGCAGGAATACTTTGGATGAACGGTTTTGCGGTGCAGTTTCTCGGCGCTTGCCGCGCGGCGGGGCTTCCGAAATGCCGGCAAGGAACCTTAGAATCTATCATCAGCGGCGGGCGCGGCGCTTTTCCCGACAACACTGTGGCCTGCAAAACCGAAAAGAAATTCGGTATGCTTTCATTTTTCCAATCCTGATTTGGTGAAGGAGCGCTCACCGTCCGCCCCTGACGCTTGATGCGGCGGTTCCGGAAAGCTCGTCCGCCGCGTCTTGGCCCTGCCGCAACTCCTGCTCGGAAAAGAAGCGAATGGGGCGGCAGGGATTTCCGACAGCCACGCAGTTGGCGGGGATGGAGCGGGGCACGACGCTTCCTGCGCCGATCACGCTGGTTTCCCCGCTTCGAACATAGCTTTTATTCCTTAATGCAATCCGCACCCGACCGTACATGGTACGCTGTCGGGTGCGCTTTTGCATCTGCAGCGTGTTTCCACTTTCCGGTGCATACCTGCCGCCGCCTTACCGTTCCATAAGAGGGCGAAAGGAGAAGCGTTCTGGAATTGCGCGGGCGGATGCCGCGAGAATAAAGCACAGCGGGGTTTCTGTTGAACCTATTATAGCAGAATCGGGTTATAATACAAGGAGGGCGGAGGGCACAAAAGGTACTGCTTTCGCGCACGAAAGGGAATGCTCCCATGCCGAACCGAAATCCGGCTGCCCGTTTCACACGGCACGGCCGGTCTTAGCGCGCAGCGGGCTGTCTGCGCAGCATGGCTTTGTTCGACCGGAAAGACGCCCGCTTCTGTGCGCGGCGCTGTTGCCGATCCCAACTGCCGCATTCGCGTTTTTTGTACCTTCCCGCGCATTGCACGCGGCCGGGCGGGTTCTTCCCAATTGCTTTGTCCGCGTCCAGCAAAGATCCGGAAGACAAAATAAAAAATTTTTTCAAAAACCTCTTTACAAATCAAGATCCGCATGCTATACTAAAACAGCAATAAGAATCATTACTGTTATGGAGAACAAAATATGGAACAAACCCGAAAACACAGCCGAAAGCGCGACGCGATCCTCTCCTGTCTGCGCGGAACGAAAAGCCATCCCAGCGCCGAATGGGTTTACCGGCAGCTCAAGCCGGAATTGCCCGATTTATCGCTCGGCACGGTCTATCGAAACCTTGCGCTGTTCAAGCGGGAGGGGCTGATCCAGACGGTCGCCGTTGTGGATGGGCTGGAGCGCTTTGACGCCGATACGTCGGAGCATCTGCATCTGATCTGCACGGGCTGCGGCGCGGTGCTGGACGCCGGGCGTTACGTGCTGCCGGATTCGCTTCAAACGCAGGTCTGCACGCAGACCGACGCTGAAATCACCGGCGCAGAAATTACCTTTTACGGCCTCTGCCGCGAATGCCGCGGAAAAGCCGACTAAGAGGAAGCGCTTTCCGAGCCGCGCTGCGGCCGAAGCGCTTTGCAATAAAATAAGGCAAGCAAAAAGTAAATTTGAATGAATATTTTGGAGGTTTTACAGATGAAAAAGTATGTATGTCCCGTATGCGGTTATGTTCACGAGGGCGAAATGCCCGAAGGTTTCAAGTGCCCCCTGTGCGGCGTTCCCGGCGAAAAGTTCAAGCTGATGGAGGACAACGCTGCGCTGGCTGCCGAGCATGTTTTCGGCATTGGCACGCAGCTTGACGGCGTACCCGAGGAGGATAAGAAGTATATCCTGGAGCAGCTCAAGGCGAATTTCAACGGCGAATGCTCCGAGGTCGGTATGTACCTGTGCATGGCGCGCATCGCGCACCGCGAGGGCTACCCGGAGATCGGCCTGTATTGGGAAAAGGCAGCCTATGAGGAGGCTGAGCATGCGGCAAAGTTTGCAGAGCTTCTCGGCAGCGAGCTGGAGCCGAACATGACGGACTCTACGAAGAAGAATCTTGCATGGCGCGTGGACTGCGAGTTCGGCGCGACCGCCGGCAAGTTCGAGCTGGCCAAGCTGGCGAAGAAGCACAACCTGGACGCCATCCACGATACCGTCCATGAAATGGCCCGCGACGAGGCCCGCCACGGCCGCGCTTTGAAGGGCCTGCTGGAGCGGTATTTCAAGTAAGAAATCAGTCTAAAAGAAGCCTTTTTGAGAGGAAGCAGGAGCAAACCCAATGTCACTAAGTTAGCAACATTGTTATCAAATGCAACCCCATAACGAAAGAGTGCATTCCGCAAGGGATGCACTTTTTCTGCAAAATGGGCATAACAAATTAGCGGATAAAAAAATCCGCTTAAAAAAGCTGTTCAAAAACATGAAACTATGCTACTCTATAGAGGAAGCTA
>CABQNH010000060.1 GCA_902465435.1 uncultured Eubacteriales bacterium | reverse complement strand
TTTTTGACACGCTGGCAGGCTATCAAGAAAGTTCGGAATACGAGTAACTCGCGCCAGTCGGCGTACATAGGTACGGTAGGGCGCGAGTTCCGAAGTAAGTCAAAATAATAAACTTTATCCACTTTTTGAACCGTATTTGTTTGAAATTTTTCAAAAACCGAATAGATGCGTTTCGCATAGAAATCGCCAAAAATGTTTTCTCATTTTGACGGTTACGGACTTTATTGACAGCCTGACGCGCCTGCCATATATGGCAAGCGCGTTTTTGTATGCCGCAGATCGTGTGCAGCCTTTTGTATGGAAGCTCCGCACCACAGCGAAGGCGGACGGATCGCCCTTATGCACCGGTCATTGAAATTTTATCGGTTTCTTAGAGGACACAGAGGCGAAGGAGAAAAATTCCGGCCGGAAAACGGCTTGCTCTAAGCTCAAAATAAGGTTGCGGCGGTAGGATAGAGCCATAAACCACACAGGAAGGAGGAATTCTATGGACTATCGCCACGAGTGGAAGCACCCGGTCGGCTATGCCGAGCTGCCCGCGCTGCGGGCGCGGCTGCGCGCCGTGCTTCCCTACGACGCACATGCCATGCAGGGACAATACAAGGTGCGCAGCCTGTATTTTGACGATCTGCACGACACGGCGCTGCGCGAAAAGCTGGATGGTGTGTGCAGCCGCGAAAAGTTTCGCCTGCGCTGCTATAACGGCGACGCGAGCTATCTGCTGCTGGAGAAAAAGTGCAAACGCGGCGCACTGGGCTGGAAGGAGCAGACGACGCTGACTGCGCGGCAGGTGCGCGCGCTTCTATGCGGCGACCGGGAAGCGCTGTCGGACTGCGGCGACCCGCTCTTGCAGGAGCTGCTGCGCCGCATGGCGGAGCAGGGGCTTCGGCCGAAAACGCTGGTGGACTATACAAGAGAACCGTTTGTTTTTGCGCCGGGGAACGTTCGTGTGACGTTGGATCATTCTATTCGCACGGGGCTGTGCTGCGCGGATTTCCTGAATCCGGACTGTCCGACGATTCCCGCCGGGGACGCGGACGTGATATTAGAGGTCAAATGGGATGCGTTTCTCCCCGCTGTGATCCGCGACATTGTGCAGGTTCCCAGTGCCCACAGCGCCGCCTTTTCCAAGTATGCGGCCTGCCGAAGGTATGACTAAGGAGCCACGGAATCCGTTCTTGCAGATGGAATCAACAGAATAAAAGGAGACGAAGTTTATGAGCTTTCAGGACATTTTCAAATCCAGTTTTCTGGAGAATATCAACAGCGTATCCATCTTGGATATGGTGCTGGCACTGACGCTGGCCTTTTCTCTCGGCCTTTTCATCTTTCTGATTTACAAGAAAACCTTTGCGGGCGTAATGTATTCTTCCAGCTTTGGCGTGACGCTCGTTGCGCTGACAATGATCTCAACGCTTGTGATTCTGGCGGTGACCTCCAACGTCGTGCTGTCGCTCGGTATGGTCGGCGCATTGTCGATCGTCCGTTTCCGCACGGCGATCAAGGAGCCGCTGGACATTGCGTTTCTCTTCTGGTCTATTGCGGTCGGCATCGTGCTGGCGGCCGGAATGATCCCGCTGGCCGTGTTCGGCAGCGTGGTCATTGGTCTGATGCTTTTGGTGTTTGCCAACCGCAAGGCGCATTGCAATCCGTATATCGTCGTGCTGCGCTGCACGGATTCGCAAAGCGAGCGCACCGCGATGATGTACCTGAAGGAGCAGACGAACAAGTGCGTGGTCAAGAGCAAGACTGTTCAGCAGGGACAGAGCGAGCTGAATATCGAAATTCGCCTGAAAACGGATGACACGGATTTTGTCAATACCCTGGCCGACACGCAGGGCGTGCAGAGCGCCGTGCTGGTCAGCTATAACGGAGATTACATGGGATAAGGAGGGAAGGCCATGGCGGCACATAAGGCAATCGGGAAGATCTGCTGCGTTGTTCTTGTGCTGACCCTGCTTCTGACGGTGCTGTTTCTTGGCGCGGTGCATCGCGGCGCGGTGCAGGCGGAAACGACGCTGGGCTATGCCGACCGCCTGTTTGACGCGTCCGTGGTGCATACCATCGATCTTGTGATGGACGATTGGGACGGCTTCCTTTCCACCTGTACCTCGGAGGAGTATACCGCCTGCGCCGCTGTGATCGACGGGGAGGCTTATAAAAACATTGCGATCCGCGCCAAGGGCAATACCTCGCTGACGCAGGTGGCGCAGTACGGCAATCAGCGATACAGCTTTAAAATCGAGTTTGACCACTACGACAGCGCAAAATCCTATTATGGGCTGGACAAGCTGAGCCTGAACAATATCATACAGGACAATACCTATATGAAGGACTTCCTGTGCTATCAGCTGATGGGGAAATTCGGCGTGGACGCGCCGCTTTGCAGCTTTGTTTCCATCACCGTAAACGGCGAGGACTGGGGGCTGTATCTGGCGGTAGAGGGCGTGGAGGAGGCCTTCCTGCAGCGCAATTACGGTGCAGATTACGGCGCACTTTATAAGCCGGACAGCCAGTCGATGGGCGGTGGCCGCGGAAACGGCGGTCAATTTGACATGGATGCATGGGACGACGCAAAGACGGCAGAGACCGGGCAGGACGCTGCGGATGGGATCGACACCGAACAGACCGGCGAGGCGCCAGCGCAGACGGTGGAGAATTCCACGGTGCAGGCACCGGAGCAGGGGCAGCGTCCGGTGCAGCAGCCGGACGGCATGTCGCAGGAACGCGGCGGCGAACCCGGCATGGGGAGCGCGGCAAAGGATGTGTCCCTGATCTATACGGACGATGACGAGGCAAGCTACAGCAATATTTTTGACAACGCAAAGACCGACGTGACGGAACAGGACAAGACGCGGCTGATCGCGGCGCTCAAGGCGCTTTCGGAGCAGACCGAGCTGGAGCAGACGGTCGATGTGGATGAGGTGATCCGCTACTTTGTCGTGCATAATTTTGTCTGCAACTTTGACAGCTATACCGGCTCCATGATCCACAATTATTATCTGTATGAGAAGGACGGCAGGCTTTCCATGATCCCCTGGGATTACAACCTTGCGTTCGGCGGCTTCGGCGGCGCGCAGGATGCGACGTCGCTGGTAAATTACCCGATTGATACGCCGGTGTCCGGCGGAACGGTGGACAGCCGCCCGATGCTTGCATGGATCTTCGCGGAGGAGAGCTACACAACGCAGTATCATAAGCTCTTTGCGGAGTTTCTGACACAGTTTTTCGACAGCGGCGAACTGGAAGCGCTGATCGACGATACCGTTTCGCTGATTGCGCCGTATGTGGAAAAGGATCCTACGAAATTCTGCACCTATGAGGAATTTGAAAGCGGCGTGCAAACGCTCAAGACCTTCTGCCTGCTGCGCGCGGAGAGCGTCCGCGGTCAGCTCGACGGGTCGATCGCGTCGACCTCTGAGGGACAGGCGCAGAGCAGCGACGGTTTTGTGGACGCATCTTCTATCCAAATCTCGGATATGGGAAGTATGGGTGGCGGGAACGGCGGAAATCCCGGCCAAATGATGCCGCCGTCCGGCTGGAACGGGGATGGCGGCGGAACGCCTCCGTCGCCGCCGGATGGGCAGAGTGGTTCAGACGGCGCAAACGGCGCGGCTCCCGGCGGCGCGCCGCCCGCAATGCCGGGACAGGAGACGCAAAACGGGACAGCGTCTGAGGGCGATGCTTCCGCAAGTGAGATGGGACGGAATGCGGCGCTTCTTGCCGCCTGCGGTGTGGTTTTGCTTCTAGCGATTGGAATCGCCTGGCGTTACCGGAAAAACTGCTGAAAAAGGACGGCGCACGGAAGGCATTGCCCTGGTTTCCCCGCGGCACTTCTCGCCTCATCTTTTATTTCCGCCTCAACGACTGACATAGGATCCAATCTCTCAAATTGTCAATCAAGCGCAAACCCCGGAGAAGACGCGAGTATGCATCCTCTCCGGGGCGTTTCCTTTGGTATGAAATCGAATCTCACGGCACGAACCTGCAGTGGGGCTGACCTTCTGAGTTCGCAGCTCGGAAGGGGTGGTGCGCCGCCGCGCGGCGAAGCAGACACGGACTCAGCCCTTGGCCTCCTCAAAATGCCGGTTGATTTGTTCGTTAAACTCAACGGCGGCGTTGTAGCCCATTTTTTTCTGGCGGTTGTTCATGGCGGCGGCCTCTAAAATTACGGCAAGATTACGGCCGGGCGTGACCGGAACGGTGATCTCCGGCACCTGTACGCCCAAAATTTCGGCGTAGTTCTCCTCCAGCCCCATGCGGTCGCAGTTCTGCACCTCGGACCATTTGACGATGTTGATGATGAGGTCAATGGAGCTTTCGCCCTTGACGGCGCCCATGCCGAAGAGTTGTGCGACATTGATAATGCCGATGCCGCGCAGCTCAATATAGTTGCGGATCAGAGCCGGTGCGGTGCCGGTCAGGGATTTGGAGGAGGTGCGCCGCAGCTCGACGGCATCGTCGGAGATCAGGCGGTGGCCGCGCTTTAACAGCTCAATGGCGGCCTCGCTTTTGCCGATGCCGCTCTCGCCCGTCAGGAGCAAACCCTCGCCGTAAACCTCGACCAGAACGCCGTGGCGCGTCACGCGGGGCGCGAGGGAGTAGTTCAGGCTGGAGATCAGGTTGGAGATGATGTAGGAGGTCGTTTCCGGCGTGCGCAGGATGGTGATGTCGTGCTTTCTCGCCATATCCAGACATTCGGTGGGCGGCTCCTGATTGCGGCAGAAGATGAGTGCCGGGATCTTATAGGCCAGTACGCGGTCAAAGATAATGGCGCGTTCTGCGCTTGTCAGCTTTTCAAGGTAGGTCGATTCTACGCGGCCAATCACCTGCAGGCGCATCGGCTCAAAATGCTCCAGATAGCCGGCGAGCGGCAGGCCGGGACGGGAAACCTCATCCACGGTGATCCGAATGGATTCAAAATCCGTGGACTGATGCGCGACATGCATCTTAAATTCGTCTACAAGCTGCGTCAGTGGGACGCTATAGGGCGTTTTCATGGGCGATACCTCGAATTTTTCGAAAAAGGATAACATAATTATACTAAATCACGCTGCGTTTATCAACCAAAGAAAAAAATAATAAAAAATCGGAAATTTTACTTGCATTTTGCGAAAAGATTTGGTATTATACATAGCGGCTCTTAATGACGCCTTTCTTTTGAAAGCGTTATTTTCTTTATTTTACCGATGGATAGGAGGTGCAGCTAATGGCTAAGTGCGATATTTGCGGCAAGGGCGTTACGTTCGGCATTAAGGTCTCCCACTCTCACAGACGCAGCAACAGAATGTGGAAGCCCAATGTCAAGCGCGTCAAGGCGATTGTCGATGGTACTCCGCGCCATGTATACGTCTGTACAAGATGTCTCCGTTCCAACAAGGTTGAGCGTGCTATCTAAGTGGAACAACGAAAACACAGGCTTTGCCTGTGTTTTTTGTTTTTTGCGGCAATAATATGTGACATATAAATGGTGCCGGGCAGAAAGCCCGGCACCACAGACTGTCAATAAAGTCCGTAACCGTCAAAATGGGAAAACAATTTTGACGTTTT
>CABQNH010000059.1 GCA_902465435.1 uncultured Eubacteriales bacterium | reverse complement strand
ATCGATACCGCCGAAATACAGTGTAGCACAGATTATGGGTTACCTCAAAGGAAAGAGCAGCCTAATGATTTTCGAGAAGTACGCGCACCTTAAGTACAAGTATGGGAACCGGCATTTCTGGTGCCGGGGCTATTATGTAAGTACAGTAGGAGCGAACAGGAAGGCAATCCAAGAGTATATCCGAAATCAGCTACAGGAAGATTACACAGACGACCAAATGAGTATAAAGGAGCATGTAGACCCGTTTACGGGTCAGCCAATAACAGAGGGCAAATAAACAAAAGCCCCTTTAGGGGCAGCCCGTGAAAGCTGCGCGGTTGGCAGACTTTTCGATGAGCCTATAGGCTCGGCCATGGGCATGCCCCAAGGGGGCTAGTGCATACCACCGGCACGGCCGGTGGTTATGATTATAATCGACTATAATCAACAAAGAACGCCGCGCAGGGGTTTCCCTGCGCGGCGCTCTTGTACTATGATGGGGCGAATCAGGCGTTGCCCTTGCCGTTCAGCTCATTGATCGCGGCCTTGCGGCTCAGGTTCCAGCGACCCTTCTCATCGATCTCCATGAACTTGACCCAAGTCATGTCGCCGATGTTCAGCACGTCCTCAACCTTTTCCACACGGCGGTTATCCAGCTTGGAGATGTGAACCAGGCCGTCCTTGCCGGGCTTCAGCTCGACGAAAGCGCCGACGTTCGGCAGGATGCGAACGACCTTGCCGTAATACAGCTTGCCGACCTCGGGGACGAAGCAAATGTCGTCGACCATGGCCTTGGCGGCCTTAGCGGCCTCGGCGTCCACAGCGGAGATGAATACGGAGCCGTCGTCGTCAATATCGACCTTCGCGCCGGTATCGGCACAGATCTTCTGAATAACCTTGCCGCCGGAGCCGATGACTTCGCGGATCTTATCGACCGGAATCTTCATGGAAATCATCTTCGGTGCATATTCGGAGACCTCCTTGCGCGGCTCTGCGATGCACGGCAGCATGATTTCGGAGAGAATTTCAAGACGTGCCTTGCGGCAGCGCTCCAGCGCGTCCGCAATGATTTCCATTGTCAGACCGTCGTTTTTCAGATCCATCTGAATGGCGGTGACGCCTTCGGTGGTACCGGCAACCTTGAAGTCCATCTCGCCGTGGAAATCCTCCACGCCCTGAATGTCTGTGAAGGTTCTCCATTCGCCCGTTTCCTTGTCGGAGATAAGACCGCAGGAAATACCGGCGACCGGGCGCTTGATTGGCACGCCTGCGTCCATCAGAGCCAGCGTGGAGCCGCAGATGGAGCCCTGCGAGGTAGAGCCGTTGGAGGAGACAACCTCGGAAACCACACGGATGGCGTAGGGGAATTCCTCAACGGAGGGGATAACGGGCAGCAGCGCCTTCTCAGCGAGGCTGCCGTGGCCGATCTCGCGGCGGGAGGTGGAGCGTGCCGCCTTGGCTTCGCCGGTGGAGAATGCCGGGAAGTTATAGTGGTGGATATAACGCTTGCTGTCCTCCTGATAGATCGTATCCAGCTTCTGCTCCATAGAGAGCGTGTTCAGCGTGCAGACGGAGAGCACCTGTGTCTGGCCGCGCGTGAACAGACCGGAGCCGTGCACGCGGGGAAGGACACCGACCTCAGCAGCCAGCGGACGAATCTCATCCATGCCGCGGCCGTCGACACGCTTGCCGGCGAGCAGCCACTTCTTGACGACCTTTTTCTGCATTTTGTAGAAGCAAACGTCGATCTGCTCCTCAAAATCAGGGTACTTTTCACCGAATTTTTCCGCAAAATCGATATGCGCCTTGGTCAGGCGTTCCTCGCGGACGTTCTTGTCATCGGTGTCGAGCGCGTATTCAATCTGATCCATGCCGTAAGCGCAAAGCTCGTCGAGCAGCTCGTGATTGACGGCGGCCTTTTCAAAGGTGAACTTTTCCTTGCCGATCGTATCAACAATGTGCTGAATGAACTCCACGACCTTGACGTTCGTGTTGTGTGCTAGCTCGATGCACTTGAGCAGAATGTCCTCCGAGATCTCTTTTGCTTCCGTCTCGATCATGACGACCTTCTCGTGCGTGGAGGCGATGGTCACGAAGCACTGGCTCGCATTGCGCTGATCCTGAGACGGGTTGACAATATACTCGCCGTCCAGATAGCAGACGTTCGTCGTGGCGGTCGGGCCGTTCCAGGGAATATCGGAGTAAGCCATGACGAGAGAGGAGCCGATCGAGCAGACAATCTCAACCGGGTTTTCATAGTCGTTTGCCAAAATGGTGTTGGTCAGAACGACATCGTTGCGCAGCTCGTCGTCGAAGAGCGGGCGCATCGGACGGTCGATCAGGCGGGAAATGAGGATGCCGCGCTCGGAGGGACGGCCCTCGCGGCGGTTAAAGCTGCCGGGAATACGGCCGACGGCGTACATTCTCTCTTCCACCTCGATGGTCAGGGGGAAATAGTCGATGCCGCTCTTGGGGAGGGGAGAAGCGGTTGCCGTGACCAGTACGACAGTATCGCCGTAACGGCAGATCGCCTCGGCGTTGGCAAGCTCTGCGACCTTTCCGGTCTCGACGGTGAAGGTGCGGCCGCCGATCTCGGTTTCGAAGATGTGATGCTTCGGGAATTGCTTGTGCGTAATCATAAATGAATCCTCCTTTGTTGGATGCGGCGCGGGAGGTTTAGCACTTGAATCCGCCGTCAAAGCGTGTGGCGGCGCGTTCAACTGCTAAACTGCGCTCCCGTGCCATAAGGTTTGTGAAAATGGGCGACCGCGCAGGGCCGCCCATCGATTCACGCGGTTGAACTTACTTACGAATACCCAGCTTCGCGATGCAGGCTCTGTAACGGTTGATGTCCTTCTTTGCCAGATAGTCCAGCAGGCTGCGGCGCTTACCAACCATCATGAGCAGACCACGGCGGGAGTGGTTGTCGTGCTTATGCTCACGCAGATGCTCAGTCAGTTCGTTGATGCGGTAGGTGAGGATCGCAATCTGCACCTCGGGAGAACCGGTATCGCCTTCATGGGTCGCGTTTTCGGCCATGACCTTGGCCTTTGCTTCTTTGGAAATCATCGTATTTTCCACCTTTCAAATCATTTTCCGCGCAACTAAGTATCGGGACGGCGGAATGCTCCGTGCTGCGGAGTCTTCCCCCGAAACCGAGAAGCCGGATTGCCGCATATTGACAGCCGTATCATTTTAGCACACAACAAGGAAATTGTAAAGATGAAATTGAAAAAAACCGCAATTATTTTCTCCTGTACCGGGCGTTTTACACAAAATTGAAGAAAATACAAAAACTTATTCGCAGAGGAAGTCGGGCATGGCGGCCAGTGCGCCGAAAATTGCGGGAAGGTAAGAAAATAGGCGTAGAATTTGTGCGAAATGTGTGCTATACTGAATTTATTGCACGATATCAACCGCACATGCGCGCAGCAATGCGGCGCAGGAGGGAAATGCAAATGGAACAGTTAAACCATCAGCAGCGTGAGATCACGATTGATTTGGAGGAGCAGGGCGGCGCGCCGTCTGCGCAGGACTCCGGAGAATACCGATATTATCGCCATACGCACGGGGGACGTAAACATAAAAAGAAAATGCGCAAGTCCAAAAAGATCCTGCTCATTGTTCTGCTTGTGCTGTTTTCTCTGCTGCTTGTCGCGGCGATTACGGCGCTTGCGCTGTATCATTACATGTTCGGTACGCTGACGCACGACGCCAGCCTGGAAAACAAATCCGATTCGGAGTTGGGCATTGCGGCGATGGACGAAGGTCTGAACCGTGAGAATACGATGCCGTCGCAGGCCGGTATTCTGGATATTGGCGACGGGGAGGGCGACCCCGACGGAATCAACGACCTGCCGGACGATGTGCTCGAGCGCATCCAAAACGGCAGCACATCCCAGACGAGTCACCTGCTGTCCGGTGCGGATCGAATTAAAACCTTTGTGCTGTTCGGCCTTGACCGCTACGATTCCTCGGACAGCATTATACTGATCGCGGTCGATCCGGTCCATCAGAAGATTAAAATGATTTCCATTGCGCGCGATACCTATGTCTGGATCCAGAAATGGGGTGCGTACAGCAAGATCAATTACGCCTACCACTGGGGTGGCGCGGAAATGTCGCTCTTTACGCTGAATCAGAACCTTTATCTGAATCTGCGCGACTATGCGGCGGTCAACTTCTCGCAGATGGAGGACATTATCGATCTGGTCGGCGGCGTGACCGTGGAGCTGAATGCAGCGGAGGTTCGTTATCTGAGCAGCCTGGCGCAGCGGGAGGGCGTTGCGATCCATGAGGGACAATGCTGGCTCAACGGCGCCCTGACGGTCGCCTATTCCCGCATTCGTCAGAGCGAGCGCAGCGATAATGACGAGTACCGCGCCAGCCGTCAGCGCCTGGTGCTGATGGAGCTGCTGAGCAAGGGAAAGGCCATGAGCTACTATGACTATCCGAAGTTCATCCGCGAGTGCATGGCGCTTTGCACAACCTCCTTTACCCGCAGCGAGGTGCTGGATCTCTGCACCGAGGTGCTGACAAAGGATTATGCCATCGAGCAGTACTTTTTCCCCAATACGGGCAGCGACTGGTGGGGCGGAACTATCGACGGGAACTGGTATTATGTCTACGATCTCAACCGCGCCAGCGACCAGATTTATCGAATCATCTATGAGGAGCTTTACATTTCGGGATACCAGAGCTAAAAGCGGCCTGCGCGGGTGCGTGCTCCACAGGGGGCCGGGATTCCTATCGAAAAGAGATGGAGTGCGGGAATTTTTGGCGGGGCAAGGCTTGAAGGGTGCAGAAATACCAAAATAGTTTCCTGATTTTTTCAAACCGACGCCTTGCCGGGAAGGCCCCGACATCTGCCGCAGGGACTGGATTTCGAGACTTCCCTGGCTTCCGGACTTTCCTGATCGCCTGCTCCTATCGCGGCGGATTTCCTGCGGCAGTAGGAAAATTCCTGTTGAGATGCAAAAAAAAGTGTGCTATACTGTAGAAAAACAAGGCATTGGGGGATTTTTCGTGGCAGCTACGAATTTCAGCTTCCGCTCCGCGCTCAACGGCTTCAACCGCAGCGACGTTGTGGAATATATCGAACGGGTCAGTCTTGAAAATGAGAAGGCGCAGCGTCAGCTTCGCGACGAAAATACCCGCCTGCAGACGGAACTGGACGAGACGAAGGCGGCGCTTTCCGATACGCTTGCACGCTTGATGGAATCAGAGGCGGCCGCGAAGGAGCCTTCCCCGGCTGCGGCGCAGGCGGTCTCGCCGGAGGAGGAAATGCCCATTACGGAGGCAATGCTGGACGAGGCCTCGGTCGGCTCGCCGCAGGCGTCGGAGATCGCAGAGCTGGAGCTGGCGGCCTATCGCCGCGCAGAAGCGGCAGAACGTGCCGCGCACCGGCGCGCCGCCAAGATTTACGATCAGGTATGTGTCAGCTTTGCCGAAACAACGCAGCAGCTTGCCGATTCGGACAACGACCTGCGCAATCTCGGAGAAACGCTGCAGCAGAACCTGCAGGCGCTTTCGCAGGCAATTGCCGCGCTGCAGTGCACCTTTGACGCTTCGAAGGAGCGGCTCGGCGCCATCGGCGCGTCGATTCCGACGCAGGATTAGCAAGCCGCAAAGGCAGGCGATTTCCTGCAGTGGACGACGGCGCTTTTCTGCCAAGGCACAGCTATTTAAGGATGCAAAATAAGGAGGGAACCGCACACAGCGGTTCCCTCTTCAGCGTGTCAAAAAACCTTTTTGACACGCTGACAGACGATCAAGAAAGTTCGGAA
>CABQNH010000058.1 GCA_902465435.1 uncultured Eubacteriales bacterium | reverse complement strand
GCGCCGACGCCGACGAACATTTCCACGAAGTCCGAGCCGGAGATGGAGAAGAACGGCACATTGGCCTCACCGGCAACGGCCTTGGCCAGCAGCGTCTTGCCGGTGCCGGGGGAGCCGACGAGCAGCGCGCCCTTCGGCAGCTTTGCGCCGATGGCCGTGTATTTCTTCGGATTGTGCAGGAAATCGATGATCTCTGCGAGGGACTCCTTCGCCTCGTCCTGTCCCGCCACGTCGCGGAAGGTCACGCCGGTCGATTTTTCCATCTGGTAGACCTTCGCCTTGCTCTGGCCGAATGCACCGATTCCGCCCATGCCGCCCATGCCGCCCATGCGCTTGGACAGCGAGCGCATCAGGAAGGATAGCAGCGCGATCCAGATCAGCATCGGCAGAATCCAGGTCACAAGGAAGGATGTGATCGGCGAAACCTCCTCCGGCACCTCCTGCTTGTAGTCCACGCCCTTTTCCTCCAGCGTCGCGCACAGCGCCGTCTGATCCAAATTGGCGATCAGGCCGGTATAGTACTGCGTTCTGGCGGACTTCGGCTTATCCTCGTCCTCCTTGAGGTAGAAGGTCAGCCGATCCTCCTCGAAGGTCACGCGCGACACCTCTCCCTTTTCCACGCGGGAAAGAAAGACGTTATAGTTGACCTCCTTTTCGTTGGGCGCGGTCACGAGCGTCATAATGTAATTGCAGGCAATCGTAAACAGCAGCGCAATCAGCAAAACGCTCATCACCGAGATCGGCGACCGCTTCTTGGGATCCTGTTGATTTTTATTTTGCGGTTCGTTCATAGTCGTTTCATCCTCATCTTGGAAATAGTCTACGGATCTTATACAATAGTATCACACTTTTTGGGCTTAGGCAATCCAGCTTTTTGAATTGCCGATGAATTTTTTGTGAATATCCCCCAAAGAATCGCCGTTTTTTTGTGAAATCGGCCGACACAGACAAGAAAACCGGAAAGCAGCCAAGAAAACAGTTGTTTCTTTGCAAAGCATTTGGTATAATATCTTGAACTATTGTGTATAAACGCAGATCGGAGCGTTCAAAAATGAAAGAGAAATTCAGCAAAAAGCCGGCGCCGGAGCTGCCGGAAAACATGGTCGAGGGCAGAAACGCCGTTGCGGAAGCGCTCAAGAGCGGCCGCACCGTCGATAAGGTCTACGCCCTTTCCGGCGACCCGGACAAGGGTCTGGCGCGGCTGCTCGCACAGGCGAAGCAAGCGGGCGCCGTCATTGTAAATGTGGATCGCCGCAAGCTGGATCAGATGAGTCCGACCGGCGCGCATCAGGGTGTGATCGCCTCGGTCGCCGCGCACGACTATGCCACGGTGGAGGATATGCTGTCGCTCGCCGAGCGCCGGGGGGAAAACCCGCTGCTGATCCTCTGCGACGAGCTGTCCGACCCGCATAATCTGGGCGCAATTCTGCGCACGGCGGAATGCGCGGGCGCGCACGGCGTCATCATTCCGAAGCGCCGCAGCGTCGGCCTGACCGCCGTCGTCTCCAAGACCTCCGCCGGCGCGCTGGAGTATATGCCGGTCGCCAAGGTCGCGAACATCGCCAACACGATCTCCGAGCTGAAGGAACGCGGCATCTGGGTGTTCGGCACGGCGGCCGAGGGCAGCACAAGCCTGTACGGCGCAGATCTCAAGGGGCCGACCGCCATCGTGATCGGCAACGAGGGCGTCGGCATGAGCCGTCTTGTCGCCGAACGCTGCGACTTTATGGTCAGCATCCCCATGAAAGGAAACATTTCCTCGCTGAACGCCTCTGCAGCCGCCGCCGTGCTGCTGTATGAGGCCGTGCGGCAGAGAGGGTAAGAGCACACATGAAAAAGCCACGGAAGCAGGAACAAGTGAATACCGACGCCCTGCCGAAGTGGGACGAGACACTGCCGGAATTTACGTTAGAGGACATTCTGGCTGAATTCGGCGGGAAGTCATCCTTGCAGGAAGCGCCGCCCGCAGCCCCGGAGGCTGAATCCGCGCAGGAAGCGCCGCCCGCACATCAGGGCGCTGCCGCGCAGACGCAGCCAACGAAGGACGCACAGGACGCGCCCGCGCAAAAGCGTCTGCCGCACGGCCGGACTGCCGCTGCGGATGCGCCGCACCGCCCCTCCCGGTTCCAGTTTATTCGCATGGAGAATCGTCCGGCGCAGGACGAAGCGCCGCAGCAGCCCGCGCAGGACGCGCCCCACGGCGCGCCGCATCGAAAGGCCGCGGAGGAAGCGGCGCGATCCGAACAGGCCCAGGCTCCGTCCCGCCAGGCAGATACAAAGGAAACCGCGCAGGCGAATCGGCCGCACGGCTTCCGCTTTGTCGGCATGGACGGCAGACCGCTCGGAGCGTCTCGCACGCGGGACGTTCCCCACGGCACGGCGCAGGCAGCCGGTTCCCCGGAGGAAGCGGCCGCTCCCTCTCCGAAACCCGATCCGTTTTCCCGTCGCCGGGCTCCCGAACAGGAAGCCGCGCCGCACCGGCCGCCGCGCCCCGTCCGTCTTTTCAAGCGGACACCGCAAACGGAGCCGGAGTCGACCCTCCAGCCGGACGAGGCCTTTGCGCTTTACCGCAGGCAGCTCGGCACCGGGCGGCTTCGCGTCGCGCTCTGCGGCGTTCCGGCTCTTGTCAGTCTCCTTCTGGTTCTTTTCCAGCAAACCGGCTGGCTGTCTATCGGACTTTTACAGGACACCTACCGGCTTTCGCTTCTGTTTATCGGTATGATGCTGCTGGCCGCCGTGCTCTGCTATGACACGCTGGCGCTCGGCGTCATGCAGCTGCTGCAGTTCAAGCCGCAGCTGCACGCGCTGCTCGCCGTTACGGTGCTGGTCGGCACGGTCGATTCCTTCCGCGCGCTGCGGCAGGCGCGCCTGCCCTACAGTGCGGCCATTACGCTCGCCATCTTCATTGCGGGCTGGTCGGAGGTCTGCCGCAAGATGGCGCTGCTCAACACCCTGCAGGTTGCACGGCACGCAGAGAAGCCGCGCGGCATTTATGAGGTTCCGGCCGTTTACGGCCAGACGCCCGGCCTGCGAAGTGCGGAGGGCGATCTCAAGCAGTTCATGCGCTCGCTCGCGCAGCCGGATTACACCC
Organism: uncultured Eubacteriales bacterium; assembly: GCA_902465435.1. Taxonomy (GTDB): domain Bacteria; phylum Bacillota; class Clostridia; order Oscillospirales; family Oscillospiraceae; genus CABQNH01. Next base: position 2,704 of record CABQNH010000058.1, on the reverse strand, counting down.
AGAAAATCATGCGCGTTTATGCGCCCGCCGCGCTGCTTCTCTGTGCGGCGCTCGCCGCACTCATCCGTATGCGCGTGCAGGTCAGCTTCCTGTGGGTTCTGACGGTGCTGCTGTTAGGCAGCCTGCCGCTGGGCGGCTTCCTCGCGTTTTCGCGGCCGTATTACCGTCTGTCCCGCCGCCTTGCCAGGCACGGCGCCGCCGTCTGCGGCTGGGAGGGTGCCCGCGCCTTTGAGGGCACGCACGCCATTTTGATCGGCGACGAGGACATCTTCCCGAAAAACAGCGTCTCGCTCAACGGCATGAAAATGCTGCCCGGTTGGCCGGTCGCAAAGGTCGTGGGCTATGCAGCCGCCGCCGTTTCCGCCTCCGGCAGCGCGCTGGGCGAGCTGTTCGAGGGACTTTTGCAGGCGGAGGGCGCGCGCCATTATCCCGTGGATAAGTACCGTTACTATGAATCGGGCGGCATCGGCGCGGAAATTATGGGCGATATCGTGCTGCTTGGCTCGCTTGACTTTATGAAGGCAATGGGCGTGCATATGCAGGGCGGTTCGCGGATTCGGCAGGCGGTTTACATCTCCGTTAACGGGGAGCTTGCCGGGATCTTCGCCTTGAAATATCAGACGTCGGACGCCGTCCTGCGCGGCTTGAACTCCATTTCGCATCTGCGCCACTTCAGCATGGTGCTGGCAACGCGCGACTTTGTCGTCAATCCCGGCTTTGTGAAGCATAAGTTCGGGATCCCAACCGACCGGCTGATCTTCCCGAGCCTTCGCGAGCGCGTCCGGCTTTCGGAGCAGAGCGACGCCGCGCGCGGCGTGCAGGGCGCGATTCTGACGCAGGATAACTTCGGCGCTTTCGCCGACGCGGCGGCAGGCGGCCGGGTGCTCAAGTCCGCTGTGCAGTCCAGCACCTGGATCTCCGTCGTGGGCGGTCTGTGCGGCATTCTTCTGATGGCGCTGATGGCATGGCTGCACGCAGTGCGCATTTTAAACGTCGGCAATCTGCTTCTGGTGCTCCTGCTCTGGGCGCTTCCCTGCCTGCTGATCCACCGCTGGGCGTCGCGCTACTAATTTTTCCGTGTTCCTGAAAAAAACGGGAAAAAGGTCATTGAAATCTACTTACATTTCGTTTATAATGAATATAATTGTGGCAATTTCGTAAAAATGCCGCCGGTGCGACGCATCCGTCTTTTGCGCGCGCCACGAAAGGAGAAAACATCTATGTATACAGCTAAGGACATTCGTAACCTCTGCCTGCTCGGTCACGGCGGCGACGGCAAGTCCGCCCTGTGCGAAAGTATGCTCTTCACCACAAAGGCCATCACCCGCCTTGGCAAGAGAGTGGACGGCACGACCGTCTCCGACTTCGACGACGAAGAGAAGAAGAGACAGTATTCCATTAAGACCTCTGTCATTCCGGTGGAATATAACAAGTGCAAGCTCAACGTGCTCGATAACCCCGGCTACTTTGACTTCGCGGGCGAAGTCGTGCAGTCGCTTCGCGTCGTGGACTCCGGCCTGATTTGCCTGACCGCGAAGTCCGGCATCGCCGTCGGCACGGAAAAGGGCTGGAAGTCGCTGGAGAAGGCCGGTCTTCCCGCTATGTTCTACGTCTCCAAGCTGGACGAGGAGCACGCAAACTTCTTCGGCACCGTGGATGCTCTGCGCAGCACCTTCGGCGCATCCGTCATTCCCTTCTCCTTCCCGATTCTCCATGGCGAGACGGCGGTCGCCGTTGTCGATCTTCTGACCAAGAAGGCCTACGACGCAGCCGGTAAGGAGGTCGCTCTGACGGCAGAGGCCGAGGAAAAGATCGAAGAATACATGATGGAGCTGAATGAGCAGGTCGCCGAAACCGACGAAGCGCTCATGGAAAAGTTCTTTATGGAAGAGCCGTTTACTGCGGAAGAGCTGCTGTCCGGCGTCAAGGCCGGCCTGCGTGACCGTGTCATTACGCCTGTGTTCTGCGGCTGCGCCATGAGCGGCCTCGGCACGGAGCTGCTTCTGAAGAACCTCGTCAAATTCGCCCCGAATCCCGAAGAGGGCAAGCCCATGATCGCCGTAGACGAGGACGGCAACGAATCGGAATTCAAGCCGAACGGCAGCCCGGTTGCCTTCGTCTTCAACACGATCACCGACCAGTACGGCAAGAACTCCTACTTCAAGGTCATTTCCGGCGATGTAGAAGATACCATGACCGTGACCAACTCCCGCACCGGCGACAATGAAAAGCTCGGCAACATGTTCTTCCCGAAGGGCAAGGACAACACCAAGACCAGCAAGGTCTGCTGCGGCGACATCGGCGTCTTCACGAAGCTTGCCTCCGTCAAGACCGGCGATACCCTCTGCCTGCCCGGCAAGGCCGTCACCATCAAGCCCATGGAGTATGCAGAGCCCTGCTACCGCATGGCCATTTACGCAAAGACCAAGGGTCAGGAGGACAAGGTCGCGGCCGGTCTGGTCAAGCTGAACGAGGAGGACGCCTCCTTCACCTACGGCAACGATCCCGAAACGAAGGAAATGATCATCGCCGGTGTCTGCGATATTCACCTGAGCGTTATCATTGCCAAGCTGCTTTCCAAGTATAAGGTCGAGGCGGAGCTGCGCCCGGCAAAGATCGCATACCGCGAGACAATCAAGAAAAAGGTCGAGATCCACGGCCGTCACAAGAAGCAGTCCGGCGGCCACGGCCAGTTCGGCGACGT
>CABQNH010000057.1 GCA_902465435.1 uncultured Eubacteriales bacterium | reverse complement strand
CGCCAAAAATGTTTTCTCATTTTGACGGTTACGGACTTTATTGACAGCCTGAGGCGGGCCGGCGCCCGCCCACGAGGATAACGACGCCAGACGTCGTTTTGCCCTGTGAAAAACCGTGTGTGCCCTTGTCAACCGACGCTATAAATTTATAAAAACGAAGATACAAAGGAGCTGACGCGGAATGTCGATCGATGTGCTGCAGGCAAAAATCCGAAAAATGAAAAACCCCTCCATGCTGGGGCTTGCACCAACGCCGGAGCTGATCCCGCCGCAGCTTTTGGAGGAAGCGTTCTCCGCCCACGGCCAGACGCCGCAGGCGCTTGCCGCGGCCTACAGCCGCTTCTGCCGGACGCTTCTCGATACGCTCGCCCCGATCCTGCCCGCCGTTTCGCTGCAGAGCGGCTGCTTTTCCGCTCTGGGCGCGCCCGGCGTGGCCGTTTTGCAGGAGCTTCTGCGCTACGCCGGAAAAAAGGGCTACTATGTGCTGCTTGACGGTGCCTTTGGGGAAACCGGCGCCGCTGCAGCCCTTGCCGCAGAAGCGGCCTTCGGCGGCCTTTGCATCGGCGAAACGCAAAGCAGCATCTACCCCTGTGACGCGGTGACCATCAACGGCTATGCCGGTACGGACGCCGCCGCGCCCTTCCTTCCCTACTGCAAGAGCGGCGGGAAAAGCCTGTTTCTGCTGGTCAAGACGCCGAATAAATCCGGCCGCGAGGTGCAGGACCTGCTCTCCGGCGACCGCGTGATCTATACGGCCATGGCAGATCTTGCCCGACGCTGGGGCGAGGACAAGGCCGGCCGCTTCGGCTATACGCAGGTCGGCGCGGTCGTCAGCGCCGCGCAGCCGCAGATCCTCGCGCGCCTGCGTCAGAGCTATGACCGGCTGTTTTTGCTGATTCCCGACTATGGCACGCAGGGCATCGCCGTCAAAAACGTACAGTTTGCCTTTGACCGGCTGGGCTACGGTGCGGTCGTCTGCGCGTCGCAGAGCATTCTCGGCGCGTGGCGCAAGCAGGAAACCGACGGTGCGGACTATGCCGCGCTGGCGCTGCAGGCTGCAGAGAAGATGAAAAAGGACATTGCGAAGTATGTCGTGGTGATGTGATATGACGAACATTTATCTGATCCGGCACGCCGAGGCAGAGGGCAACATCTACCGCCGCACACAGGGGCACTACAATTCGCTCGTCACCAAAAACGGTCTGCGCCAGATCGAGGCGCTGCGCGCCCGTTTTCAGGATATCCCGGTTGACGCGGCTTATTCCAGCGATCTCTACCGCACCGCGACCACGGCGCGCGCCATTTATGAGCCGAAGAACCTGCCCCTTCACACGGATCCCCGCTTCCGCGAGGTCTACTTTGGGAAGTTTGAGGATATGCCCTTCGGCGCGTTCGGCCACTTTTATAAACAAGCGCTCGATTGCTTCAATCAGGACCCCGTTCACGCCGACCTTTGCGACGGCGAACGCTTTTCGCAGTACACAGGGCGCTTTCTTGCGGCAATGACCGAGTACGCAGAGCAAAACGACGGCAAAACCATCGTGATTGTCTCGCACGGCTCCATGCTGCGCGGGGTGCAGCTGCGGCTGTTTGCGCCTGCACTGACCGTGAAGCAGATCGGCCACTGCGACAACACCGGCGTTTCCCTCCTGCACTATGAAAACGGGAGCTATCGTTACGACTACTTAAACGACGCCTCCCATCTGTCCCCGGAGATCTCCACGCTCGCGCGGCAAAACTGGTGGCGCAGCAACAAGGCCTCCGACGACTATAACCTCTGGTATCGCGACGCGACGGATCCGGCAGAACTTCTTGCCTTTCTTTCGCATATCCCGGAAACGGGACGCGGCTTTTTCGGTATGCTGGACGAGCAGCCCATTGGACTGGTCTGGCTGGCGGAGAACGAGGGCGACGTCGGCGAGATCTGCTATCTCGGCATGAAGGAGGGCTATCGCGGCCGCGATTTTGCCATTCAGCTTCTGGGGACGGGCGTCTGCGTTTACCGCGCCGAGGGAAAGCGCGCCGTGGCGCTCACCGTGCCGCGGGATAACGCGCCCATGCTGCGCTTTCTTGCCAAGTACGGCTACATCCAAGTTGCAGAGGACGCCCGCACGCTGCGCTTTTCCAGCAGCATCGAGGTGCCGAAAATTCCTTAAGGTAGCACCTGCATGAAAACAAAACGAATCTTTTCCACGGAGCTTGCCTATCTGATGGGGCTGCTCACGCTGGCGTTGGGAACCGCCCTTATGGTTGCGGCAGACTTCGGCGTCTCCATGGTGGTCGCGCCGCCGTACCTGCTCTACCTCAAAATTGCCCGGCACCTTCCCTGGTTTACCTTCGGCATGTCGCAGTATCTCTTCCAGACGATCCTGCTGCTTGGCATGGTCGCCGCGCTGCGGCGCTTTCGCCCGACCTATCTTTTCGCCCTCCCGGCCAGCCTGCTCTACGGTCTGTTTTTGGACGGCTGCACGCTTTTTCTGCGGCTTTTTCCCTGCACGGGCATGGCGGCGCGCGTGATTTTCTATGCGCTGGGGCTTGTGATCTGCGCGTTCGGCGTGGCGCTGCTGTTCCACGCCTACTTCACGCCGGAGGTCTATGAGCTGATCGTGCTGGAGGTTTCCCGAAAATGGGGCCTCGCCGCACACCACTGCAAAACCGTCTATGACTGCATAAGCTGTCTGGTCGGCGTGGCGCTGTCCTTCGCGTTTTTCGGCGCAGGACGCTTCGTCGGCGTGCGCCTCGGCACGGTGCTGTGCGCGCTTGTCAACGGCCCGCTCATCGGCCTTTGTTCGCGCGGTCTGGAGCGGCACTGGCAGTTCCGGGACTGTCTGCCCTACCGCAGGGTCTTTCAGGGGCAGACAGCGGAGCAAAAATAGAATACATAATGTGCGTCAGGCACAGCAAAAGAAGGCTCTGCGGCACCCATTGGGGGCTTGCCGCAGAGCCTTCTTGCATTTTTAGTAAGGAATCGGCGTGCCGCCGGAGCGCGCATCAGCCCTGCTCAACAAAGCAGAACGTGAGCTGCAGGCTGCCCGGCACAATGATGTTGCAGTAAGCATAATTCTTTGTGCTGTCGTGCCAGGTATAGATATGGTTGCCGTCCGAGGCGACGGAATCGCTCGGCTCGCCGTATACGGCCGTCATGGCCGCACGGATCTTTTCCAGTGCCTGCTCGTCCGTCTCGCCGTTGCTCGTGTAGTTTCCGGTCACGGTAATGCGGCCGTCATGGAAATGGTACTGTACCTGACCGAAGGAAATTCCAAGGAATTCCCGGTCGTTATAGCCGCACAGCTTGCCGTCGTCCTGATCGATCGTGAAGTCCGGCTCGCCGCCCTCCGCGTGGATCATGTCATCCTGCGTAAAATTGGCATAGCGCAGGCCGTTGTAGTTGAGATAGACCGTGTCGTCGCCGTCCGTTTCCGCCGGTGCCGTGCCGTCGGCCCGGCTCTCGTCGGGATCCGCCGCGTCACCGCTTGCGCGTAGGCTCTCGCTCGCCGCCTGGTCGTCTGCCTTGTCCGTTTTTTTGCAGGCGGTGCACATTGCCGCCAGCAGGGCGAGGGTCAAAAGGATTGCCAGTAATCTTTTCATAAGAAACCTCCCAAATTTCATACGATTCGTGCTATATTTTCCGTCTTCGTAAGCGGAGAATACAAAGCTGTGCGCAAAGGCCGGTGAGCAGACCGGTCAGAATGCCGCAGGCCGCCAGCGGCGGCAGATAGAGCAGAAGAGACGGCGTTCCCGTCAAAAGAACCGCCATCAGAAGCTGCCCCAAATTGTGAAACAGGCCGCTCAAAACGCCGCAGGCCCAAATTTGCTTTTGTGTGACCATATGCCGCAGCACGAGCAGGGAAAGCAGGCTCATTCCGCCGCCTGCAAGCGAGTAAGGCAGGGTGTTCAGCCCGCCGAACAGACTGCCGAGCAGGATCCGCAGAAAGAGAATCCAGCAGGCATCCGGCACGCCGAGGGTAAACAGTGCGAAAAGCGTCACGATATTGGCAAGCCCCAGCTTGACGCCGGAAATCCGGATCGGCATGGGGATCTGCATCTCCAGAAGAAAAATTCCCAATGCCAGCGCCGTCAGCAGTGCAATGCGCGTCATTCGCTTCGTTTTCACGCCGCTCAGGCCTCCCGTTACATCTGCTTCAGCTGCGTCCCGGCCTTGCTTCTGCGCAGATAGAGCAGAAGCGGAACGCCCAGCGCATACAGAACGACCGTCTCACCCAGCGCAACCTGCCCAAAATACAGCACGAAGCCCCCCCAAAAAGCTGCGCAGCGGATAAACGACCGCGAGCATCGCGCCGACCATCAGGCCGTTTAAGAGGATCGTCGGCAGCGGAACAAGATACGGCTTCCGGATGCGCGCCGTCAGAAGCGCCGCAAGCAGCGTCGCCGCAGAGCCGATGAGAATATCAAACGCGCTCACGGTAGACAGGAGATTGGCAAGCACGCACCCGACAAACAGCCCCCACACGCAGCAGGGGTTAGTGGCCGGAAGAACGCACAGCGCCTCCGCGATGCGGAACTGTACGGCACCATAGGAAAAGGAGGCCGTGCTGATCGTCACGACGGCATACACTGCGGCGATGGCGCCGCAGAGGGTTAGACGGTGAATGGTTTTTCTTCTGTTGTGATCCATATTGCATTTCGCGCACGCACCCGTGCGCACCTCCATAGTTTTGATTTTCACCGGAAATCCGGCAAAGGCAGGATGGTCACGAACTGCCTTTGGGCCGACGGGCGCGGCAAAACGTCCTCGGTGGGTTTTATTATAGCGAAGGAATACATAATTTGCAAGCGATTTTGCACAAAAACAGCGGTTCTTCTTGCAAGTGGCGGGATTCGGTTGTATAATGGCGATAAGAATGGGGATAAATGCCGTAACCGGTAGGAGTTCGGAATTTCCCCTGTAAAACGGGGCTCCTGATTCCATCAGAAGCCGCCAAGAAAGGAACATACCATGAAACGAACAAACCGCATCCTTGCGACGCTGCTCGCGCTTGTGCTGGTGCTCTCCAGCCTTGGCTCGCTCAGCGTCCTGGCGGCCAGCAAGAACGATGCTGTCCGTCATCAAACCTGTACGGCGCTCAGCGCGCAGGCACAGCGCTACTATACCGGTAGCTACAGCTTTGAAACGCTTTCCGGGCTGTCCGGCAAAAAGACGGACAGCTCCGTCGAGGGCTATGGCAGCGACCTCTACCTTGCGCTGCAGAAGCTGATGAAGACCACGCTTACGAACCCGGTCGGCTACTCCTCGCTGACAAGCTATTGGGCAACGACCGACAGCGCCAAGGGGCTGAGCGACGCCGTGCTGTTCTACTCCGACGATGACGGCAGCCGCACCAAGTACAACCGCGAGCACGTCTGGCCGAAGAGCCGCGGCAACTTCTATCAGTCCGGTGCCGGCTCCGACCTGCACCATCTGCGCCCGACGGACTCGGGCGTCAACTCCGCACGTCTCCACTACACCATGGGCAATGTCCGCCAAGAGCTTGACGAAAAGGACATCTCCACCTACAGCCGGAACGGAAAAACCGTTCTCTGGTACGCCTCGCTCGGAGACAGCTACATTGAAAATGACTGCGGCGGTCTTGTCGAGATCAACGACAACATCAAGGGCGACGTCGCCAGAATCTACCTCTACGTCTATGTCACCTACGGCACTGCCTCCGGCAACAACCTGAACCTCTTCACCAAAACCGCGCCCTCCGGCTCCGGCAATCAGGCAAATGACGGCAAAAAGGTCATTGAAAGCCTCGACACTCTGCTGCAGTGGTGCGAAATGGACCCCGTCGATGAGTGGGAAATGCGCCGCAACGACCTGTGTCAGGACGTGCAGGGCAACCGCAACGTATTTATCGACTATCCGGAGTTCGGCTGGACGCTGTTCGGCCGTGACATCCCCGACATGGACACGCCGTCCGGCTATGCCCATGACCTCAACACAACGAGCTTCCATATTACGGCCGTCTCCGCCAACCCGGAGATGGGCGAGGTTTCCCTGACCGGGCGCGTCATTACGGCCGTCCCGGCAGAGGGCTACTATGCCGCAGACTGCACCGTCTCCCCGGCAGACGCAGCCGTCGTTACCCGCAGCGGCAACCGCTTTGTGCTCTCCGAGCTGAAATCCGACTGCACCGTGACCGTAACATTTGCCGCAAAGACGGCCGCAGCCGTTACCTTCCGCGTGCCCGCCGGTGTGACGCAGGCACCGCTTTCCGCCTACATCGGCGACGAGGTGGTTCTTCCGACGCCGACCGGCACGCCCACCGCGACGGAGCACGCCTACAGCTTCCTCGGCTGGGTCGCGCAGTCCGTCTCGGATACCACGGAAAAGCCGGAATTCTACAAGGCCGGCAGCACCTACACCGTGACGTCCGCCAATGAAACGCTTTATGCGCTCTATTCCTATCGCGTTGAGGACGAGAGCGGAAAGACGGATACCTTCACCCGCGTCACGGCCGACACCGATGACTTCTCCGGTCTGTACGTTGTCGCCGCGCCGGACGAAGGCGTCATGATGAACAACGACACCTCCGAGAGTGCAAAGTTCCTCGGCTTCACCGCAACGACAATTGCAAACAACACCATCACCTGCACCAACGCAAGCTGCATCTTTACCGTCACCAAGCTCGGCGATTATTACACCGTGCAGGATGCAAACGGCCTTTACCTGCAGTGCAACGGCGCAAAAAGCATCACCTTCACGAAAGCAGAGAGCGTCGGCGCCGGCGACACCTCCTTCCTCTGGACGCTGTCTGCAGCGAAGGGTCTTACGCACTACAACGGCCAGTACGGCACCATTCAGTATAACACCCGCGCACCGCGCTTTACCAATTACACCAGCACGCTGAAGGCAGCCTACCTCTATCGCGGCGGCGCGCCTGCAACGATCTATTACACCACCGTGCTTACAGGCGGCCACGAGCATCATTACACGCCCTCCGTGACGGCACCGACCTGCACGGAGCGCGGCTACACGACCTACACCTGCACGGAGTGCGGGGAGAGCTATGTGGACGATTACACGGACGCACTGGGACATGACATGGTCACGGATGCAGCGGCCGTTCCGGCCACCTGCA
>CABQNH010000056.1 GCA_902465435.1 uncultured Eubacteriales bacterium | reverse complement strand
CTCTGATTCACTAAGTTCTACCGTGCAGGTGTCCAACTTGCACTTGCAATTTGCGAAATAAATTGCGTTCAAAAACAAGGAAATATTTATTGTTTTGACTTACTTCGAAACTCGCGCCTTACCGTACCTATGTACGCCTACAGGCGCGAGATTCCTTGCCTTCCAAACTTTCTTGATCGTCTGTCAGCGTGTCAAAAAGTTTTTTTTGACACGCTGAACTGCCCGCTTTTGCATTGCACAAAAGCGGGCAGCTTTTCCCCTTGGGGCGTTCTTAATTAATGCTTCATGGTTTTGGATTTGAATCTACGCCGCTCCGCCTTCTTCTTCGCAAGCGTTTTGCGGCTTTGCTTTGCCGCGCTTTTCTGCGCGAGCAGCGGCGCGGGAAAGCTCCGCTTTTCAAAGCGGACGGTCAAAATGTGCAGTGTCAGCGCATCGAGCAGCAGAGCGGCCAGACCGCACAGCGCCCAGCTCCAGCGAACCAGCGCGGCCAGCAGCCCGAACAGTACGGCCAGCAGTGCGGCGGCAAGCAGCGCATTGCCGCGCAGACGGCGAAGCGCGTGCTTTTGCTCCGGCGCGGATTCTAAAAAACGCTTGCGCGCCTGCTGATAGGCGGATAAAACCGCCTTTTCCGCTTCAATTTCGCTGGTGTAGCGGTCCGCCTGAGCAACAATGGACGGAAGACTGTTAAAGTCGTTCACAGCTCGCTCGCGCAGCGTAAGAAGTCGTTTGCGGTATTCTTTGTCTGCCTTGAAGCTGCCGTAAACCGGAACCTGTTTGCCGTCCTTTTCCGTCATGCCGTCCTTATAGGTCAGCTTGTCATATTTTAGTGCCCGCGTACTTGTGTCGATCGCGGCGGAAAGCAGCTCTTTTTTCCAGTCCTCATGGTTCAGCTCCATCACGTCGCTTACGCGGCACATCAGCTCTGCGGCGTTCTGCATGACAGAGAGATAGTGCTGGGCGTCCTGCGCGTTTTCAAAGACAACACGGGATTTCAGCTTCCCATAGCCGCCCGGATAGCCAAGGGCAAATTCCCGAAGCTCTGCGAGCATCCGGTCTGCCTCTTCCTCTGCAAATTCCGGGGAAAGCTGTTTTTTCCGCCGCAGGACGGAGAGAATTCGTCTTGCCTGCACATAGCTGTCCATCAGCTCGTCCATGCGCAGGCCGCTTTCCTTCGATAGATATCCGGCACAGAGCCCGGCCCGGAATACGGCGCGGTAAGCCTCTGCATTTTCCTGCGTCTGCCTGCGGTACAGGGAATACGCACTGAGATAGTTCTTTTCCTGATAGGCGGCATCTGCTTGCTGCGCCATACCAACATCCTCCTTTGTGCGGCGGAACGGCCGTATTCCGTTCCGAGGCCGCTTGCGGAATGATCCCCACAGGGCAAAACGCGGCATAGCCAACACGTTCCGACGTGGGCGGGCGCGCCTGCACGCAGGCGCGCTGCGGTGCAAGCGGTTCCTTTTGTAATAGTATAGCGGATTTTGGAAGACGATACAACCTTTTTTTACTTTTTTATTGAAATACGGCACTTTTTTGCCGGAACGCCGTCTAAAACTGTGACTGGACTTTTCCCAAATTTTCCGGTATACTAAGAAAATCAAAGAGATTCCTGTGCGGCGCGCGCGGCATTGCATGGGAAGGCGTGCCGCTATACGATAAAAACAGGGGGGTTTTTGGAATGCGACGATTATTCAATGGGCGTCCCGGCGGACTGGCCCGGCTGGATCAGGTGATGTTTGGCAGGCATTTGAAGCGAAATCTGCTTCTGTCCTTTTTGCTTCCGGCGCTGCTTCTTGGCGCGGCGCTGGCGTGGCGCGGCGTTTTGCCATTTGGCGATCAGATGATTCTGGCGCACGATCAGTGGCATCAGTACTATCCGTTCTTTTTGGAATTCTGTCAGCGGGTCAAATCCGGCGGCAGCCTGCTCTATTCGCAGGCAATCGGAATGGGAACCAACTATATTCCGCTGTTTTCCTATTATCTTGCAAGTCCGTTGAATCTTCTCTGCGCGCTGGCGCCCAAGAGCTGGCTGATGTACCTCTATACGCTGCAGCTTCTTGTGAAGGTTGGCTGCGCGGGCGGCTTCTTTGCGCTGTATCTCAAGGTCGTTCATAAAAAAGAGGACTGCAGTCTGCCGATGTTCTCTATGATGTATGCGCTGTGCGCGTTTATCATGGGCTATTACTGGAATCTAATCTGGCTGGATACGGTCGCGCTGCTTCCGCTGGTCGTGGCGGGCTTCGTCTGCCTGATGCGCAGCGGGAAATGGCGGCTTTATACGGCGGCGCTGGCGGCTGCGGTCTGGAGCAACTATTACATTGGTATTTTTGTCTGCGCGTTTGTGGCGTTGTCGTTTATCGGTTATACCGTCTGCCGCTGGAACGGCTGGAAGGGCTTTTTTGTGCGGCTGGGCAAGCTGGCGGCGTTTTCCTTGCTGGCGGTCGGCGTTTCGGCGGTTCTGATGCTGCCGACCTATCTGAATCTGCAAAACACCTACTCCTCCGTCAATCAATTCCCAAAGAAATTCGCAATTAATATCGGCCCTGAGCCGACGCTGACCGGCGTACTGATCGCGCTGAAAAAGGTCGTTTCCAACAGCCTGACCGGCGTGACGCCGACGACGATGAACGGCCTGCCGAATATTGCCTGCGGCGTGAGCGCGATTTTACTTGCGACCTATTTTTGCCTCTGCCGCAAAATTCCGCTGCGCGAGCGGATCTTCCATGTGCTTCTGCTGCTCTTCTTTGCGATGAGCTTTGTGGTCCGGCAGCTGGACTATGTCTGGCACGGGATGCACTTTCCCAATTCCCTGCCGTACCGCTTCAGCTTCCTTTACAGCTTTGTGCTGATCTCTATGGCGGCACGGGCATATTATCAGCTCGGCGGGCTACGGCTTTGGCATCTGCCGATCCTTGCGGCGGTCATTGGCGGCATTCTCTACTGTGCGTGGGGCGTGCAGCGGGAGCGGACGGTTTTCCTTTCGACGGCGATTGCGGCGGTACTTCTGATCGGCCTCTGCCTGATTTCCGTGAGAAAGCTGCCGCGGCGCTATTTCTCCCTCGGGCTGGCTGCGGTGATCGTTCTTGAATGCGCCTGTATGGTGCATCTTGGCGCGAACAAGGTCGGCACAACCGGCAGCTCCTATTACCCGCGCAAAAACGCGGATGCACAAGCCGTGCTTGCCGCCATGCGGGAAAGGGAGCAGGGCAATCTGGATTTTTACCGCACGGAAACCGTCTCCCGGCAGACGCTCAACGATGCGCCGCTGAACGGCTATGACGGGATCAGCGTCTTTTCCTCGACCTGCAATTACCGCGTGACGACGATCTGCTATGACCTCGGTCTTGCAGCGGGAACGGCGTCGAACCGCTACAGCTACATCGAAAGCTCGCCCTTTACCAACCTGATGCTGAATCTCAAATACCTCCTGTCTACGGAGGGAAGCAACCATAATCCACACTTCTTCTCCAAGGCGGCCAGCTCCGGCGATGTACTTCTGCTGGAGAATCAAGCGTATCTGCCAATGGGCTTTGTGACGAAGCCGGCGCTCACTTCCTATGATACAAACGCAAGAAGCGCAAATCCTATGGTAAATCAGCAGCGGATGTTTGCACTGGCTACCGGCCTGACAGGGGAGCTGTACCGCAGTATTCGGCCGGATTCCATTGAGGGAACGGACGGCGTGCCGCTTACGGGCGGTGAGGTTTACCGCTTCGATAAGAAGGAGACGTCCACAAAGGTGGCCATTACCTTCCACATTACGAGCCAGGAGCCGCTGTGTGTGCGCCTGAAGGCGACGGATGTGGAGTCCGTGCGCGTTACGGATGCGTACGATGTGGATTACAGCTGCACGATTAAGCGGCAGTATCTCATGTGCCTCGGCAGCTTCCCGGTCGGCGATACGGTTTCGCTGGAGCTGACGCTGCCCACCGGCAAGGAGGGAACGATCACACTGAACGCTGCCTACTTTAACGAGTCACTGTTCCGCGAGGGCTATGCGATTCTTGCACGCAGCACGATGCAGATGACCGAGCGCAGCGACACGCGCCTGTCCGGCACGATCGACGTGCAGGAGGACGGCCTGTTTTATACCTCGATCCCGTACGAGCGCGGCTGGACGGCCGAGGTGGACGGTGAAGCGGTGGAGATCACGCCGTTTGGCGACGCGCTGATCGCGTTCCCGATTTCGGCAGGGACGCATACGGTCACCTTGCGATTCTACACGCCGGGGCTGACGGTCGGCGCCTGCATTTCCGGCGGCTGCCTGCTGCTTCTGCTGGCGCTTGCCTATTGGGAGCATCGCAGGGCTTTGGCGAAGAAGACGAATTTGCCTCCTGAAATTCATGAAGAATGACGAAAATCCGCCCATTGGGCGGATTTTCGTTGTATTTGGAACCGAAAGATACTAAAATAGAGGAGAACACTGGGGGAAATTCCCCGGAAAATGAAAAGGAGATGGATCTATGAAGAATCTGAAACGCTTGGCAGCGCTGCTGTGTCTTGCAGCAATGATTCTGACCATGCTGCCGGTCACGGCGCATGCGGAGGAAGCGACCGCAGCGGACTTCGTTGTCCTGTCCACAACGGACGTCCACGGCAAGTGCTGGAACAAGAATCTGCTCACGGACGGCAATGTAAACAATAGCCTCCTGCGCGTGGCCTCGGCCGTGAAGGCGATCCGCGCGGAATATCAGCAGAACACGATTTTGGTTGACAACGGCGACCTATACCAGGGCACGCCGGTATCCTCCTACAATATCTCTAAGCTGACGCAGGGAACGACGGAGGATATGAACCCCATGGCGATCTGCCTTACGGAGATCGGCTATGACGTTTCGGTTCTTGGCAACCATGAGTTTAACTACAACTTTGCAGTCATGCAGAAAATTCGGGATTATCTTACGGAAAACGGCGTTTCCACCCTTGCGGGCAACCTCTATTATGAGGACGGTACGAACGTTTTCACGCCGTACATCACGAAGGATCTGACGATCGGCGGCAAGACGTTCCGCATCGGCATCCTCGGCATGGAGAATACCGACTGCACCCGTTGGGACGTTCCAGAGAACTATCCCGGCATCCTCTTCTCCCATCCGGACAACCCCAATCGCTCCATGGCGTGGGAGGTCAACCGCTACATCCCGCAGATGAAGGCGGAGGGCTGCGACTTTATCATTCTTGCCTACCATTCCGGACTTGGCACGACGACCGGCGAGCTGACCTTCAGCGTCAATACGGAGGATCAGGTAGCCCGCGTCATCAAGGAGTGCGAGGGCATTGACATGGTCATTGCGGGCCACGACCATTCAAGCGGCTATTCCAATACCTCGTATGAGGGCGTCGGCGGCAAGCAGGTGCTTGTGGTCAACGCGGGCGGCGTCAGCCTGACCAAGTCGGTCTTTACCGTGAGTGTGGTGGACGGCAAGTTTACGGTTGCGCTCAAGTCCAGCGAAAACCTGAACCTTTCCAATTATTCGGACGATGCCGAGCTGACCGCACGCATCAAGCCGTATGCGGACGATGCGGCTGCTTATGTCAATGAGCCTTGCGGCAAGGCAATCGGCACATGGGATAATAAGTCGAGCTACTATCTCCAGCAGACGGATACGATCGACGTTATCAATCGCGCGCAGATCGCGCAGGGCAGCTATCACCTCGCCGAAAAATATAACACCGAAGAGAAAAAGGCTGCGCTGTATGAAAAGACCGGCCTCGACCATATTACGGTGGATCTTTCCGCAACCTCTGTCGGCGTGAGCCGCAATGTTGCGGCGGGCGACATCAGCATGAAGAATATTTATCAGTACTATAAGTACGATAACACGCTCTATCTGGTACCGATGACCGGCGCGCAGATCAAGGCGGCGCTGGAATGGAATGCGGAGAACCGCCTCAAGGCAATCGTTTCCGGCGGCAAGGTCAGCTATTCCACCAAGGGCGAGGATTTCACGAACCCGGTTTTCTACGGTCTGGATTTTGTCTATGATATGTATCAGCCGGTGGGCAGCCGCGTCGTCATTTCGCAGTTTGCAGACGGCAGAGCGTTCGAGCTGGATAAGACCTATATCCTTGCGGTGAATAACTACCATCTCGGCAATGCGGGCGGCCCGTTTGCGGCGCTGAAGTCGAGCGACGCGATCTGGTCGCAGACGGATGACCTGGGCGGCGGCGTCGTGCAGGATCTGATGGCCGAATATATCGCGGCGGAGACGGCGGCCAACGGCGGTGTTTCCGCAGTCAAATCGAACTGGAGCTTGACCTATTCCGGCGATCCGACGCAGGTCGTTGAAAAGAATCTGCGCGGTGCGCATTACGGCGAATGCACCGATACATTTGTGGACGGAGAAAAGGTCCTGCTTTACTACGTTGCGGACGGCACCGTAGTTTCCAAGGAAGCGGACGGCAATCGCATCAAGGCGGCCACCGCGGAAACCTCCGGCACGCAGCTCGCGGCAGGCGAAGACGCCGCCGTATTTACCGTGCAGAAGGAGGGCGAGGCCTTCTATCTGATTCTGGACGGAAAGTATCTGACCTCCGGCGAAACGGGCAATTCCCTGCGCTTTGCTGACGAGCCGAGCGAATGCGGTCTGTGGTATACGAAGGCGGTAGAGAGCGGCGTGCATATTATGAACGTCGGCGCGGCCTACAACGAGAACCACAACCAGGCGCTGGAGTGGAACAACGGCTTCACGACCTACGGCGAGAAGGACACGACGGCTTATCTCTTTAACATCTACAAGGAGATCGACGCGGCAGTTCTGGTCGGCGAGAGCGGACTTGTAGACGGCGGAAGCTATTACATTTACCATCAGGACGGCGAAAGCGTCGTATCCAGTGCGCTGGAGGCGGCGGCAGCAAAGGCGGCCAACGGCCTGATCCCGCTGCCGATTTCCGAAAATGCGGCGCTCTTTACCGTAAAGTTTGACGGTGACACAAACTTCTATCTGACGCTGAACGGCAAATACCTGACCTCCGGCGCAACCGGAAACAGCCTGTCTTTGACAGACGAGGCAAGCGATTGCAGCCTTTGGTATCTGAAAGCGGTCGCCGGCGGCTGGCATGTCATGAATGTGGGCGCGGCCTATAACGGAAATCACAATCAAGCGCTGGAGTTCTATGGCTCGAAGTTTACGACCTATGGGGAGAAGGATACCTCTGCGTATCTCTTCAACTTCTATCAGGCTGGCGCGTCCGATGTACACGAGCATCATTACACGCCCTCCGTGACGGCGCCGACCTGCACGGAGCGCGGCTACACGACCTACACCTGCACGGAGTGCGGGGAGAGCTATGTGGACGATTACACGGACGCACTGGGACATGACATGGTCACGGATGCAGCGGCCGTTCCGGCCACCTGCA
>CABQNH010000055.1 GCA_902465435.1 uncultured Eubacteriales bacterium | reverse complement strand
ATCGATACCGCCGAAATACAGTGTAGCACAGATTATGGGTTACCTCAAAGGAAAGAGCAGCCTAATGATTTTCGAGAAGTACGCGCACCTTAAGTACAAGTATGGGAACCGGCATTTCTGGTGCCGGGGCTATTATGTAAGTACAGTAGGAGCGAACAGGAAGGCAATCCAAGAGTATATCCGAAATCAGCTACAGGAAGATTACACAGACGACCAAATGAGTATAAAGGAGCATGTAGACCCGTTTACGGGTCAGCCAATAACAGAGGGCAAATAAACAAAAGCCCCTTTAGGGGCAGCCCGTGAAAGCTGCGCGGTTGGCAGACTTTTCGATGAGCCTATAGGCTCGGCCATGGGCATGCCCCAAGGGGGCTAGTGCATACCACCGGCACGGCCGGTGGTTCCAAAAGGCTTTCGCGTATATTATTGATCTCATTCAGCAGAGTGTCAGAAAACGGTACCTCATCCGTGAAAGCATATATTCAATATTTCTCAGAGCGCAGTGCGGTCGGACTGCGATACCTTTAATACAAAATGGCTTTTGCGAAAGTCGAGAAGCCCCTCGCAGCGCATTTTTCCAAGCGCAAGCGACAGACCGCTGCGCTCGACCCCAAGATAATCCGCAAGTTGCTGCCTTGAAAAGGGAATGTCGAATTCATACTTCCCGAGCCGCTGCGCCTCGGCAGAGAAATAGGACATGAGCTTTGTCCGCGTGCTGCGCTGTCCCATGTGCGTGAGCTTTTCGCTGAAACGCAGATTCTTTTCGGCAAGCTCGCCAAGCAGATTTCGGATGATCCGGCTGTGATGCGTACAGGCGGACGGGCACACGTTTAAAATGCGCCGGATATTCAAAAACATTGCAGTTACGGGAGTCTCCGCGACCACGCTGACATTCAGCACCGAGCCGGGCGCGCAGGCATAGGCGGCGGCAAAGGTCTGCCCCGCGCCTGCCTTGGAAAGAATGTTGCGATTTCCCCAGATATCCTCCTGTATGACCAGAACGCTTCCCGACAGTACCATGCCGATCGATTCCGCCGTATCGCCGGCGCGCAGCACGAAGGCTTCCTTTGGGAAGTCCTTTTTTTCTGCCTTGAGGCAGGAGAGCATGGCGGTAAGCTCCTCCTCAGAAACGCCAAAAAAAAGCGAAGAAGAACGAATAACAGGTAAAAATTTTTTCATAAGATCCTCTTTTGTTGAAAAATCAACCGACTTGTTGATTTCATTATAGTATAATCAGGGCATAAACGCAAGGAGGCACGGTTATGAAAAGAAGAATCATTGAGATTGATCGGGATACATGCAACGGCTGCGGCGCTTGCGCTGCAGCCTGCCACGAGGGAGCCATTGCTATGGTGGCCGGAAAAGCGCAGCTTATGCGCGACGATTACTGCGACGGTTTGGGCGACTGCCTGCCCGCCTGCCCCACCGGGGCAATCCGCTTTGTCGAACGCGAGGCTGCCGCCTACGATGAGCAGGCAGTGCTGGCCAATCAGCAGAAGAAAATGCAGGAAAGAATGAAGAATGAGGGAATGTCATTGCCCTGCGGATGCCCGGGAAGTCAGTCAAGAAGAATCGAGCACGCGGAATGCGCCGGGACAGAGGCACCTGCGGCAAGGTCGGTCAGTCGGCTGGCGCAGTGGCCCGTGCAGATCAAGCTCGTGCCGGAAAACGCACCGTATTTTGACGGCGCGAGGCTGCTGATTGCCGCCGACTGCACGGCTTATGCCTACGCCGCGTTTCACGAGCGGTTTATGAAGGGGCATATTACCCTTGTGGGCTGCCCGAAGCTCGACGGCGTGGACTATTCCGAGAAGCTGACCGAGATCCTTCGCGGCAATGCCATTGAAAGCGTGACCATCGTGCGCATGGAGGTTCCCTGCTGCGGCGGGCTGGAGCACGCGGCAAAGACCGCATTACAGCGAAGCGGGAAAAGGATCCCGTGCCAGGTCGTGACGATCTCCACGGACGGAAACCTGCTTGATGAAGGGAAGCGGGGAGTTTAAGATGAATCGAAGGATGTTTTGTTTTCAGTGTGAGCAGACGGCGGGCTGCACCGGCTGCACGGGAAATGTGGGTGTTTGCGGCAAGACTGCCGATACCGCGAAGCTTCAGGATGAATTGACAGGAGCGCTCATCGGACTGGCACGGGCGACGGGCAACGAAGCGGAGACGAGCGAAGATACCTGGCGCGTGATGATCGAAGGGCTGTTTACCACCGTCACAAATGTGAACTTCAACGAAAATACCATTCGTGAGCAGATCGACCGGGTACACGCGGAAAAGGCGCGGCTTGCGCCGGACTGCGCCGCCTGCCCCTCCGCATGCGGACGAACCGAGGATTACGATATGGAACGGCTCTGGACCGCACAGGAGGATGTACGCAGCCTCAAGGCGCTTATCCTCTTCGGTGTGCGCGGTATGGCGGCCTATGCGCATCACGCCATGGTGCTGGGCTATACCGACGAGGAGGTCAACCGCTTTTTTGCCAGGGCGCTCTTTGCTGTGGGCGAGGATTGGGGCATGGACAAGCTGCTGCCCGTTGTTATGGAGGTTGGCGAGAAGAACCTCAAATGCATGGCGCTTCTTGACAGAGCCAACACCAAAAGCTACGGCACGCCCGCGCCGGTTACCGTTCCTCTGACGGTGGAGAAGGGGCCGTTTATCGTCATCTCCGGCCACGACCTTCACGACCTCAAGCTGCTGCTGGAGCAGACTGAGGGGAAGGGAATCCATATCTACACGCACGGGGAAATGCTCCCCGCACACGGCTATCCCGAGCTGAAAAAATATTCGCATCTCAAGGGAAACTTCGGCACGGCGTGGCAGAACCAGCAAAAGGAATTTGCAGCGCTTCCCGCACCGGTGCTGTTCACCACCAACTGCCTGATGCCGCCGAAGGCAAGCTATTCGGATCGCGTGTTCAACACGGCGATGGTATCCTATCCCGGAATCCCCCACATCGGCGAGGACAAGGACTTTACCCCGGTCATCGAGAAGGCCTTGGAGCTGGGCGGTTATTCCGAGGACAAGGCGTTTACCGGCATCAACGGCGGCAGCACGGTCATGACCGGCTTTGCACGCGGCGCGGTGTTAGGTGCGGCAGATCAAATCATCGAGGCGGTGAAGACCGGTAAGATCAAGCACTTCTACCTGGTTGCCGGCTGTGACGGCGCGCGTCCCGGCCGCAACTACTATACGGAGTTTGTGAAAAAAACGCCTGCCGATTCCGTGGTACTGACCCTTGCCTGCGGCAAATATCGCTTCAACGACCTGAATCTCGGCACGATCGGCGGCTTGCCGCGCCTGATGGACATTGGACAGTGCAACGACGCTTACAGCGCTATCCAAATTGCCCTCGCGCTTGCAGAAGCGTTCGGCTGCGGCGTGAATGATCTGCCGCTGTCGATGGTGCTCTCATGGTATGAGCAGAAGGCCGTGTGCATCCTGCTGACCCTGCTGCATTTGGGAATACGAAACATTCGGCTCGGCCCCACGCTGCCGGCGTTTCTTTCGCCGGGCGTGCTGAACTATCTCGTAGATAACTTCGGAATCGCGCCCATTACCACGCCGGAGGAGGACTTGAAGAACCTCTGATGGAAGCGGAAGAAGGGGCGGCGAGAGACATCTCTTCCAGACGAGCTTGGCCGGTCATCTGAGGACGCAGCCCCACGCTGCCATTGCGGCAGCGTGGGGCTGCGTCTCAGGCTGTCAATAAAGTCCGTAACCGTCAAAACGGGAAAACAATTATAAGCATTTTCATTTGAAACGTATCCATTCTGTTTTAGGGCAATACCGCACAGAAAAAAGTGCCAGATACCGCCAAGCGTGATAGAATAAACTTATGGATAAACAGATGACGATTTCCGCATTCCGTGACGAATTGGCACAGGTGCGGACGAAGAAAAAAGAATTTCTCAGTCAGATTGAACGGATTGTCCCGTGGAAGGAATCAGAATGACCGCCAGAATCGCGCCCACAAATGCAGCAGCCCCTATGACAGCCAACACCTTTCTGCCGAGGTTCTTCTTCGCTGCTTTGCAGATCAGCGCGGCACAAGCCGTGCAAACAGCCGCAGCCACAAGTGCAATGCCCAGCGTTTCCCATAGCCAAGAAAGTTCATGTAGGATTTTCATGCGTTCATCATCGCCTGTTCGTTAAACTGGAATTTATTGCACCGTGTCTAAAATCAACTGGTTGAATCTTTTTGCAAACATCGGCGGAATATTGTGAGCAGCCTTATCCCATATCTCACACCGACAATTCGGATTGATCTCAGCCATTCGTTTGACGCTGTCCATTACTTCTTTTGGTTCTTTTCCTCCGGCCAACGCAATAATAGGAATTGGCACTTTGGCAAAGTCCGGTTCGCTTTCAAATGTTATGCCATTATTCACGGAATTACGAATAGTATCAATCTTAACATTCTGCATCTGATGAACAAATTTTTTTCTCGGCTCTCTGGGAAGTCCATTCATCATGCCTATGATATTACAAAGCCACTTTTTCTTGAATGAAGCAAATTGCTTTTCATTCATTTTCATAACTTCCGCTAATGAAGATTCCGTTTTGTTCAGCCACGGACTGACGATTATGGCAGAATAAAATAATTCCGGATATTCCGATACGAGCTTGAAAGCAAGTTGCGCACCCAATGAAAATCCCACCAGTAAAACTTTTTTGTTGAGGCTTCTTATCATGTTTACAAGTTCGGCACAACACGTATCCGTGTAAAAGATTCTGCCCGCTTCATCTCCAAATCCCATGATATGGGGTACGATAATGTGAAAAGAATTAGCGAGCGAATATTGCCTACCATAGCAATGCACAAAATTTGCTCCATGCAGCATCACTATAATGCTATTGTTTTCCTTCCCATATTCTTCAAGCTTCAATTTGTGTTTCCTCCGTCAAATTCCGATTTGTCTGTCCCTTAAAGTCCAAGTCCTTCAACCCACGCCGCCAGTTCATTATGCCCGACACTGTGTTTGAAGACTTTTCCATCCAGCAGCTTTGCGCCTTTGCAGCTCGGCATAAGCCGCTCGTTCGTCTTGCCAATGCCGCTTCCGCCGGAGGTCGCAAACGGGATGATCGTCTTGCCGGTCAGGTCATAGCTCTCAAGGAATGTATTGATAATCGTCGGCGCGACATACCACCAGATCGGGAAACCCACAAAGATGGTATCGTAGTCCTTCAAGTTATCCCGCTTCGCGGCAATCTCAGGACGAGAGGCAGGATCGTTCATCTCAATCGTGCTGCGGGCTTTTTGTCCATCCAGTTCAGATCAGCTTCCGTATAAGGCACCTTCGGCTCAATCTCAAAGATGTCCGCGCCGATTGCCTCTGCCAGCGTCTCGGCAACCTTCGCGGTCACGCCGGACGCAGAAAAATATGCTACAAGTTTCTTGCTCATGGTGTTTTATCCTTTCAATATCTTCGTAAGCTGCTGTACAGGCGTACCCGGCAGGATGGAGGAAAGATGCTGCATCATGCGCTCTTTGGATTCCTGCGGGTCTCGCTGATATGCAGATGTGATAAGGTCGTACCCGAAAAGTTCTTCCGGCGTCGCATACTCTGCGACACCCCAGCCATAAGGTCTTCCGTATCTGTCCTGCATCGCAATCAATGATGCGTATGACAGTCTGACCGGTGATCCGCAGTCCGACTCCTTTGTTATCCCGTTCAAAAACTTGATTAACGATTCTTACTGCAAGGACATCTCCATGAAAATCCGAAGCAGTCTGGAAGTCAAGCAGAAGAGCGGTGAGTTCGTCGGCTCGTTCGCGCCTTACGGCTACATGAAATCGCCGGAGAACAAAAACCAGCTCATCGTGGATGAAGCGGTCAGCGAATATGTGCAGATGATTTTTTTCATGTACAAGGACGGCTTCTCCATCCATTACATTTCACCGTCATCCCGTTCCGCAGAAGCCTCGATTACTGCGGCAGTTCTATCATTGTTGTTCTCAATGGAATGAGATTCGGAATAGCGTTCTTTGCCCCAGAAGCCCGGCAGCAGTTCCCTGAGGGGAACGGTTTTCCTGCCTTCGTAATCCACCATGATCTCCATGCTTTCGTTTTCCTCGTTCAGCTGGTACAGAAATTCACGGCACGCACCGCAGGGCATTCCGCTCCCGCCGCCATACGGCGCTCTGTCCCGGAAGGCAATCAACCGCTTTATTTTCGTTTGACCGCTGTTGACATACATATTCAATGCTGCGACACGCTCGGCGCATAGATTCATAACACCGCCGCACGCCTCAATGCAAAAGCCCATATAGATCGTTCCGTCCTCGCTTTCCAAAGCACATACCACATGATGCGCCTGGATAAAGGGGCTTACCTCCTCCGGGTGATACTCTTTTTTCGCCCGCTCATAGAGCCTTTCCCATATATCCATATGTCTCTCGCTTTCTTCACGACGGATCCCGTATACGACCGTTTGCTCGTCCTCGTCGTCGGTAAACTCGTCCAGCAAGGCCATACCATTGGCGCGGGCAACGGCGGAGGACCGGGCATTTGCCTTTTTCATGTAAGAGTACACCGCGCCAAACGTCGTGTTTGCAAACGTCCAATCCCTGACGGCCTGTGCAGCCTCTTTTGCATACCCCTGATTTTGATACGCCTTGGCGATATGGTAGCCGATCTCCGGCAAGATCGTATTGTTTTGACTTGCTTCGAAACTCGCGCCCTACCGTACCTATGTACGCCTACAGGCGCGGGTTTCTTGCCTTCCGAACTTTCTTGAAGTCTGCCAGCGTGTCAAAAAAGTTTTTTTGACACGCTGAGAAGCCTCACGGCTTCTGCTCGGCGATCTGCGCGAGCAGAATTTTCTCCGCGTAGCCGCAGGCGCGCTCGACGGAACCGGCCTCAAAGGGGTTGGCCAGATTTGCATAGCGCAGTGTTTCAAGATAGCTGCGGCTCCCACCGGTCTTGCAGAGCTTGAGATAATCCTGCCAGGCCGCCCCCTTATTTTCGGCGTATTTCCTCTTGAACTCCATTGCGCCCATCGTGGTGAGCGTATAGTTGATATAGTAGAAGGGATAGAGGTAGATGTGCAGCTTATGATACCAGTAGCCACCGCACTCCATGAAGGGATCGTTGTCGTACTTGCGCCACGGCATGTACTTTTCCTCCAGCAGATGCCACTGATACGTCCGCTCCTTCGGCGTCAGCTTGGGATGCGCATAGCAGATATGCTGGAATTCGTCCACTGCCACGCCGAAGGGCACGAAGGTAATGGCCTCCTGCAGATGGGCAAAGCGGAATTTATCCGCCTGATCGCCGAAGAACCACTCGGCATAGGGATAGGCAAACTGCTCCATGGACATGGAGTGAATTTCCGCAATGTCGGTGGATTCACTGTAGTAGTCCGAAATGGGCTGGCTGCGCATGGCCATATAGCCCGCAAAGGCGTGCCCCAGCTCGTGCGTCAGCACCTGCATATCGAAGATCGTGTGGTTGAAGCAGGAGAACACAAAGGGCGCTTTCAGGCTGGGCAGGCTCGTCATATAGCCGGTGGAGGCCTTGCCCGGCTTGTTCTGCAAATCCATCAGCTCATGGTCGATCATGAAGTCGATGAATTCGCCGGTCTCCGGGCTGATCTCGTGGTACATCTTCTG
>CABQNH010000054.1 GCA_902465435.1 uncultured Eubacteriales bacterium | reverse complement strand
ACAGAATGGATACGTTTCACATGGAAAACGTCAAAATTGTTTTCCCATTTTGACGGTTACGGACTTTATTGACAGCCCGGCGGCCAATAAAAAGTATTTCTTGGGGGCGCGGCTGCCGCGCCGATTTTGTCGGGGATGCTTACTGCGTGCGGAAGGAAACCGGCTCGTCGACGCCCTCGTACCAAAGCGCCCATTCATGGCTGCCGAGGTAGGCGTAGTCGGAAACGCCGCGCAGCTCGAAAAAGCGGGAGTCTGTGCACACGACGGGGCCGTAGGACTCATCATAGCACGCAATGTCGATCGTGATATCCTGCGCGCGTTCCTCGTCCGTCATGCCAAAATAGTTGAGACCTGCCATGCCGGGCGCGGCGTCCCATGTGGGATCCATATGGTAGAAGCTCCCGTCCAGCTGCACGGCCAGCCACATATGGCCGCTTTCCGGGTCGTTATTCATGACGCCCGTCATGGGCAGGCACGCAATGTGCAGCTGCTGGAGCGCGAATTCGCACAGATAGGTATAGGTATGGCAGACACCGCGCCCGGTTTGCAGCGCTTCATAGATGGCGATATCCGGGAACAGGTACTTATCGTCGGCCATGTTGAGCGCCTCAAGCCAGTCGTAGTTATACTCGATACGCGAAGCAAAGTAATGATAGACGGAAAGCACCTGATCCAGCTCGTTCATTTCCGGCGTTAGAATGCTGTTGAGGATCCGCAGATACTCGCTGTCCATGAACTGACGCATGGAGGCCTGCTCCTCGGCGGAGTAGGCGTAGGTAAGTATGACGGCGGTATGGTCGTCGCTGAAATGCGAATCCTCGACAAAGAACCAATAAGGATTATAGCGCGCCGCGCCCAAAACGCGCAGATTTGCGTCGTAATCCGCCAACAGCGTGACGCGCTCCTCGCGGGCGAAGATCGCATCGATCAGCGTGCGGAAGGCCTGCTCCTCGTCCTGCGTCAGGTAGCCGCGGATATCGGGGCGGAGCACATAGGGATCCAGCGCCGATAATACCGGTTCGGTGGGCTGGGGCGCGTCGGTCGGGAGCGATTCCGGGGCTGCGGAGGCGGAGGGGATCTGCGCGCCGCTATCCTTTGGCGTGCCGGTCGGTGCGTTTTTTGCCCTTCCCGCGCAGGCGCAGAGGCTCAGCGCAAGAAGCAGGCTCAAAAGCAGGGAAAGAATTTTGGCATTCATGGTGCGCTCCTTCCTATGCCGCTTTAGTCGATTCGGTAGAGCAGCGCGTCATAGACCGCGTCGCCTGCCGCTTCAAGAATGGGCAGCTTGTTCCGCGCGGGATCCGTGCCGGCGGTTGCCTCCGCGTAGCTCTTCTGCGCGGGAAGAACGCAGAGCATGAAGCCGTCGTAATCCGCGGGAAGCTCCAGCTGGAAGGTCATGACGACCTGCTCGCAGGTGTCCTCGTTGACGTCAAAGGTCGTATTATTTCGGCAGATGCAGGAGATTTCCTCCGTGCCGCCGTTCCAGGAAAGCGTCCATTCGTCCAGACTCTGGGTATCCATGCCGCGCTCCCCGATGGAGAATACCTTGCCGGAGTAAGCGTCGAACAGATCAAGCTGAAAGCCGCGATAGATGTTGAGGCCGGAAAGCGCCTGCTCGTCTGCGGAGAAAAACAGGAAGGTTGCTGTCACCTCCAGGATGCGCCGCCCGTCCTGCACGTCATCGGCGGTCTTTTCCACCTCGACGGAAAGCGGCCGCAGATAGAAATCGTCCTGCGTGGAATAAGTATAAGCGCCGTCCTGCAGCACCTGTGCTTCGCTGCCGGGCGTGAAGACCGGGACGCCGGAAAGGTTGGCTTCCAGATAGGTTTCCTGCACGGCGGAGTCTTCCGAAGCGCTCCAGCGGCGGAGGGAGGCGTAGCCGTCGAGCCCGGCATAGCTCTCGTTATCCAGGAAGAAATCCAGAGTGTCGTCGTCGGCCAGCTGCACGACGCCGACCAGAATGGCTCCGCTCCAAAGAAGCAGGCCGACGTCGTCCGGCTGACAGCTGCCATCGTCCAGAAGCGTGCCGCCGGAATTGTCCGCGAAATACTTGTCGTAAAAGCTCCAGGTGCCATCCTCCCGCAGGGTCAGGCTGAAGCTGCTGCGGTCGCCGTTTACGCACCAAGTGTCATAATAGGCATCGTAGTCGAGCGGCTGCGGGAATGTTTCGGTTTCCGCCTCGGTCGCGGGCGGCGCGGGTTCCTCCTTTTTGCCGCAGGCGGCAAGAGAAAGCAGGAGGAGCAGAGCAAGGGAAAGGGCTAAACAGCGTTTCATAAGAGAATCCGTCCTTTCTACGTCAAAGCGCACTGCATCTGCACTCAGCATACCATGCTTTTCCCAAGAACGCAAGCGAAGTGCGGGGATTTCCCGCGGCAGACTGTCAATAAAGTCCGTAACCTTCAAAACGGGCAAACATTTCTGACGATTTCTATGGGAAATGCATCCGTTCTGCTTTCGGGAAATTCCCGCGCGGAAATACAAAAGGGGAGAAGCGAACGGCATATCTTTGCGCAAGCTGGTCGGTACGTTTTGCCGGAGCGTTTTCCATTGCTGCCCGTTCCTGCTGATTTCATCCGAGGCTCCCTTGAAATTCGGCGCAGTTTGTGATATACTGCCAGCCAGAGAGAACTGCCCCGCGGGGCGCATGGCGGGGAACGGATTTTGGAGGAGGGATCACCGTGCCAAATTTTACGAAGCAGGCGATCAAGACTTCGTTTCTGAAGCTCTTGAATGAGCTGCCGCTTTCCAAGATCAGTGTGCGCAGTATTGTGGAGGACTGCGGCATCAATCGAAACTCGTTTTACTATCATTATCAGGACATTCCGGCACTGATCGAAGAGATCATCAAGGAAGAGCTGGATACGCTGATCGCAAAGTACCCAACCATCAATTCGCTCGATGAATGCGTGCAGCTTGCGTTCCACTTTGCGCTGGAGAATAAAAAGGCCGTCCTGCACATCTATCATTCGGTCAACCGCGATATCTACGATCGCTACATGATGGAGCTGTGTGAATATGTCGTTACGACCTACTGGGATACCGCCGTGGGAAAAAACACGGTCAGCGAGGAGAAGCGCAGGGCGATCATCTGTTTCTTTAAGTGCGAGATTTTTGGACTTTCCTTTGACTGGATCGCCAACGGCATGCAGGGAGACGCGCTGGAGACGCTGCGTCCGGTCACGGAAATCTGCCGCACGCTTTCGGCGGAGCTGGTGCAGAAGCACCGCGCCTGAGGTGCGGAAAGAAATAGGAAAAAGGCGGCGGCAAGGGAGCTTCCCTTGCCGCCGCTTCGGTGTATAAAAACTCTTTTTGACATGCTGACAGACGATCAAGAAAGTCCAAAAATAGGAGAAGCTCGCACCCGCACAAGTACATGAGTACGGCAGGGCGCGAGCTTTCTGATCCTCTCTGATTTCCCACCTGTGACGAAGAGCATCCACCGCCGCGCGGGAAATTCAACCGAAGACCTGGAATTCCTTTTGGTACATCTCCTCCGCAGCGCCAAATGCGAGCTGCGTTCTTCCTGTGGGAGAAAAGCCATGCGATCGATAGAATCGAACGGCGGGGAGATTGTCCGTAAATACCCAGAGAAGAATGCCTCGGCGGCCTGCCGCTTCTGCATCGGCAAGGACGCGCCGCAGCAGCATGCCGCCGTAGCCCCTGCGTCGATTGTCCACACGGGAGTGAATACAGATCAGCTCGGCGAAGCCGGGCATGCCTTCCTCCCGGGCGGCATCCCACCAGGCGATGCAGTGCGGCGCGCCGTCTAATTCCAGCAGATAGCCGTGTCCCCGGCCTGCGGCCAAGATTGACCGGTATTGAGAGGTGGTGCGGGCAAGGTCGGTTTGTGCGGCGAGAATAGCAGCCGGAACGATCCGCTCAAAGGTACTTCGCCAGCTTTCCGTATGAACCTGCGCAAGGGTGCGTGCATCGCCGGGGACGGCGGCTCGAATGTTTACCATGCTTCAATCCTCCGAATCGGGGTGCGAAGAATCTGTCCGCCGGGTGCGCAGCTCCAGCTTGTCCATCGCCCAGGCGAGCGCAAAGCCCAGAACGCCGCAGAGCAGCGAGAGAAAAAGCTCCCGGCCGGAGGCGTAATGCAGGGGAACGACCATTAGGGTGGAGGATAGGGCGAAGCCCATGATCCCGTGATACAAAACCGCGTAATGGCGCTGAAACAGCCGATGCACCAGCCGTGCGCAGGCAAGGACGGTGACAACGATGCCCAATAGCCACGGGATCAGAACGGCGGGATCGGCGTTGGAGATGCCGACGCTCAAGGGCTGAAACAGACCGAGCGCCATGAGCTGCGACGAGGACGTCATCCCCGGGACAACGATGCTCAGTCCCCAAAGAACACCGCAGAACACAAAGGCGGCAAAGCCCGGCTGTACGGTCGGCAGCAGGTCGAGCCGGACAACGAGCAGCGTGCCGAACAGGAGCGCAAAGCCGAAAAGAAAGCTCCAAAGGCAGGCGGGGCTGCGTCCCTGCTTTCCGCTGTCGCGGAAGAGCGCCGGGAACATCCCGGCAATGAGGCCGAGAAAGAGCCATGTCGCAAGGATCTCGTTCGCGGCAAAGATCCGGACGATCAGCTTTGCAAAGCCCCAGAAGCCTGCAAGCGCACCCAGCCCCACGGGGAGCAGCAGCGAAAAATACTTGGAAATTGCCTGCTTTGGGTGCGAAAACAGTTCCATAAGCGGCGCGTAAATGCCAAACAGCAGACAAAGCACGCCGCCGCTGATGCCGGGGAGAATACCGCCGCCGCCAATGAGGGCACCGGCAATCAAATTCAGAAAAAAGGAGAAGGCCTTATTCTTTTTCATAGGTCACCAAATGTAAGGGCGCGCCGTAAATCGGCGTGCTCCAGACTGTCAATAAAGTCCGTAACCGTCAAAACGAGAAAACAATTCTGAGCATTTTTATTTGAAGTGTGTTCTCTCTTTTGTGTGAAGAATTCAAACAAATTTGGCTTGGAAAATGGATACTATCTATTGTTTTGACTTACTTCGGAACTCGCACCCTACCGTACTTATGTACGCCTACAGGCGCGAGTTACTCGTATTTCGAACTTTCTTGATAGCCTGCCAGCGTGTCAAAAGGGCTTTTGACACGCTGACTCGGGCGCGCCGATTTGCGGCGCGCCCGGGCGTTTTCCTGCACGCTCAGGCGCGCTTTTTTTGATTTCCGAGGAAGATGAAGCACTTGCTGAATCCATAATTGAGAAGCACGACGATCACGGATAGAAGAAGCTTGGCAAACATGGCGCCCGAAAAGCGCACGATGGCAAAGTCAAATACATAGCCGCCCATGCTGCATACATCGATCAGCAGGTACAGGCCAAGCTCTTCTATGCCGAGGGACAAAATGCGCGCGCCGACAAACTTCGGCAGCTCCGCGCCCAGCGTTTTTGCGTCCCACACGCGGCTGCAAAAGACCCACTGCTTATTGACGACAAAGGCGAACAGCACGGCCAGAACCCAGGCAAGGGCGTTGGAGACGAGATAAAACCGCTCGCCGAGCAGCAGAAGGAACAGCTTATAGGAGGCAAGGCTGACCACGGTTGTAGCGACGCCGAAGATCAGATACAGAAGAAGCTCCCGGTACTTCCGGAGCAGAGAGATCAGCTTAGTTTTCATGTTCTTCATTGCTCAGCGACTCCCGCAGAATGTAAATGGGACGGTTTTTGCCCTGAATATATGCCTTGGCAAGATACTCGCCGAAAATGCCGAGGCAGATGAGATTCAGCCCCGCGAAAAACACAATCACGCCGACGAGCAGCGCGGCCAGCGGCAGACAGATACCGCAGAGCCACAGGATCAGATGCAGAAGCAGGTAGACTGCGGCCAGCCCCGTGTTGAAAACGCCGAGCCAAAGCGGCAGCTTTAGGGGGGAGACGGAGTAGCTCTCAATGCCGTCGAGCGCATAGCGGAAGAGCTTGCGGAAGTTCCATTTAGACTCTCCGGCGGCACGCTCGTGTACCTCGTAGGGAATGTACTTTGTATGGAAGCCCACCCAGGAGAAGATCCCCTTGGAAAAGCGGTGGTATTCCGACAGGTTCACGACCTCGTTTACCATCTGCCGCCGCATCGTGCGGAAATCGCTGGCGCCGGAGACAAATTCCGTGCTGCTCATGCGGTTGATAATGCAATAAAACGCCTTTTTAAAGCCGGATAAGACGGCGGATTCATGCCGCTGTGCCTGCACAGCCGCAATACAGTCCAGATCGCTGTCCGCGTCCAGCATGGCAACCATAGTCCGGACGATGTCGGGGTGCTGCTGGAGATCTGCGTCGATCACGCTGACATAATCGCCGGACGCGTGGCGCAGTCCGGCCAGAATGGCGGCCTCTTTTCCAAAATTGCGGGAGAAGCTGAGCACCTTGACCGGCGCCTGCTGCGTCCGACAGAGCTTTTTCAGCTCCGCCAACGTGCCGTCGCGGCTGCCGTCATCCACAAACACATATTCATAGGCGTAGCCGGTGTCCCGAAACGTCTGCTGCGCGGCGGCGAAAAAACGCGCCACGCTCTGCTCTTCATTATAGCAGGGAATCACAAGAGATAGCTTCATGCTTCTTACCTTCTGCTTTCATACGCGATTTCATACGCCTGCTTGGGCGTATAGGTCTCGGCCAGCTTGACCAGCACGCGGCCCTGCACGACCTGAACGGAGCCGTCGGCCGGATAGAGCGGCATTGCGGCAAAGGCGTCGCTTTCCGCGACGGCGATCAGCGTTTGCTCCTCCGGCTCGGCGATCGGCACGTTGAGCCATTTGTTGAGATAGTAATAAATCTGCTTGTTGAGGGGGGTCACAGTGGTGGGCAGGCAGCTATAATGACGGACGGCCTCAAACGAAGCGATCGGCGAGGCATAATATCCGCTGGGATAGCCGCCGACGATGCAGACCTCCATCCCGGGTGTGTAGCCCTCCGCGCTCTCGATCCGGCCGACCAGCCGGGTGCAGAAGCTTTCCGTGGCGCGGTGCGCCTGCGCCGAGGCGGTGTAGCAGAGGTTATCCACCTGCGCGAATTTCAGCGTCAGAAGCGCGACGGCGACGACAGCTGCCAGCGCGCAGGCGCGGGTAAGGAAAGCGCGCCGAAATTGCAGCGACGGCAGAAGCGCCAGCGCCAGCACAAGCGGCAGAACGAAGCTGTACTGCATTAAGGGCGTCGGCGTCGAGGACGGACTGAGCACCTGCGTGAAGTTGACGGCGAGCGGCAGGAGCGCCAGCATCGCGGCAAGCATGACGACGCTCCAGACGGACACGGATTCTGCCCGGCGCAGACGCTGCACCAGCGCGGCGAGCGCCAGCGCCGCCAAAACGAGATTGCAGGCGATGATCGCACGCCCGACAAAGCCGTGCGGATAGAAATAATGCACGGCAACCTGCTTATAGGTTTGCAAAAGGATTTGCGGCAGCCGGGAGACGGGATAATTTGCAAAGGTGTCGTTCATATTCAGGTAGTTTAACAATTCCAGCTGCTTGACGCGCAGGAAAATCTGCAAAACTACAAAATAGATTGCCATACCAAGACACAAGAATGCAATTTTTTTCAGGCCGGAGAAAAGAATCTCACGGGGACGATCGGGCGCGCGCAGCGCACGGAGGATCGTCAGCATCAGACACAGGGAAATCGCGACGGTCACATATGCCTGATAAATACCGACGGAAAGCGCGAGCGGAAGGCTGCCCCAGAGCCAGCCGAACCGGAGGCGCTCCGTAAGATAGACGGCGAATACGGCGAGCAGAATCGCAAGGCAATAGGCCGAGGCGGTAAACATATATAAATAGGTATAAGCCATGGCGGGGATCGCCGTCATCAGAACGCCGACGGCCGCGGCGCTCAGGCAGTGCTCCATGCGCAGCATGGATACCGTCAGCGCGGCGGCAAGCGACAGAAGCAGGCAGGACAGGACGCCGATCAACGCGGGCATCTGCGTGTAGGCATTGAGCCAGCTCGCGTAGTGGAGGAACCAGCGGCCGACGATGGTCATCTGCTGCGGGTCATAGACACGGCTGATGCCGTCGGAGTTTGGAATGATATTGGTAAATGCAAAAAAATGAATCAAAAGCCCAGCGAGGAAGCACGAGAAAAACGCAAACTTTACGGGCTTGGCGACGCTGCGCCAGCGGCGCGCGCAAAAGCTCTGGAATGCTTGCTGCTGCATGAAACGGCCCCCTTCTGCGAAATAGAATAGGATACCTATATTTATAACACGAATTCTGCGGAGATACAACCGAAAATATCCGCTTTTTCCCTGCGGAAAATAATTTTTCGAAAAAGACAAAAAAGCGCTTGACAACGACAGATTTCGGTGGTAGTATATACGAGCTGTCCGCGAGAGGCGCGAGACCGGAAGGGAAGCGGCGGAGCAGGCAGCGGGTTGTACCTTGTAAATTAAACAACGAGAACATGAACGAAAAAACACCTTGGACA
>CABQNH010000053.1 GCA_902465435.1 uncultured Eubacteriales bacterium | reverse complement strand
TTTCCGTGCAGGTCGCGGCGACTGCCGCGTCCACGACGAGATCGTGGCCAAGGGCCGGTACGGTGTCCGCCCGGTAGCTTTCGCCGCAGGTACAGGTATAAAGCGTATAGCCCTCTTCGGTACAGGTCGGCGCAATGATCGTCGACGTGTAGCTGTGCAGATGCGCACCACCAACGCTGACCGGAATCGTCGTCGTAAAGGTTCTTGCATTCGAATAGCCATCGGAGGCCGTAGTATAAAGCGTAACCGTGACATTCGCCGTTCCGGTAGTTCCCGTATAGTAATCACCGGTCGTCTCATCGATCAAGATCACATCTTCATTATCGCTTGACCAGACCGCCGACGTTACCTTGCCGCTCAGGTTGTAGAGGTAGCCCAGCTTGCCGGATGCATCTGCAGCCAGCTGCAGCGATGTCACAATTGTGCCGTTTTCCGTAATATCCACAGCGCTGCTCTTGAAGAAGGTAATTGCAGCTGCCTTGTTGACGCTTTCCGTAAGGCCAAAGCAATTCTCCGCTGCGTCATAATACAGATACTGGCCGCTCTCTTCCGCATAAAGGCGGAATGTCGTATTGGTCCAGGCATCCTTCACGGTGAAGATTCCGTTTGTGCCCGTCGTGCCGAAGTTGACAGACGCGCTGTTGAGATGCAGGTAGCTGCCCTCGCCCGTCTGGAAGCCCAAGCCGGTCAGCGTCTGACTATAGTTCTTAGTCTCCAGATCGGGAGTCAGGCGCGCGCAGGTGCTGCCGGCGTAAAGCAGCGCCGTACCATCCGAAACCTCGATCTCCTCGCCAAGCAGATAGTCACCCTTTTCTGTTTCCGTAAGCGCATAATACACGCCGTCAACTTCCACAGCCAGAATGAAATGCTCAACATCATCGAATGCCGCGGTCGTCATCTTCGTATAGCGCTTTGCCGTCTCAGCCAGTCCGCAAACCGTGCAGACGTGGTTGACAAACTGATGTCCCGTTGCCGGAATTACCGTGATTTCAGAATCATATGCGCCGCAGCGCGAGCACATGTAATTCGCCATGCCGTCTTCCGTGCAGGTCGGAGCCACATAGTTTTTATCGCCCGCTTCCGGACAGATGCTGTAGTCGTGACCCAAGGCCGGAACGATCGAAGAGGCCAGAATGTCATTGTAATCGCAGTTTGCGCAGGTGCATTCCGTGTATCCTTCTTCCGTGCAGGTCGGCTCCACAACGTTATAGATGTAGCTGTGCTGAAGCATCGGCGTTTCAACAAGCTTTGTTTCGCCGCAATTGGAGCAGACATACTCAATCAAGCCGGTCGCCTTGCAGGTTGCAGGGATCTCCTCCTTGACCGTCCATACATGGTGGCAGGTGCCGGACTTTTCGTAGAGATAAACCTTGCCCATGCCAGTATAGCTGGAGGCCTTATAGAAACGGAACTGCTTCGCCGACGTGTTAAAGCGCAATACGCCGCTGCCGCTGTTCTTCAGCAGTACGTCTCCGCCTTCGGCCAGCGAAATGGTATAGCTTGCACCGCTTGTATTCACTGCAAAGCCATTCGCTGTTCCGCTCGTGTAGCTGAAATACTTCCCATCCGCATTTTGAACGAGATAGGCATCTCCATCCTTGACAATGTGAAGCATCGAGCTGTCAGCATCCTTCACGGAGATCACGCCGTCCGAAACGAAGGTGCCTTCCGCATAGTTGCCGGATGCATCCGTCTTTCCGTCAAAGACATATCCATTCTGCTCGTCCGCCTCAAAGACAAGGAGGTAATCCCCCTCCCAAGATTCCGGAGCCGTCGTCACGCGTGTATATGCCTTCGCGCCGCAGATGGAGCAAACGCCGTCAACAAAATGATGCGTACCGAAGCCCGTGGACTCCACATAACTGTCACCGCAGTTTTCGCAGGTATAGGTTGCGCTTCCCTCGTTCTGGCAGTCGCCCACCTTGGTATCCGTGACAACATAGCTGTGTCCGGTTGCCGCTAGGGTTTCCTCCTTGGTCGCTCCACAGGAGGTGCAAACATAGTTCGCCGTACCGTCAGTCAGGCAGGTCGGCTCCGTGCGCTCCGTTTCCACAAACGTGTGCGCTCTTGTGACGGTATAGCCGCAGGCAGTGTTTGCGCAAACACCGGTGCAGGTGCCGTCGCCATTATCCGTCCAGTTCATCTGCGCATGCTCGCAATTCTGAACCAGCTCCGTCGTAAAGTGATAAACCGGGTTGCTGGCAAAGAGACGAATGCCGTAAATATTCGAGGGCTGTGTCTCCGAGCCGTAGTAGGTTTCGCCGTAGCAGGTAAACAGGCCGCCGTTCGTCGAATTAAACAGCACTGTATTTCTGCTGTAATTTCCGGAGGTCAATTTAATCGTGCCGTCGGTATTCACAGAAACCGTCCACTTTGCTTCCTCACCGATTGTGCCGGTGTAGGTGCAAAGCTGAATGTCGTTTTTGGTATTGGACGCGGATGCAAGATAATAGTCGTTGTCTCCGCTGTCCGTCAGGTCACTCAAAA
Source organism: uncultured Eubacteriales bacterium (assembly GCA_902465435.1). GTDB lineage: Bacteria > Bacillota > Clostridia > Oscillospirales > Oscillospiraceae > CABQNH01. The sequence goes on along the minus strand of CABQNH010000053.1, from coordinate 6,023 downwards.
GGCTGATGCTGCCGTCTGCGTTCTTTACGACCGTAAAGATCTGTACCGCCTCGCCCGGCGTAACCGTATTCCGGCTCACCGTCACGGCAACGCCGTCAAAGGTCGTATTGGAGGAAGCATAATCGCAGCCAAGCGCCATATTGGTCGAATAGCCGCTGCTTACAATCACCAGTTTCCAACCGTCGGCCAGCACACTCGGCTCTGTCACAAGCGCAAATACGCCCTCGCCGCCAAAGGATTCTGCGCCGACATAGCGATAAAGCGCCGTAAGCGTTACGCTGCCGCTGACGGTATACTGCGCTCCCGCCTCATAGAAGTCCGGCGTCAGCGTTGTATCCTCAACGGTTCCGACGACCCAGCCCGCGAAGGAATACGGCTGTGCATTTGCCGTCGGCGTACCGGCCGGCGTCGGCAGAGTGACCGTCTCGCCGTCCTTGCTGCTCATGCTCTCCGGCGTCGTAACACCGTTCGGCACGGAGAAGGAAATGGTATACACATTCACGCGCTTGGTTGCACCGCAGTTTTTGCAGGTGTAAAGATCATATTCGTCCGCAACGGAGGTCGTCAGCTCCCACTGATGGCCAAGCGCATTCTCCGTGTCCGTATAGCTCTGCTTGCAGTTGGTGCAGGTATAGGTCGTATAGCCGTCTTCCTCGCAGGTCGCAGCGGCAGAGGCCGTCACCTCATAGTTGTGTCCCAGTGCCTTGACCGTTTCCACCTTCGTGGAATCGCAGCGGCTGCACTGATACTGAATGCTGCCGTCCTGCGTGCAGGTTGCCTTGACCTCGGAAACGACCTGATAGTCATGTCCCTGCAGAAGCACCGTGTAGGAAATCTCTTTTCCGCAGTCCGCACAGACAACGCGCTCATAGCCGTTTTCCGTGCAGGTTGCCTCCACCCGTTCCGTTTTTGTGTTGCTGTGCGAGCAGGCATTGGCAAAGAGATAAAGATCAAAGACATAGCTCGTCGCAGTCGATGCCGTGGAATAGTTCTTGACCCTCGTACCGCCGTAAAGGCTGATCACGCGCTTTCCGATTCCAAAGCGGAACGTGCCTTCCATGCTGCCGTCCGCAAGCGTCCATGTGCAGGCACTCGTCGAGCTGCTGAGCGTCGTGCTGCCGGAGGTACCGGACAGGAATTTACCCGAGTTCGCAATGGTATAGCCGTTCTCGGTTCCATCCACGGCAGTCACCGTCCAGAGATGTGCCTCACCCTGCTTCAGCGTAATGACGCCGTCCGTCACGGTGACCTCATAGACTGCGCACTGCGAACCGCTATGCGCGCCGACAGCATAATATGTTCCATTATAGAGGAACGCCATGATGTAATCGGTTCCGGATGTGACCGAATCCACGAGTGTATACGAAATGGACTCGCCGAGAGCCGGGATTGCTTCTGTCTTACTCGTGCCGCAGACCGTGCAGGTATAGGTCATCACGCCATCGGTCGTTTCCGTCGCGGGCGTTGTCACCGTACCGGCGTCCCAGCTATGGCCAAGCGCCGCAAGCGTTTCCGTATAGCTGTCGCCGCAATTCGCACAGGTATACGTTGTCTTACCCTCCTGCGTGCAGGTCGGTTCAACTGTCTCTGCCGTGTAAGTATGGCCGGTTGCCGCAATCACGGTCTGGCTCTTTGTAATGGCCGAAGTGCAGGCTTCGTCGGAGAAATAGCCGCCGCAATCCGCGCAGTACCAATATTCCGTATTGCCGGGTGTCAGACAGCTTGCAGCCACCGCGGCGGTATGGGTCTTATTGGCATGCTGGCAGGCCTGCGCAGCCGTTATGACCGTCGTGTAGTAGGTCGTGCCGGAAGCGCCGTCCTTCGCATAGAGGGCGATGGCCTTCTGCGCCGTGTAGCTGCCGGACTTATAGTAGCGGAAGCGGGTCTGACCGGAAGCTGCGTTGAAGCGCAGATAAGCGCCGCCGCTGCTGAGGATCGTCGCATTGCCGTCGCTGTCCAGGCTCAGCGTGTTGGTATAAGCCGTCGAGGTGCTGCTTAAAAGCGTGTTCGCATTCGACGTCGTGCCGATGTAGTAGCCGCTTGCGCTCTTCAGCGTATAGCCGTCATCGGCCTTCTCCACCGTAAACCGATAGGCGTCCGCTTCAGATGCCGGAATGGTATTGTTTGTAATCGTGACGGACTGATAGTTGCTTGCCGCGTCCAGCTTTGTCAGGCTGCCGTCGAAGATATAGCTGCCTGCCTCATAGACGATCACATAGTCGCCGGACCAGTCGCTCGGCGCCGTCGTGACCTTGACATAGTCGCCGGAGCCGGTCGAGCCGCTGACCGTGTAGCTGTATACCGCATGCAGCGTCACATCCGCCGTCACGGTGTAGCTGCTGCCCGCTTCCAGGATCGTCGGCTTTTCCGCTACATTGTCAAGCTGCGTATCCGTCCAGCCAAGGAAGCGATGGCTGCGGCTCGTATCGGAGGGTGCACCGGACACGTCGGGCAGCGTAATCGAATTACCGGAATAGGCATACTGCGAATCCACGGCGGCTACGCCGTCCGGAACGCGGAAGGCTACCGTGAGCTTGCTGCCCAAGGCAGGAACATAGGTATCCCGGTAGCTGTAAGCGCAAACCGTGCAGGTATGCGTTGTGTAGCCCTGTTCTGTCTCGGTCGGTGCCGTCACAACCGAGGTATAGGTGCAGTTCACCGTTTCTTTTTCGGCGCATCTTGCACAGGTGCGGCTGTGGGTTCCGTTCTGATTGGTGCTGTAGCTGCCGAAGCTGTGCCCCAGCGCGTCCGTCTGTGTGCAGCCGCTGAGGATCGCGCCGCAGTCGGCGCATTTTGTGCCGGCCGTTGTGCCGGTCTGTGTGCAGGTTGCCGCCACAGCCGCTACGGACACAACGTTTGTATGCGAGCAGGCGTCGCCCAAAACGGTCGTGTAGTAGGTCGTGCCGCCGCTGCCGGCCTTATAGAGCCGGAAGGTTTTGTTGTTGCCATAACCGCCGGAATACGGGCGCCAGCCGTAGGTGCCGTTCAGGCTCATCTGACCGGCCGTGCTGGTGATCGTCCAGACACTGTCTGCATAATTGAACGTCCAGACGGTTCCGTTCGCGCTGTAAGAAACCGTCTTTGCCGAAGCGCTGGTGATCTCGGTATTCCCGGTAATCGAGCTGTCCGTCGTGCTGATTACGCCATTGGAAATCTGGAATACCACCGAAGCGTCCGGCTGCGAAATCGTATCGCCAGTATAGGTAGATGCGGACGGCTTAATCCAATTGCCGGAGATCGTGCTCGTCCAAGCATAACCGGTATTGCTGTCCACGATAACATAGCTGCCGTTTTCGATTGCCGTGCCGGTGAACAGGCCAAAGCTGTCCGCGCTGCCGCTGCCGTCGCTGACGGTGTAGCGATAAAGTGCATAGAGCGTTTTGCTGGCCGTCGGAATATAGCTGCTCCCTGCCGCATACACGGTCGGCTTGACAGTCGCATTGTCAAGCGACGACTCCGTCCAGCCAAGGAATTCATAGCTGTGTGCGGTTGCACTCGGTGTGCCGCTTGGCGTTGGAAGCGTAATGCTTTCACCGGCGTAGCCGGAAATCGCACTCTGCGTCACGCCGGACGGGACGCTGAAGCTAAGGGTAACTGCAGTCTTTGCCGCGAACTGAACCGTCAGCGTGCAGTTTGCCGTCAAATTGCTCAGAGTAAAGGTGTTACCATTCTGCGTAACGGTTGCCGCACCGGACGGAGACAGCGAATAGCCGCTGGCATAATAGCCGGTTTTCGGCGTTGCCGTCACGACTGTGCCGGAGACGGCGACCGTTCCATACGCCGTATTGGAGGAAACGGCGGAAACCGTATAGCTGGAGGTTCCTCCACCCGCATTTCCGGAGGGCGTCGTAATCCCGGAGGGTATGGATTTTCCAAGAATCAGCCAGCCGAATTCCGGATAGTCGATAAACGGATTGCGGCTGCCCTGAATGCTCTCAACGGAGTCGTTGCGGCTCATCTCATAGGTATCGACCGGATCAAGCTGCATCCAGTCGAGCAGAACCGTTTCACTCTGAATCAGCAGAGAAATGGTCGCGTTATCGTTCATCATGTAATCATAAAGAACAACACGCGCCACGTCACCCTTGACATTGTCCAGCGGTTCAAAATAACCGCCGCCGACATAACCGCCGAGCTTATTGCCGTTGGTTGCGTTGGCATTGGCCGCCGAGCCGTCGGAAACATTGCCGTAGGGGTAGTTGCCGCGCTTGGAATTCACATAGGGGTCGGTCGGACGCATGGCGTTCAGATCGCCCTGCACGGCGCTGCCGCCCTTGGAATCCGGCCACATATGCTCGCGGTTCCATGTAGCGGCGCCGTCCCAGGAGCTGGTCGTCGTGCCGCTGCAATAGAAAAGCTGCAGCTTGGACGTACTGCCCTGATAAGCGTCCGTATACTTAAAATAGGTCTTCAGGCCGTTATAGCCGACGGTACTGTTGCTGGAATTGACCAGCGTACGCAGTGAGCTGCGCAGGCTGGAGGCCGAAAGCGCGGAAAGCTTCTCATAGGTATAGCTCCCCGTGTAATACGCAACGGCATCCGCCGAAAGCGCCGTGCAGACCTCGCCGCGCTTGCCGCTGTTATACTTGTAGCTCGCCGCTTCTGCGGTCAGGGTGAGACCGGAAAACAGCGAAACAAGCATTGCGAGCAGCAGGAGCATCGACAACGCTCTGCGTGCAGGTTTTGTTTGCATTCAGATTACCTCCGTTTTTTGCGGAAAATCCGCAGATTGTATTTATTATAGCGCACCAGATTGCATTTTGCAATCTATACTTTCATTTTCCTGCAAATAATTGTGTCAAGTTACCATCGATGTGCAGCAAAAGAAATGCCTGGGACAAGAAAAGAACGTCCCCTTCTTCTGCACCGTTCAGGATGAGGGGACGCTTCTATATTATTGTTACCGTTTCCACTACTTGGCCCGCTGCGCTTCCAGTTTTCCATCCCGCATCGGCAGCCCCTCGTCGGCCGACTCTGCGACGGCAGGATCGTGAGTGACCAGAATAACGCAGCGCCTATCCTCATGCGCCAGCTTTTGCAGAATTCTTACAATGTTTCGGCTGTTCTCGCTGTCCAGATTGCCGGTTGGCTCATCGGCAAGGATAATCTCACTGCCTGCGGTTAGGGCGCGGGAGGCACAGACGGCCGCCGCTGCCGTGCCGGGACAACAACTTCATATTGACAACGCCGAAGATTCGGGATATACTGGAGAAAATGGAGGTGTTTCCAATGAAAGCGACAGAATGGCTGGAAGAATGGCTGAAGGAGTTCCCGGAGGACAATTTTCTGGTAGACGAGATGCGGGAGGACGGCAAAACGGACGAACAAATCAAGTCTTTTCTGGAAGGGGTTTAATCCAAAACCTCCAACGAGCATTTGAGCAGCGCGGCGTTGTAGCAGCGGAGTTGTATAACTTCGATGCAGACAGCGCCGCGTTTTCTTCTGCTTGACAACGTCGCAGGGCTGGAATATACTGAGAGAAACGGAGGTGTTTTGAATACCGGCAGATATATCCCAATGGATGTTCTTTACGGATACGGGAACACCCCAAAGGAAAATTTCTATAGACTGATACAGGAGGGAATTGTTAATGAATACTCGGAATACTCAAACGACGTCGGGTACGGAGAAGCCCCTAAACAGATACGGCTTTCCTCCGCTTACGCCGGAGGAGCAGGCAATCAGCGACAGAGTGAACGCGATGTGGCGCAAGATGTACGACGATCTGGACGGCCCCCTGACACCGGAGGATATGGAGAGAGTCCGCGAGATACACGAGCGGATGCTCGTCATCAACGGGAACGAAACGCCGAGATTGCGGGCGTTCAAGGAGAAGTACATCGCACGGCAGAAAGAGCGGGAACAGAACGGGCAGCCGTAAAAGCGGCGGCGGGTCTGTCCCAAATTTTGTGTAAACACTGCAGAGCAGTGCAAAATAGAGTCAAAATATTTCAAGGCGGGAGCGGCACCAGCTGCTGCCGCCTTGTCTACAAAATAACAGCAGTTTGAGGGCATGTCAAGGG
>CABQNH010000052.1 GCA_902465435.1 uncultured Eubacteriales bacterium | reverse complement strand
GAAAATCACTATGGATTTTTTCTTAGGTGTCCAACTTCATTTTACAATCGACCAATAAATTGCGTTCAAAAACAAGGAAATATTTATTGTTTTGACTTACTTCGGAACTCGCGCCTTACCGTACCTATGTACGCCTACAGGCGCGAGATTCCTTGCCTTCCGAACTTTCTTGATCGTCTGTCAGCACATCAAAAATTTTTGGCGAGAGAAGGAAGGGGACTGAGAAAAAAGCTCGCGTCACGGCATACTGCTGTGCGTATGCGGGGCGCAAGCTCTAAAGATATCCGTGTAAGCCGCGGCGGCTTTCCTGTGCGGAAAGAAAGTACGGCATGATGGCATGGGAAGGGGAGCGCGGATGCTTTTTCCGCCTGTAGGCTTGGGCGGCGGACGATCAGGAAAATGCAAAGGTGGGTAAAAACAATAGGTATGATCCCATTTTTAAACGGAAAGAATTTAAAATGTTCTGAAAATGGAATAGGCGCATTTAAAGTGAAAACTGCCAAAATTGTTTTCTTGTTTTGACAGTTACGGGCCTTATGGACAGTCTGACGAAAACCGCGCCCTGCAGGATGCAGAGCGCGGTTTTCGCCAGCGTGTCAAAAAACCTTTTTGACACGCTGACAGACTATCAAGAAAGTTCGGAATACAAGAAACTCGCGCCTGTAGGCGTACATAGGTACGGTAGGGCGCGAGTTCCGAAGTAAGTCAAAATAATAAACTTTATCCACTTTTTGAACTGTATTTGTTTGAAATTTCCCAAAAACAGAATGGATACGTTTCACATGGAAACCGTCAAAATTGTTTTCCCATTTTGACGGTTACGGACTTTATTGACAGTCTGTGACGAAAACCGCGCCCTGCAGGATGCAGAGCGCGGTTTTCGCATGATGGTGAGCGGCGGTCAGTCTACGATTTCCACCGAGACCTTCTGCCCCTCCCGCTGAGCAACGGACTTGATGATGGTGCGAATTTCCTTCGCAATACGACCCTGTCGGCCGATCACCTTGCCCATGTCCTCCGGCGCGACATGCAGCTCCAGTACGGTAGCTTCGCCTTCCGTCGTTTCGGTCACGCTGACTTCATTCGGATTGTCGACCAGATTTTTTGCCATATAGAGTAGAAGTTCTTTCATCTTGGTCCTTTCTCCGATGAATTACAGGACATTGGCCTTTTTCAGGAGCGCCTTGACCGTGTCGGTGGGCTGTGCGCCGTTCTTGATCCACTGCTGTGCCTTCTCGACGTCGACCGTCACCGTGGCGGGATTCGTCAGGGGATTGTAGGAGCCGATCTCTTCGATGCAGCGGCCGTCACGCGGGCTGCGGGAATCCGCAACGACAATACGGTAGTAAGGAGCCTTCTTGGCGCCCATTCTTCTGAGTCTGATTTTAACCATGAGGTTCACCTCCAAAAGTGATTGAATAATTTTTATCGTTTAAGCAGAGAGGTCTCTGCTGAAACTGCATTTTTTACATCCCGGGGAAGCCGGTCGGCATGCCGCCCTTTTTGGCCATGCGGCGCATCTTTTTGCTGGCGCCCGGGCCGGAGAACTGCTTGATGAGCGCCTGCATCTGCTCAAACTGCTTGAGCAGGCGGTTCACGTCCTCGACCTTCCGGCCGCAGCCTGCGGCGATTCGGCGCTTGCGGCTGGAGCCGAGGCAGGACGGATTCTCGCGCTCATAGGGCGTCATGGATTGAATGATGGCTTCGGTGCGGGCAAGTGCCTTTTCGTCCACCTGTGCGTTTTTCAGGCTGCCCATGCCGGGCACCATTCCCAGAAGATCCTGCATGGAGCCCATTTTCTTGATCTGCAGCAGCTGATCGTAGAAATCGGCAAGCGTAAATTTGTTCTGCCGGAGCTTGGCCTCCATTTCGGCGGCCTTTTTCTGGTCGAGCGCCTGCTCGGCCTTCTCGATCAGGCTGAGCACGTCGCCCATACCGAGGATGCGCGAGGCCATACGCTTCGGGTGGAACGGCTCGATCTGGTCGAGCTTTTCGCCCGTGCCGATGAACTTGATGGGCTTGCCGGTCACGGCCTTGACGGAAAGCGCCGCGCCGCCTCTGGCGTCGCCGTCGAGCTTCGTCAGCATGACGCCGTCGATATCCAGCCATTCGTTGAAGCTCTGCGCCGCATTGACGGCATCCTGGCCGGTCATGGCGTCGACAACCAGCAGGATCTCCGACGGCTTGACCGTGTCGCGGATGGACTTCAGCTCGTTCATAAGCGCTTCGTCCACATGCAGACGTCCGGCGGTATCCAGAAACACCATATCATTGCCGTGCCGCATGGCGTGGTCAACGGCTTCCTTCGCGATTTTGACGGGGTCGGTCTGCCCCATCTGGAACACGGGGATGTCCAGCTGCGCGCCGACGACCTCCAGCTGCTTAATTGCGGCCGGGCGGTAAATGTCGCAGGCGACGAGCAGCGGGCGCTTGCCCTGCTTTTTGAAAAGGCCTGCGAGCTTTGCGCCGTTCGTTGTTTTACCGGCACCCTGCAGGCCGACCAGCATCACGACCGTCGGCCCCTTGGGGGAGATGGTGATCTTTTGATTTTCGCTGCCCATGAGGCGCGTAAGCTCCTCATCGACAATTTTTACAATGGTCTGCGCGGGCGTCAGGCTCTCTAAGACGTCCGAGCCGACGCAGCGCTCGGTGACGGCCTTTGTGAAGTCCTTGACGACCTTATAGCTTACGTCGGCCTCCAAGAGCGCCAGACGAATCTCGCGCATGGCCTCCTTGACGTCGGACTCCGAAAGCCGACCCTTGCCGCGGAGCTTTTTGAATGCGGCAGACAGTTTTTCGGTTAAGCCTTCAAATGCCATTGGTTACTCCTTTATCCTGTGCGCTGCGGCGGCGATTGCATCCGCTGCGGCGCGAACGGCGGGGTCGGAGGCCTGCTGCAGCGGTGCGGTCAAGCTCAGAATTTCATTGGAAATCTGCATCAGGCGGCGTTCTCTTGCAACGAAGCCGAGCTTTTCCTCCATCGCGCGCAGCGAAAGCTCCGCACGAGCCAGAGAATCGTGGACGCCCTGCCGACTGATGCCCTCATTCTCGGCAATCTCGGCAAGGGAAAGGTCCTGATTATAATAGAGGTCAAAGCAGAGTCGCTGCTTTTCCGTGAGCGTCTGGCCGTAATAATCGAAAAGCAGAGCCAGCGCAAACGCATCCGAATCCGTCTTCATGCTGCAGCCTCCTACCGTGTAAAGCATTTCCCCTTTACATCCCGGCTATTCTATCATAAAGCACGACGTGTGTCAAGCACTTTTCCTTGACACCGACGAAAAATCGGGCGGGTCGGCAAGTTCATAAAAAAATTCCGTGCGTGCTTGACGCTGCGGGCGCGATACCTATATAATTAAAGCAAGAATATCTGCGGCTCGATCCGCGCCGGAAAGCAGCCGTCAGAGTCAGGAGGCCGAACAATGGAAGAGCAAGGATTGACGATGCGCGTCTGCCCGCATTGCGGCAGGCAGATGGCGGTGCCCGCACAGCTGGGGGATTTCTCCTGCCTGTATTGCGGCAAACGTGTGCATGGGGCAGGACGGGAAAACGTGCCGTCGGACGGAGACGACGAGCGGCTGCGGGAGGAATCCGGCCGGACGTTTGGCGGAACGGCGGCGAACCGGGAGGCGCGCGACGAGGCGATGGCCTATTTCCGCACCCATATTCTTCTGTGCGTCGAGGACTATAAGGAGCTGGCGAAGAAGTTCACGAAAAAGGACTATCCTGCGCGGCTGGAGGAATACTGCGCGGCGCATGAGAAGACGATGGAATGCCTGAACACCTGCGCCGTGGCCGATCCCCTGCGCCGCGACGCGGTCGTTGCGCAGGCGGCGGAGGAATTTATTATACAGCTTGCGGACAAGCTGGAGTCCGACCCCAGATGGGCGCACCGCTCGCGGCGTGAGGGACTGCTCTTTGAAACAAAGTTTGTGCTTGCGATCTATATGGCGCCGATGATCGACACGCTGCAGCTTCCGGTCGGCAACGACTTCGTGGTGCGGGTCCATGAAAAGTGGATGGAGCGCTATCCCAAGTCGCCCTACGAGCCGGCGAGCCGACAGGAGATCCTGAGCGGCTTTACGCGGAAAAAGCTCTGCTTTATCACAACGGCGGTCTGCCGGGCGGAAGGGAAGCCGGACGACTGCGCGGAGCTGACCGCCTTCCGCGGCTTCCGCGACGGCTATCTTTCCGCCTGTCCGGACGGCGCCGCATTGATCGACGCATATTATGCGCTTGCGCCGTCCATTGTCTGCTGCATTGATCATATGGGCAGGCCGGAGGAGACCTACGGGCAGCTTCGCGCGCGCTATCTGGAGCCGTGCTATCAGGCGCTGCAGCGGGGTGAGCTTGCCCGGTGCAAGGATATTTATACGGAAATGGTGAAAAACCTGCAAAAGAAATACGGACTCTCGTAAAATGCAGGGGAATATGCAAAAATCTGTGATGATTGCCTGGTGAGAGGATTCCCTTTAGCATTTTATATGAAAATGGTGAATAACTTTTCGGAAAAATGTATGAAAAGCCTATTCCCAAAAATAATTTTCTGTGATACAATATGAAAAATATCCGGAGCGTTTCGCGATTTAGCGTGCTACATCGAAACGAATCGCGCGGCACGAAGGAAATTTAATAAAAAAGGAGTAGAACTATGAGAAAACTCAGACACGTTTTGGCTTTCGTTCTGGTTGCCGCAATGCTTCTCACCTGCGTTCCGTTCGCATCCGCTGCGGAAAAGGCTCGTGTGAGCGCCAAGCAGACCAAAGTCGACGTCTCCGGCATCAAAAAAGAGCCTGAGGCGAAGTTCTCCAAGGACGCCCTGTATCAGTATGATGCAGACGAGGTTGTCCGCGCGATCGTCCTTCTGACGGGCGAAGCGGCTGCTGACGCGGGTGCGGTTTCCGCAACGCGTGAGGCGAAGATCCTCAAGCAGCACACCAGCTTCAAGTCCGCTCTGAAGAATGCAGGCATCAGCTACACGGTAAACTTTGAGTATACCACGCTGCTGAACGGCCTTGCAATCAGCGTTCGCTACGGCGACCTTGCGGCAATCGAGGCCATTGGCGGCGTAAAGAAGGTTTACATTGCCAATACCTACGACACCCCGATCGTTGACAAGGATACGGACACCAAGCAGAATCAGGCGAACACGATGAGCGGCGCAGACTTCATGCAGTCGAACGGCGTGAAGGGCGAGGGCATGGTCGTGGCTATCCTCGACACCGGCCTGAATCTGACGCACGAGGCGTTCCAGAACACCGACATCGTGGAAGAAACCCTGACTGAGGCGGACGTCAAGGCGATCTGCCCTGCAGCGGCTTATATCTCCGCGAAGATCCCGTATGCGTATGACTACTATGGCTCCACCTCCGGCACCATCGCGCCGGACGACGATGTGACGGACACGCAGGGTCACGGCACGCACGTTGCCGGCTCCGTTGCCGGTTATGTCGAGGCGGAAGACGGCGCAGTGACGTTCTCCGGCGTTGCGCCCGCAGCACAGCTCGCCATCATGAAGATTTTTGCCGATAACGGCGGCGGCACCAGCTCCGATATTTACTTCGCAGCGCTGGAAGACGCATACCGTCTCGGCGTGGACGTTGTCAATATGTCCATTGGCGCGCAGAACGGCTTTACTTACGACAAAGAGCTTGAGAATGAGGTCTTCGGCAACATCTACAAGAAGATGGACGAGGCCGGTGTCATTCTGAGCATCGCAGCAGGCAACGAGTATTCCGAGGGCTATGAGAACAACCTCAGCCATCTCACCAGCGTCAGCGGAATCGTTACTGCAGACTATGCCGATTACGGCACGGTCGCTTCTCCTTCCACCTACGGCGGAAACCTCTCCGTCGCGGCGGTTGAGAACGTTAAATATCCCTCCAATGCCATCACGATCGACGGCACGAACCACAGCTTTGTGGACTCCTCCACCGACGGCGGCTTCCTGAAAGCCTTTGCCGGCCAGGAGCTGGAGTTCGTTCTGGTTCCGAACGTCGGCGAAACGGCGGATTATGCGGATATCGACGTGACCGGTAAGGTCGCCGTTGTTTCCCGCGGCTCCATCAATTTTGGCGATAAGCTGAAGAACGCAGCAGCAGCCGGCGCCATTGCCATGATCTGCTACAACAATGAGGAAGGCGTCATCTCCATGCAGATCGACGAGTTCCCCATTCCCGCAATTTCCGTTCAGAAGGTCACCGGCGAAGCGCTCAAGGCGTGCACCTCCGGAAAGCTGACGGTTGTTGACGGCCTGACGCTGATCGACAACGACAAGGCATGGCTCATGAGCGACTTCTCCAACTACGGCACGACCGGCGACCTGAAGTTCAAGCCGCAGATCACTGCAGTTGGCGGCCATGTTTACTCCGCAGTCAACACCGGCGATGCCGATTACGACGTCTATTCCGGTACCTCCATGGCAGCGCCGAACTCCTCCGGCAACTTCGCGCTGCTCCTGCAGGCTCTCTATAAAGTCTACGGCAAGGACGAGTGCCCCTCCGATGGGTACACGGATCTCGACGTAAGCAAGTGGTATCATGAGTATGTGGACTACGCTCTGGCCAACGGCCTGATGGGCAGCACCAAGGCCGATGCAAAGGTCTTTGCGCCGACCATGACCATGACCCGTGCGCAGATCGTGCAGGTTCTCTACGCAGCAGCCGGCAAGCCCGAGGTTGCGTTCTCCGGTAAGTTCACCGATGTCGCAGCGGACGCATGGTATGCAGACGCTGTGGAATGGGCAGCTGAAAAGGGCATCGTTGCCGGCGTCGGCAACGGCACCTTCGCACCGAATGCCTCCGTGACCCGTGAGCAGATCGCAACGATCCTCTACGCGGCAGAGGGCAAGCCCAAGGTTGATACTGCCGCGCTGGCAGGCTATTCCGATGTAGGCCAGGTTTCCGGCTGGGCAAAGAATGCTGTGGCATGGGCAGTTACCGAAGGCATCATCTCCGGTAAGGCAAGCGCAGGCAAGACGATCCTTGCTCCGAAGGATGCGGCGACCCGTGTGGAATTTGCCGTTATCATCATGCGCTACCGCAACGGCAGCTACAAGCATTCCGGCCTGACCAAGGCGGAGGCTGCGAAGATGGCGGAGGACGTCATGGAGTCCACCGCAACCGTCCTGGCTGGCAGTGACTATGTGATCTATTCCCCGAGAAAGCAGGGCGCAGGCGCGATCGACCTCGTCAATGCGATCGCTGCGGATGCTTACATTGTTGATCCGCTGATCGAGCTGGGCGACGATCCCGAGCGTACCGGCGTTTACGACATGGAGTTCACGGTCAAGAGCAAGTCTGACAAGGACGCTTATTACAGAATCGACGCAGAATGGGAAGTCTGCGACTATGCGAAGGACCTCGCTTCTCAGAATCTTGGCATTTACAACTTTGTGGACAGCTCCGACTATGCGGAGACTCCGACCTACGAAACCAACTATACCGATAACATCGTGAAGGTTCCGGCAGGCGGCGAAGCAACCGTTAAGGTCAAGCTGACGCTGAACGACAAGCAGCGTGAATACTTCGAAACGCTCTTCAAAAACGGCTCCTATGTGGAAGGCTATGTCATCCTCTGGAAGCAGGATTACGATGCAGAGACCGGCAAGTTTGCCGATGCGGAGGACGACAGCTACATCCATGCAAGCTACCTCGGCTTCTACGGCGACTGGACCGACGGCAGCATCCTGGAGGATACGGATTTCGGCGATATCATCGATTATACCTATGCGATCTTCCAGCAGGCTCCGCAGTACCTGCAGGCAGGCTATGACTGGACTTACTTCTACGAGTCCAACCTGGGCGCAAACGAAGCCTATGCCTATTCGATGAAGAACAATAAGGCTTATTGCTACCTGGGCGACAACATGTTCTTCTATGACGGCTTTGATGCAGCACATATCGCAATTTCCTCCGGCGCATCTACCGCCGACGACCATTACACCGACAGCTTCGCATCCCAGCCGATGCAGTTGAGAAACGCACGTCACCTCATTATGACGGTCACGGACGCGGAGACCGGTGCGCTTTACTATGTGGATGATACCGAATACATCGGCAAGGCTTGCTACGACGATGACAGCGGCATTTACGTGCCGCAGGGCACCTTCATGTGGGATGCAACCGATGCGGACGGCAACTATGTCGCCAACGGCACCAAGGTTCATGTCCGCTACTATGCGAACCTGCCTTACGGCGAGGATGCGCTCGGCGCAATCGCCTATGAGGATCTTGCTGCGAAGGGCGAGGATTTCCTCGAGTGGAGCTACGATGTGACGGTCGATACCGAAGGCCCGAAGATCAATGCGGTACTCGATGCGGAAACGCAGATCCTTACCGTTACGGTTTCCGATAACCATTACCTCTCCTATGTCACCGTTTACGACGCAGACGATAACGAGTATCTGAACGTACAGCCTGAGCAGACCAAGCCTGGCGAAGAGTTCACCTACGAGGTCGATGTGAGCGCGGCGGACGGTCTTGTTATGGTTGACGCGTATGACTATGCGCTGAACAACAACTATGAAACGATCGATACCGGCAGCGCAGCGGCGGCAGAGGGCTTTGCCTGGACGGCAGAGACTCTGGATGACTTCACCGGCTATATGATGCTCGCAGGCTATGATCTGGTTGAGCAGGACGGCAAGACGCTGTACAACAACTTTTACTTCCTCGATGCCTCCGGCAGCCATGTCGGCGCGGACATCGCCAAGAACGACGCGGTTGTCGCGGATTCCAGCGTGTTTGATTATTCGACGGACTTTGATTCGAATGTCGGCCATAACGGCGGATTCATCAACGTTCCGGAGAGTCTTGTCTATGAGGTCAAGAAGACGGAAGCCGGCACCTACACCTTTAAGATGTATGGCTCCGACAACTATCTGACCTATGGCAACGACGGCAAGAACTCCCTGACCACCTCGACCGATCCCACCTCGGCATTTGCCCAGTGGACGATCACGTTCGACGATAACGGCCTTGCCCATATCGTAAATGCGGGCGATACGAACCGCATCCTGCTCTACAACACCAATAATGCGAACATCACCGACGGCAGCGCGGGCTTCTTCCGCTGCTACAAGGCAGATTCTCATTATCCCGGCGAGCAGACCGATTACAGCATGTTTGGCCTCGAGATCTTCTTCTCCCCGAGCTATCCGCTGTCTGACGGCGAATAAGTAAAACCAATCCCCGGAGACGGGAACAACAAGAACCGGCGCTGCCTTCGGGCAGCGCCGGTTTCAGACTGTCAATAAAGTCCGTAACCGTCAAAATGGGAAAACAATTTTGACGTTTTCCATGTGAAACGTATCCATTCTGTTTTTGGGAAATTTCAAACAAATACAGTTCAAAAAGTGGATAAAGTATATTATTTTGACTTACTTCGGAACTCGCGCCCTACCGTACCTATGTACGCCTACGGGCGCGAGTTTCTTGCATTCCGAACTTTCTTGATCGTCTGTCAGACTGTCAATAAAGTCCGTAACCGTCAAAATGGGAAAACAATTTTGACGGTTTCCATGTGAAACGTATCCATTCTGTTTTTGGGAAATTTCAAACAAATACAGTT
>CABQNH010000051.1 GCA_902465435.1 uncultured Eubacteriales bacterium | reverse complement strand
TTTTTCTAGGCATAGCTAAAGCTTTTTGGAACCACCGGCACTGCCGGTGGTTTTCCTACAAAAAAGTCGCCGCAAGCGATGGGAAGCTTGCGACGACGTGGTGCCGCTGACCGGACTCGAACCGGTACGCTTTTAGGGGCGAGGGATTTTAAGTCCCTTGTGTCTACCTATTCCACCACAGCGGCATTTTTTGTTATTCTATCACCCCGTTGTCCGTTCGTCAAGAATTTCTTGCACTGCTTCCCCATTTTGCAGCAAGCACAGAGAAATCCCCTATGGAAATCGGCAGGCGTGGACGGAAAGGCCCCGCCATTTCCCGCAAGGTGGATTCTGCGGCGCTTTGCAGCCCCGCATTCGCAGCACAGGACGCGCGGCCGCCCCTGCTCCCTTTCGCAAGCAAATAAGACGACGCACTCCAAAAAACGCCGCTATCTATCGTGCAAAGGAGCGCGGTCAACGCCTTCGCCGGGTCATCGGCCGCACATATTTTTTATCACTTTCGGGAAATATTTCCCACATCTCGTTTTTTGACAAATTTTTCACACAATATGTGGTATCTTCACTCCGAGGATACCGCCTGCAAAGAGATTACGATGGCCGTTTTATCATCCTCGTCCTTCCCCAGCGTGCCGGCGACCAAATATGCAGAAAGCTCCTTCTCGCTGCTGCCGGTATATCCGGCGATCCGATTTTCCGTCTCCTCGTCGTCGGCGCCATCGCTGAGTAAAATCAGCATCTCTCCCCGCTGCAGGGACAGCCTGTACCGCTCGGCTCTGTGGTCTCCTCCCACACCGACACCCGGCGGCACAGTTGCTGTCCCGACTTTTTCCGCAGCGTGACGGCGCTTGCGGTACGACGGCGCAGCGCCCCACTTATATAGCGTCGCCATGCCCGTGCAGAGGTCGATCTGTGCAAGATCCACCGTGGAGAATACGCCGCTTCCGCTCAAAATGTAGGCCTCATTCAGCGTTTTAAGCGCCAGCTCCGGCGCCATTCCCGCCTGCAGCAGCGCAGAGAGCGCCGAAATGGCCTGTCCGGCCGTGTCCGCCGCCTCGTCGCCCGTCCCCATGCCGTCGCAGAGCAGCACATAATAATGCGCATGATCCTGACCGAAAAAGCAGGCGCCGCGGTCGCCGGAGCGGGGATTTCCGCCCTTTGGACTTGCCGTAACGCCGACACGCGGGCGAAACACCGGCTCCTCCTGTCCCGCGCCGATGCACGCGGCCTCGTCCTTCAGATACTGCGCAATATTCTGATACTGCGAGATCAGCAGCCGCTGCTGCTCCTGTGCGCGATTGCGGTACTGCCTGCGATACAAAAGCGTATCCAGCTCCTGATTGACCGCTGTAACAAAGCCGTCAAAGTGACGGCAATGCTCCGCAAATTCCGGCGCAAAATCCTCCGATTTTGCACTGCCGCGCTCCAAAAAGGAGGCAGCCGCCTCACAGAGCACGCGGTATGTTGCCTGTCCCTGCTCCGTCCAGCAGTCCGCATACTGCACGCAGCAGCGGCAGACCTTGTCCGCCGCATGGTCGAAAATCTGCGCCGCATCGGCGTCCGAACGCGGCTGCGGCACGGCGCGCAGACCGCCGTAAATTGCGCCGAGCGTCTGCGCCGCCCGCTCCAGGCGCTTCTGCACCGTGCGGATTGAGAGCGTCTGTGCCGCCATCGGCTGCGTCTGCATTTTGGGCGGCAAAATTGCGGCGATCAGGGAAAAAGCAAGCAGCAGGGAAATCCCCATTCCGCGCGGCAAAAGCATCTGCGCCGCGCCGTACAGCGCACAGCCAGTCAAAAACAGCCGCGCGTATCGCGCCCGGCAGAATACTGCGGCATGAAACGCCAGAGGGCACAGCGCCGCAAGCAGGACCCGCAGGAAATAGCCGGGGACCGTAAACGCCGCCTGCGTCCCGTCAAGCAGAAACACGACGCCGACCACCGCCGTCATCATGGCGGCCATCACGCTTCCAAACGCGGGCGTTTCTACCGCGGGTGTCCCGTGAAAAATGCCCGTCGCCGCAAAAACCAGAATGGAAACCGCCAGCATTTCCAGCGCGAGATCAATCCCCCAGAAGCGAAGATAGCCGATGCAGCAGCCAAGAACGGAAAATGTGCTGGGAAATCCAAACTCCACCACGGCCAAAAACGCCGCCGCAAAGGGCTGCGGCGTGTTGCCGAGCGAGCAGGCCGTTAACACATAGCTCAGGAGGAAGCAGCCGCAGCAGCGCGCGGCGGGATAGGCCAACGGATGCGCGCGGCAGCGCTCCAACAGTCCGCGAAATCTGCGTGCAAGCACAGCCTGCTCCGGAATTGATCCTCTCATTTGTTCCATCTCCCCATCATTTTGTCCCATTGTAGCATGCGGCAGCGAAAGAAACTGTCGGGAAATAGGTCTGGGAAATCGCGCGGGCAAAAATGCCGCGCGCCATGGGGACCGGATTCGGAGGCTCCCTGCACGGCAGAAGCGCGCCGTTTGCGGCAGCCTGCCGCAGGCTGCCCGCGTTCAGCCTCTCCCGCACGTTCGCTCCACTGGAAATTCAGCGGAGATTTCCTTGCATCCGCGTGTTTTCTGCGCTATAGTATTCACAGAATATAATCCGCTTCCCTGCAAAAGGCTGGAAGCAGAGCCGCCCGGGGCACAAGGAGGAGACAAATGGGAAAGGAATTGGAAATCAAGCTGCATGTTGACAGCCCGGCCGCACTGGAGCAAATTCTCACAGACCCGCAAATTTCCGCGCTGGTGAAAAGCTTCTGGGGGCTGACGCCGATGGAAACCGCCTATTTTGACACGCAGGACGGCGCGCTGCACGCACGGCACTGGATGCTGCGCCGCCGTTTGGAGGGCGAAGCCTCGATCGTTTGCTTTAAAACGCCGCCCGAGGGCGACGGGCTGACCCGCGGCGAATGGGAATGTGCGTCCGACGATCCGCAGGCCGCAATTCCGGAGCTGATCCGGCTCGGCGCGCCGCAGGCGCTGCGCTCGCTCACTGCCGGGCAGCCGCTCCTTCCGACCTGCGGCGCGCGCTTCGTGCGGCGCTACGCCTATCTGCGCTTTTCCGACCGGAGCCGCTGCGTCCTCTCCGGTGACAGCGGCGAGCTGTTTCGCGGGGACGCAAAGCAGGAATTCTGCGAGATCGAGCTGGAACTGGATCGCGGAAGTCCGGAGAAAATGCTGGCCTTTGCCGACGAACTGATGGCACGGCATAACCTGCACGTTGAGCCGCTGAGCAAATTTGCCCGCGCCGCAGCGCTGTAGCTTCGCGCAAAGAAGGCAAAAAGGCTATCAAGAAAGTTCCGAAGCAAGTCAAAGCAGCAGATATCCTCTATCATCCTAACAAACTGAATTTATTGCATTCTTTCCAAAGCGGAATGGATCTGCTTCAGATAAAAATGCTCAGAATTTTTTTCCGTTTTGACGGTTATGGACCTTATGGACAGTCTGAGGGGGCTGCCTCAAAATGATTTGTAAAAAATCATTTTGAGGCAGCCCCCTTTTTTAAGCAGCACTGCGCAATTCAACAAGCTGATTCGGCGAGTGATTTTTCATCAAGTCAAGGATTGAAAAGTACAGGAATACTGTATGTATTTCAAACTTTTCAAACCGCAGAATTGGCGGAAAAGATCCGCCGAAGCGCGAAGACGCAATTGTGCGGTGTTGCCTTAAGGAACCCCTGATTAAAAAATCCCGTCCTGCTGCAAGATCCGGCACATCTGCGCCACGCGGGAATCCCACGAGCACTTCGCGCCCTCGGCCATACGCAGTGCCTTGCGCTCCTGCCCCTGATCCGAAAGCGCCCGCTCACACGCCTCGACAAAGGCCTCGCGGCTGTCGGCAATCTCAATGAGGCTGCGATAAGCAAGCACCTGCTCCGGCTGCGGCGTGGAGACGATGGGCTTTCCGGTTGCGAGATATTCATAGAATTTCAACGGGCTGACGTCCTTTGACAAATCGCTCGCGTCGAAAAGATTCAGACAAACGTCAAAATGGGAAAGATACCGGGGAAGCTGCTCATTCGGCTTCAGCCCGAGAAAATGCACATTTTTCAGGCGCTTCAGCGCGGAGAGATCCACACCCGGCTTCTCGCCGCCGATAAACACAAAGCTCCACGCCGGACGGTTTTCTGCGGCATAGCGCACAAACTCATACTCGATGCAGGCCTGCAGCGCGCCGACAAAGCCGATGATCGGCCCGGGAAGCACAGAAAGCTCCGGGGGTGTCGGCTGCGGCTGTGCCGCCTGCGAAAAGCGCGCATAATTTGCGCCGTTCGGAAGGCAGGTCGTCCTTTCGTTGACCGTCTGCAGCCGCTCAGCAAGACGCGTCGCCGTGGCAAACACCCGATCGGCCTGCTTCGCCAGACAAAGCTCCATTTCATCCACGACCGCAGGATTCATCAGTCCGCCGTAGGCCGAATGCCGGTCGACGCAGTCATACACGACCGCGCGGTGCGGAATGTGGGAAACCGCGTCGCACGAGGACGGAGAATAGGTCCAGAGAACCGGATTCTCAAATCCGTTCTCTCGCATCTTCTTTTTCACAAAGCGAGCCGTTTTCCTCTGATTCAGGCGGTTGATCCAGCGAAACTTATTGAAGAACGGAAGAACGGGCGGCAGACTGAACACCAGCACGTTTTCCTTCGCCTGCACCGGCTGCTTCTTATATTGCCGCAGCTTTACACGCGCAGCGGCGTCGCGCAGCGGCGCAAGCCACGTCACAGGCGGGTCAAAATACAGTACCTTCGCATCGGCGATGCGCTGCATGACCTGCTGCTTTCTCGTCGGGATGGGATACCACGGCGAGGTGGACAGGCACACGATCTGTTTCATTCCTCTTCCTCCAGTATTTTTCTCGCCAGCTCCGCGTTTTTCCCTGCCAGCGCGCGGAGCTGCTCCACCGACGCCTTTTCCGCAATCGCCGTGCTGATTGCCCCGTCGATCAAGTCCTCCAAATTGGCCTCGTTGAGCGACTGCAGCGGCAGATAGAGATCCTGCCCCAGATATTCCAGAAAGCCTGAGATCTTCGGGTCATACACCACGCCGATCACCGGCACGCCCTGCCCCGCTGCAAAGATCAAGGCATGCAGCCGCATGGAAACGACAAGCTCCATCCGGCGCAGAAGGCTGACCGTCAGGCTGCCGTTCTCCGAGGATAAGATCAAATGCTCCGTCTTCATGCGTGCGGACACCTGCCGCGCCGCGCGCAGGTCGCTGCCCGGCTCCATGGCAAGAAGGATTGGCTTCAGGCCGTAGGCGCGCGCCGCATAATCGGCCGCCGCCGCAAATGCGCCGACCTTCTCGTTAAAGCCCTTCCACGGGCGCACGGCCAAAAGAATATAACGCTCGCCCTCGCGCAGGCCGCAGCGCAGGAAATAGCTCTTTTCCTCATATTCAGGAACCGCCTGCATCAAAAGCGCCACATCGGCCGCCAGCACGATCTGCGGCCGATCCACGCCAAGGCTGCGCAGCTCCTCGACCGACGCGGGATCGCGCAGGGAAATCATCTCCGCGCAGGCGTTGAGCGTCCGCGCCGTTAGCCTGCGGCTGAACGTTCGGGTAATGGGACCGATGCCGCAGCCATAGAGCATAACGTGGTTGCCGCAATGCTTGGCAAGGCGGATGCTCCCCAGATAATACAGGAGCGAACGGAAGCTTGTCACATCCTGCAAAAGGCTGCCGCCGCCGCTCAGATACAGCTTCGTCTTTCGCATACAGTGCAGCATTTTCGGAAGATTGAAGGAGTGGACCGCGGGAATTCTTGCCGTGACCTCCGTCTCCTTCGGATCTCTTGACATTACATAAAGCGGCATATCCGGATCAATTTCCCGCATTTGTGCCACGATTGCGCTCAAAATCGCCTCGTCTCCGCTGTTGCCCTTGCCATAAGCGCCGCAGATCATAACGCCGTCGCGCCGCCGCTGCAGGCGCGCGGTCTTCCGCAGAATGGTGCGGTAGATTTCCTTCTGTGTGGAAACCGTAGCTTCCACGGAAAAGAACTTCTTGGTTTTTTCATAAAGCAGCTCGCCCATGGTGCGCCGCAGCGCCGCATTTTCCGACAGCAGGATCATATGCTGCGCAAGCTTCTGCACATCGCGCGCCGGAAACAGCAGGCCGTTTACGCCGTCGTCGATCAGCTCGGGAATGCCGCCGACATGCGAAGCGATGGTCGCGCAGCGGCGCATCGCGCCCTCGGTCAGCGCATAGGGAAACGTTTCGGACAGCGAGGTCAGCACATTAACGTCCAGCGCCTGATAAAAGCTGTCCGTATCCTGCATCCAGCCGAGGAATACGACCGACCCCTCCGGGCAGCTCTGCGCCGCCAGAGCGCGAAGCTCCTCTGCCTGCTCACCGTCGCCCGCAATGAGAAGCCGAATCTGCGGGCAGCTTTGCACGGCGACGGAAAACGCCTTGACCAGCGTCGTCATATCCTTAACCGGCGAAATTCTTGCCGCAATACCGAACACCACCGTATTCTCCTGCGGTTCGATGCCGACGCCGCGCAGAAACGCCTCGCGCGATTGCTTCGGCTCCGGGCGGGAAAAGTCCACGCCGTTATAGATGGTAAAAATCCGCTGCACCGGGAAATTGCGCCGGATCAGCATCTCCGTCGTCGGATCGGACACGCCGATCCAATAGTCCAGCTTCCGCAGCGCCAGCTTGTTGATCACGCCGTAGGTCATCGCGGCAAGCGGACGTCCCAGATAATCCAGCCGATAGTCGCTGTGGATCGTCGAGACGACCGGGATCCCCGCCCGGCCGCGCAGAAACGCGCCCATCATGTTGGCACGGCTGCCGTGACAGTGGATGACCTCGTAGCCGCCATGCGCGATCATGGCGAGAATGCGCCTGCACGCCTGCCGCACGCCGACGTCCTGCAGAACCGTCGTAGGAATGCCGCGCTGGCGCGCCTCGTTTGCGAAGTCTCCCTCCATAAAGCAGACAAGATGCACCTCTTCCGTGCGGTTAAGTCCCTGCAGGAGGGATAAAACGTGCGTTTTTGCCCCGCCGACGTCGCCGCCGGATATCAAATGAATGACCCTCATAATTCTCTGTATCTCCCGTCTTCGCGGTTCTTTGTTCCGCAAAAGGCCGCGTATATCGCAAGTACCTCTTGCAAATCTACGGCAAATCGCATATAATGACCATGTTTGCGGACTGCGTTCTCTCGGTGTCGTGATTTATGCCGTATCTAGCGTCAGTTGACAAGGGCAGACACGCTTGCGGGCCGGACTGGAACGCCGCCTGCTGCGGGATCGTCCTCTGCCTTGCAGGCAACGCCCCAGACCGGCCGGCAAGTCCTTCGGAGTTTTTCACGGAGGACAGACGGCGGCTGGCAAGGCAGACGAGACAGGCGGGCTGGCGCCCGCCCACGAGGATAACGACGCCAGACGTCGTTTTGCCCTGTAAAAAACCGTGTATGCCCTTGTCAACTGACACTAGGTTATTATATAACACATTTCCCTCAGAAGCAAACATTATCTCATCAAATCAGGAGGCTTTTATGAAATCAAAAGAAAATCATTCCCGGAAAAAGCTGAACATTGTGGATTACTGCGTTATCGTGCTGCTCGTTGCGCTTCTTGCCCTTGTCGGCTGGAAAAAATTCGGCAGCAGTCCCGCCGAAAGCACAGCTTCCGGCCCGAACCCCATCTCCGATCTGATTGAGGATTCCTCTGCAGCATCTGCCGCGGAGGTAACGCGGAGAATTCGCTTCGATGTGCTTTGCTCCGACAATCCCACCGAATCCGTTCAATTTCTGATCGACAGCCAAAACAAGCAGCTGAACTATGACGGCAAGGTCCTCGACGCCAGCATCACCAATGTCGAGTTGATCCCGCACTATATTTCCGAGGGTTTTGCCTCCCCGGTTCGCACGGACAGCCGCATCACCATTGAGGCGGAGGCCGTCTTTTCCGCGCAGGGCATCTATGTCGATACGCAGCGGCTCAGTGTAGGCGCAAGCTTTGCCATCCGCACATCGCTGGTTTATCTGAACGGCACGGTGCTCAATATGGAGGTTCTGGATGACTAAGCTCTGGCATGACAGCCTTCTTTACCGGCTGCTTGCATGGATCGCGGTATGGCTTGCCGACGGACCGTTCGGCCGCTTTCACCGCCGCCTGACCGCGCTGCGGCGGCAGTCGCTGGCGCACAGTCTTCTTATGCGCCTGCTGCGGCGAGACGATCCCGCTGCGCAGTCCGGTCTGCGCGCGGCGCTCGACCGCTTTCACGCTTCGGTGTATCGGCATGCCGACGGCCTTGCGGCGCGATGGAAGGAATCCATGCTTTATCGGCTCTGCCGCGCGCTTTTTCTCCGGCTGCGCGAAAGCGTTCTGCTCGGCTGGCTCTTTGCCTCCGGCGTTACCGGCGCGATTCTCTACGGCGTCGGCGTTTACGGCCTGATCGACTGCCTGCTGCGCGATGTGCTTCCGCTTCCCGTGTTTTCCTCCGTGTGGGACGAGCTTTTCCTGTTCTTCGGTCTTTTCTGGATCGCGCTCACACGCATCACGGCGCGCAAGCCCGTAAGGAGCCGCTTAAACAGCGTCGACCTTTCGGTCGGCGCCTTCCTTCTGGTCGGCGCAGCGCTGCTTTTCTGCGTGCATCCCTTCCCGCAGGTCGCCATTGCAGGCTACCGCGCCACCATGCAGTACCTGCTCTGGTTCTATATTATCACGCGGCTTCTGCGTAATGACCGCGACGTTACTCTTCTCGTTCACACGCTGGTCGCAGCAGCAACGCTCATCGCGCTGCACGGCATTTATCAGTACATCATTGCCGTTCCGATCCCCGCCTCGTGGACCGACGCCTCCGAGGGTGCGGTACGCACGCGCGTGTTTTCCATCTTCGGCAGCCCCAATATTATGGGCGACTTCCTTGTTCTGTTCGCACCGATCACCGTCGGCCTTGCCTACTCGGCGCGTGACAACCGCAAAAAGCTTCTTTTCTGGGTCTGCGCACTGTGCATGTGCCTTTCCTGCCTGTTCACCATGTCGCGCGGCGCCTGGGTCGGACTGGTTGTCGCCGTAGTGGTCTTCTCCCTGCTGGTTGACCGCCGCCTGCTCTTTTTGATGCTGCTGGCGGGCGTGTGTTCCCTCTTCCTGCCCTTTGTGGCAAGCCGCATCGGCTATCTCTTTTCGCCGGAATATGCCGCCTCGGCGGCGCGCGGCGGCCGCAGCGTCCGCTGGGAGCAGGCGCTCTCCTACCTGTATCGGGAGGATAAGTGGTTTGGCGTCGGCTTCGGCATGTTCGGCGGCGCAATTGCCATGCAGTTCAAGCCGATCGCTTCGCTCACCTATTTTTATGTAGATAACTATTACATGAAGATTTTGACCGAAAACGGCTATCTCGGCCTGATTTTCTTTGTCGGTATGATGGCCATTCTGCTCTTCTGCGGTGCGAAAGCCTGCATCCGCAGAAAGCATGGTACGCGCGCTCCCCTCCCGGCAGGCATTCTGGCCGGCTTGTGCGGCGTGCTGACGCACTGCTTCTTCGAAAACATTTTTGAGGAGCCGTATATGATGGTCTATTTCTGGGTCTGCGCCGGCATCCTCATTTATCTCGGCTTTCTCTGGGATGAGACAAACTGACGTGCCCGTCAGCGCAGTCAGTCGTTCCTTTTTCAATTAAAATAAGTATTGGTGCCGGGCTTTCTGCCCGGCACCACAGCGTGTCAAAAAACCTTTTTGACACGCTGACAGACGATCAAGAAAGTTCGGAA
>CABQNH010000050.1 GCA_902465435.1 uncultured Eubacteriales bacterium | reverse complement strand
GTTCCCTTCTTCTCTGCATTTTGAAAAAATATTCAGAAAAAACTTTCTGTTCCTCTCCCCTGACTCCCTCACGCCGCTTGCCGCAGGCACCCCGCCGCCCGCCCTCGCGTTTCCTATGCGGGGTGATTTTCCCGCAATGCGTAAGGTGTATGTGGGTAAGACCTGCGATGCCGGGAAAACTCTCGAAAACGACAGACTATCTTTTCTTCAGGGCGTGGGATATTTTTTCTTGCCAACGGATGCTGCGGTGATTATAATGCAAGCAGTTCCTCCCGCAGCATCACTTTTATGAAAGGAAACCAGATAAAGCCGCCTTGTGAGATGGCTTTATGATGCATGAAAAGATGAAGAAAACCCTGTGGACGAAGAATTTTACGCTTCTCATGACCGCAACGGCACTTGGCGCGGTCGGCGGAATTGCGGGCAGCTTTGCGCTGTCGTTTCTTGTTTTTGACGAGACCGGAAGCACATTGGCCGCCGCGCTGGTCGTGGCCATTCAGCTTGTGCCCGGGCTGCTGGTACCGGTTCTGATTGCGCCGTGGATGGATCGCCTGCCGCGCAAGCCGTTTTTGGTGGCGGGCGACGCGCTTGCGGGCGTCCTGTATGCGCTGGCGGGACTGTATCTGCTGCGGTTTCGCTTTTCCTATGTCGGCTATCTTGGCTTTTCGCTGCTGCTGGCTATGCTGGGCGCGTTTGACGAGCTGGCCTATAACAGCATATTCCCGAATTTGATCCCGGAGGGTCTGGAGGAAAAGGGCTACGCTGTTTCCGCGACGCTTTATCCCGTGCTGCGCACGCTGCTGCTGCCGCTTTCAGCCGTGCTGTTTACGCATCTCGGGGTCGCGATCATCCTGCTGGGACAGGGCGCACTGTCGATTCTTGCGGCCGTGGTCGAGAGCGGCATTCGCATGGAGGAGCGCTCCCGCATGGAGCAAAAGCACTATTCTCTGCGGCTGTGGCGGCAGGATATTCGCGAGGCGCTGCGCTATCTGCGGCAGGAGCGCGGCCTGCGCAGCCTGTATGGCTACATGGCGGTCACGAGCGGCGTGGCGACGGGCTATTCGCCTATGCTGGTTGCGTTTTTCCGCACCATGCCCGGGCTGACGGCAACGATGTATTCCTTTTTCAGTGTGGGCGAATTCTTGGGACGTTCGCTTGGCGGCCTGACGCAATATCATGTGCAGATCCCCAAAAAGAAAAAATTCGGCGTTGCTTTTTTGATCTACCAGATTTACGAGGCGATGGACATGCTCCTTTTGTGGCTGCCGTATCCTGCAATGCTGGTCAACCGTGCGCTGGTCGGCTATCTCGGCACGAACAGCGCAACGCTGCGCGAGGCCGCCGTGCAGCGTTATATTCCCGATGCAATGCGCGCGCGCGTTTTGGCGCTTTATACCATGGTGGCAACGGCCTCCGCCGCTGTGTTCAGCCTGCTGATTGGCGCGCTGGGCGAAATATTAGACTATCGCATCTGTGTTACCCTCTTTGCCGGAGTGACCATGGCGGCCTGCTGGGCGCTTGTCTGGTGCGGAAGACGGGAAATCCGGAAGATCTATCTTCATGGCGACGAGGAGACTTTGGCCCAAGAAGAGATGGGAAGCTGAAAATTCAGGGAGCCTTTGAGGCGAGCCCATACGGCAAAGATAATTATTGACAGTCTTGCGCCTGCCTGCGGGGCATAACCCCGCGGACAGGCGCATACGCTTGTACCGTAAAGTAGCAAAGGGGTTGATTTTTATGAGGAGAATGTGCAGCTTTGCGCTGTGCCTTGCGCTGCTCCTGCCGTGCCTGTGGTGCGCGGCGCCCGCTGCGCGGGCAGAGGAGCCGCTGGACATTGCCGCGCCGTCTGCCATTTTGATCGATGCGGCAACCGGGACCGTACTGTACGAAAAAAATGCCGACGAGGTGCTGCCGCCTGCGTCGGTCACAAAAATCATGACGCTGCTGCTGGTCATGGAAGCGCTGGATTCCGGAAAAATCAGCATGGACGACAGCGTTGTGGCCTCCGATGCCGCAGCGGCCAAGGGCGGCAGTCAGGTTTACCTCAAGCCGGGGGAGCAGATGTCGATGGACGAGATGCTCAAGTCGGTGGTCGTATCCTCCGCCAACGACTGCGCGACCGCGCTGGCGGAGCATGTCGCGGGCAGCGAGCGCGCCTTTGTGGCATTGATGAACGAACGGGCAAACAGCCTCGGTATGACAAACACCCATTTTGTCAATTGTACCGGACTGGACGATGAAGCCGCAGCGGCGGAGCATCTGACGACGGCGCGTGACATTGCCGTTATGTCGAGGGAGCTTTTGAAGCACGAGAAAATCCGGGACTATACGACGATCTGGATGGACACCGTGCGGGGCGGGCAGTTCGGCCTGTCCAATACCAACAAGCTGGTGCGTTTTTATAAGGGTACAACCGGGCTTAAGACCGGCTATACCTCGAAGGCCGGGCACTGTCTGTCTGCCTCGGCGGAGCGCGACGGGATCGAACTGATCGCGGTCGTGCTGCACTGCGCCAGCTCCACGGATCGCTTTGAGTCGGCGAAGGCGCTTCTGGATTACGGCTTTGCAAACTATGCGTTGGTGACGCCGGATACGGACGTCTCTCTCACGCCCATCCCGGTGCGGCTGGGCAGGCAGGACAGCATCACGCCGGAGCTGCAGAATCGGGATAAGATCCTGATCGACAAGGCCAAGCAGTCGCAGGTGGAGCGCAGCGTCACGCTGGAGGAGCAGCTTGACGCGCCGATCGCCGCCGGACAGCGGGTCGGTACGCTGACGATTTCCGCCGGGGGAGAGATTTTGAAGGAAATCCCGATTATCAGCCCGCAGGAGGTGGAGAAGCTGACCTTCTGGGATGTCGCAAAGCGGCTGTTCCGCAGCCTGTGCATGGGGTAATGGATGGAAGGAACGAGGCGAAGCGAGCCGGCGCAGGAATGCGGCGCTTCCGAAAGGGTTTTATTTATTTTTAATGATACGGTTGAAAAAGCACCGCCTGAGGTCAGGGGAATCTGACTTCAGGCGGTGCTTTTCTTGCATGGAACATACGGAATCAATGGTTATGCTTTGCAGAAGCTCTTTAGAGTGTTACAAAACGCTTTAAGCGGCGAGACAGCAGAGCGGCCAAAAGAATTTTTGCGCAGTCCGGCAGAATATACGGATAAACGCACTTGCTCAGCACAATGTGAATGCCGATGGCGCCGGTATTATGCGTATAGACCAGCAGAAACCAAACGGTGCCGAAGGCGTAGCAAACGACAAGACCGGCCAACATAGCGAGGCATAGTGCGGGAAGCGTCCGCCCAAGGCGATTGATCAAAAGTGCGGTGACGGGCGCCGAAACCAGAAAGCCCACGATGTAGCCACCGGTCGTGCCGAGCAGCACGCCGAAGCCGCCGCGAAAGCCGGAAAAAACCGGAACGCCGACTGCGCCGAGTAAAATATAGACCAGCACGGAGAGACTGCCGAGCTTCCAGCCAAGCAGCGCGGCCGTCAAAAAAACGGCGAAGGTCTGCATGGTAAAGGGAATGGTAGACGGTACGGTCATCCATGCACAGATGGTCAAAAGCGCGGCGAAAAACCCGCAGTAGGCAAGCCGCTTTACAGTAAA
This sequence comes from uncultured Eubacteriales bacterium, assembly GCA_902465435.1. Taxonomy (GTDB): domain Bacteria; phylum Bacillota; class Clostridia; order Oscillospirales; family Oscillospiraceae; genus CABQNH01. Next base: position 6,121 of record CABQNH010000050.1, on the reverse strand, counting down.
GGTGGATTTTTTTTGCTGCATCGTTACCCCTCCTTCGAAACAGGAAGGATTGTATCATACGGGGAAAGCGTTGTCAATCGGCAGTGTTCCGCCACACGGGGAAGGGCGCGGATGCGTCGATGCAGTGTCATAATAAGGTGAGATGGGCGCTCCGTGAAGCGAGTGCAGGGAATGCGCAGACTGCGGCCGTAGGCGCAAGGCATTTCCTGATAAAAAGCGGGGTGCCGCAGCAAAAAGCGAAAGCGGCCAACGGCGTGTTTCGTATGCAAATCGTCGGCGCGGCTCAAGGGTGGGAAGCCGTTTCCGCCTTTGCCGGAGCCTTTTTGCCGTCGCGGAAGCGCGTGATCATTTCGCCGGTCAGGCTGATCGGGGAAAAGTCGTCCGGCAGCGCGTCACGGGAAAACCACTGCGCCTCGCTCAGCTCCCCGTCGAGCAGCCGGACGGCGTCGGAGCCGTCCAGCTCGGCGTAGAATCCCAGAAGCAGGCTGTCCGTCAGCACCCACGGCTGCGATTTATAAAACCGGAGTGCGCGCACATACAGACCGGTTTCCTCATAGACCTCGCGATGTACGGTCTGTTCGATCGTCTCGCCGATTTCGTTGAAGCCGGCAATGAGTGCATAGCGCCGGAAGGCGCGCCCCGCGTATTTGGTCAGAAGCAGGCGGTCGCCATCCGTCACGGCGACGATCACGGCAGGGCAGATCTTGGGATAGACCGTGCTGCCGCAGTGCGGGCAGACCCGTGCGCGCTCCGTCTCTGAGTCCTGCATCCTCGTGCCGCAGACGCCGCAAAAGCACGTTCCGCGATACCAGCGGTGCAGCGATTCCCCGACGGCGCAGGCAAAGGCCGTGTCCTGCGGCGACAGAAGACGGTAATCGCGCGAGGCAACGAAGCGGTAGTCCCCAAAGGGAGAAATTGCCTTCGCGTCACCAAGAAAGTAACGGCGCTCGTCAATGGAAAAGGCGTAGCGCAGAGGAAGCGGCGGCAGCGCACCGATCTGCGGCAGACGCAGACACGGTGTCAGGGAGGCCAAAACGCCCTGTTCACCGTAGAGCAGCGCGTAATCCTCCGGCCGCGGAGAAAGCATGCGAAACGCATTGTCAAATTTGGAGGGCGCAATATCCTGGATCATGGCGTCAGCTCCTTTCTTTTTTCGCGCAGCGCGCGGAAAAAGTCGGAAAGCAGCGCGCGGCACTCCTCCTCCAGAACGCCGCTCTGCACCTGCGGGCGGTGCGTATAGGGCAGCGAAAACAGATCGATGACCGAGCCGACCGAGCCGCTTTTTGCATCCTGCGCGCCGTAAAAAACGTGCACGATCCGGGCATTCAGAATTGCGCCGGCGCACATGGGACAAGGCTCCAGCGTGACGTACAGGTCGCATTGCCAGAGCCGCCAGCCGCCCAGCGTCCGGCAGGCCTCGTTAATGGCCTCAATTTCCGCGTGGCACAACGCGTTTTTTGCTTTTTCGCGACGATTGCGGCCGCGTCCGACGATCCGGTCGCCGAGCGTAATGACGCATCCAACCGGAACCTCGCCGTCTGCCGCCGCCTCGGCGGCGAGCCGCAGCGCTTCGCGCATGAACGCTTCCCCCATAACCGCAGACCTCCCTTCGCTTGTCTGCGGTTATTTTATCAGATTGCGGCGTCGTCCGTCAAGAGGGCGGCAAACAGCAGCGCCAGATCCTCGCAGTTCAGCTCACGAACGCGGCCGTCGCTTCCGCGCAGGCGGACGCTGCCCTCCATTCGCCGTGCCGCAGCTGCAAACAACGCGCGAACGGCCGGCAGATCCCGTTCCGACGGCGAGCCGGTTAAAAGAAAATCTGTTGTCACGCCGAAGACCTCCGCCAGTGCGAGCAGTGTTTCGGCCGGCGGCGTGCGCCGTCCCTGCTCATACATTCCGACGGCGCTGCTGCTGACGCGCAGCCGCCTGGCCAAAGCCTGCTGGGAAAGTCCGGCCTGCTGCCGCAGCGCTGCAATTCTTGCGCCCAACATAGCCTATCACCTCGGCACAAATTTACCACATTCGCAGCGCACATTTTGGTTTTTTTAGGCGACTTGAAAAAAATGCTTGACATACCACAATTTGTGTAGTACACTCATCGTGTGGTTATGGCAATAACTGGAAAAAAAAATACAAATAAAAATAGATATAACATCCAGAAAATGCAAAATTACGGATGAAAAACCACGAATAATGACGAGAACGAGGAATGGGGGGATCAAATGGCAGAAACGTTTTGGATCGGTGTGACCGTGCCGCTCCGCCTGCGGGACGTGCAGGCGGAGCCGGTGGTGGCGCACTGCTCCCAATGCGAGCGGGAGATTTTTGCAAGCTCACGCGTGATCTGGCTGCACGGGAATATTCTGTGTGAACGCTGCGCACGGCGGATTCTTTTCGCTTCAGACGGGTTCGTGGCAATGGATAAGGAGGTGGAGGAATGACGCTGCGGGAGCTGTCGGAGGATTATGCTTACGCGGCGCAGCTTCTGCGGACGCGTCTGCGCGAGCTGCGCGCCGCGCTGCGTCGGGAGGAAGACGCGGACCAACGCAGGCAGCTGAAATTTCGCATCAAACAGCTTACGCCGATGCTGCAGCAAATGAACGAGCTGACGGAGTTAACGGCACGCTATTATGAAAGGGGTTATGCACGTAATGCGAACTATACGCTTTAATGGCTATCTTGGCCCGAAGCTGCCCAAGGAGGTGCAGAAAAAACGATTGGCAAACGTGATTGAAAACGAGCTGACGGCCGCGCAGCGGCGCACCGTGATTGGCTATTATTTGGAGAATAAGACGATCATTCAGCTTGCCGAGGAGTTCGGCGTGAACAAGTCCACCGTCTCGCGGACGCTGCGCCGTGCGGAGGCGCGCATGCAGCGCTGCCTGCGGTATTGAAGCAGAGCGGTTTTACGCGACTTTTTTGAATATTTTTGCCTCTGCGTGGAAAAGTAGCGCAGAGGTGATTTTTATGGCGGAACGGGAAACCTGCTGGTCGGACGAGAAGCTGCGCGCTCTTTTTGACGGCGCGGCGGATTTCAATATCCGCGTCCTGCGCATTTGCGGGCAGACGCTCTATACCTATGCCATCGACGGGCTGACCTCCGGCGGCGATATTTCGGACTTCGTATTCAAGCCGCTGGCCGAGCGGCTTCAGGGCGATTCCATGCAGGCGCTTTATCAAAATGCGCTCGACGGCGTGGTCTATAATTCCGTTGCCGATGCCTGCGAGGATCTCGATGCGGCGGCGCATAAGCTGGTCAATGGATTCTGCGTGGTACTCTTTCCGGGTGTCGGTGCCATTGCGTTTGAGGACAAAACATCCGAAAAGCGCTCGCCGTCGGCGCCTGAGGTCGAAAATACCGTCAAGGGAGCAAAGGACGCCTTTACCGAGACGATCCGCACGAACACCAGCCTGATCCGCCGGCATTTGCGGACGCCTGCGCTGCGAATTTTTGAAACGGTCGTCGGCGAGCGGACGCTGACGAACGTCGGCGTTTTGTCTGTGGAGGGGCTGACGGATCCGGAGCTGGTCGCGCGAGTGAAGGCAAGACTGGCGTCTCTGCAAATCGAGGGACTGCTTTCTCCCGCCGCGGTGGAGGAGTATGTGACCGGCTCGCGCAGGACGGCGTTTCCGCTCCTTCAATATACGGAGCGGACGGATAAATTCTGCCAGGGCCTTTTGGCGGGGCGCGTCGGCCTTCTGGTGGACGGCCTGCCGCTGGGCTATCTCCTGCCGGTCGATCTTGCTTATCTCATGACCTCACCGGAGGATACCGGCATGGGCTATATGGCGGCGAGCTGCGTGCGGGTGCTGCGCTATGCCGCGCTGCTGCTGTCGCTGTTCCTGCCGGCACTTTATGCCGCAATGGCGGCGTTTCATCAGCAGATGATCCCAACCAAGCTGCTGCTCGCCATTATTGAAAGCAAGGAATTTGTGCCGTTTCCCACGGTGTTTGAGGTGCTGTCTCTGCTCGTCGCGTTTGAGCTGCTGCAGGAGGCGGGGCTGTCCCTGCCGCAGTCCATCGGTCAGACGGTGTCCATCATCGGCGGACTTGTCGTCGGGACGGCGGCGGTGGAGGCCAAGCTTGTTTCTCCGGCGGCGCTGATCGTCGTGTCGATTGCAGGCATCTGCGGCTTTGTGCTGCCGGGCAGGGATTTTTCCGATGCCATCCGCATTTGGCGCTTTGTTCTGGCCGTCTGCGCAAGCCTTGCGGGAATTTTCGGCGTGACGCTTGGCGCATTGGTGCTGCTCGTCCATCTGGCGGGGCTGTCCTCGATGGGGCTGGCCTATCTTGACCCCTTTGCCGACGTTGCGGGGACAAGCAAGCTTGTGCGCCCGCGGCTGGTGACGCAGAAGCTGCGGGATCCGCGCCTGCATCCGCAGGATCTACGAAAGCAGAGGTAAGGTATGAAAAAAGTAATTGCAATGCTGCTTGCGGCGATCGCCGCTTCGACGGCAGGGCTGCTGCCGTTTCAAAGTACGGATGTCGCCAAGCTTTTGCCGGTTCAGACGGTGCTGGCGATTCGGATGGGGGATCGCGTTCTGCTGTCCGGCGACGAGGGGCTGCGCGGCGCGGGCGAAAGCTGCGGCGACGCGCTGGACGACCTGAAAAGAACGGCGGCCGGGGAGGTATATTTGCAGACGGCGGAGCGTGTCGTGTCCAACGACCGGAGCCTTTTGGAGGAATTGGCCAGGGCGGATGTGTTTCGACCCGCCGCAGCGATTTATCTGACGTCGGAGTCGGATGCCGATGCCACGCAGCTTGGAGAGTATCTGCGCGCAAGAGACGGAAAAATGACCGTCGGCCGATTGCGGGCGGCGCTGCTGCGCGGCGAGCATGCGCGGATTCCTTATGTCGAACGAACGCAGACGGGGTGGGTGATCGAGAATGCATAGCTTGTCGGATCGGCAGCAGTATGCGGCGCTTGTGCTGGCAATGGCGGCGCCGATCGCGTTTTGGCTTCCCAGCCTTCCTTATTTGAGCGTCGCGGCGGCCGCGCTGTTCGGAATGGCGTTCTTTCTGCTGCTGGAGCGCCTGCGCAGGAAAAATGCGCTTCCCTACGGCGCCCTGTGCCTTCAGGTCTGCGGCGAAGGGTGGGGAAGGCTGCTTCTGGCCGTAAGCGCTCTGTGGCTGCTGCTTGCCGCAGGCCGGACGGCGGAGGCCTGCGAGCGAATTTATGACGGCGCGCGTGCCGTCCCCGTGATCTCGCTGTTGACCTGGGCTGCAGCGGTCTGGGCGGCCGGGCAGGGCGAACGGGCGCTGCTGCGCGCGCTGTGCGTGGCGTTTTTGTTCTGCACGGCGATTTTTGCGGCCGTGCTGGTCTTTTCGCTGCCGGATCTGACGCTTCGCTTTCTGCGGCCGCGCTTTTCGTGGCGTGGGCTTGGCGCGGCGCTTCCGTCGTTTTTGCTGGCCTCGCTTCTTGTGTATTTTCCGCAGGGCGCACGGCGGCATTCGCCGCTTGGTTGGTCCATCGCCGTCGCGGCCTTCGCGGTGCTGGCGTCCGCCGTTACCGCAGGCAGCATTTCGCCGGAGGTCGCCGCGTCTGATGCGTTCCCGTTTGGCGTAATGACAAAATCCCTCAGCCTGTTCGGTGTGATGGAGCGCTTTGAGGCGGTCGTTTCCGCCGCCGTCAACGCGGCCTATTTTGCACTTCTGGCGCTCTTTGCCGCAGCTGCCCGTCGGCTCGTGCTGACAATGGCGCCCGCCTGCCCGCCGAAAGCCGTGCAGTGGGGGCAGTTTTTTACGGGCGGCGCGCTGGTGCTGGCGGGGAATTGGCTTCCACAGTCGGTTTACCTGCTTGGAGTGGCCATATTTTGGGGTGTTCTTCCGCTTGTGCTACTATCTGTAGGAAAAGAAAAAAACGGTGCAAAAAGTGAAAAAATCCTTGACAAACGGGAAAAAATTTGATAATATAAGCGGGCGCTTGAGTGAGAAGTCAAAAACAGAAAACATTTTCGTAAAAATGTGAAAAAGTTCTTGACAAATGATCGAAAGCACAATATAATAAAAAAGTTCGCAGCGGTTGAGGTTGCAAATGCTTCCGAGGATTCCGAATTCTGTGAACCGGTTGTACCTTGTAAATTAAACAACGAGAACATGAACGAAAAAACACCTTGGACA
>CABQNH010000049.1 GCA_902465435.1 uncultured Eubacteriales bacterium | reverse complement strand
CCGAACTTTCTTGATAGCCTGCCAGCGTGTCAAAAAAGGTTTTTTGACACGCTGACTGCGCTGAAGTTCCTTCAGCGCAGTTTTTCAAATTATGGGAACATTTTCAGATGTGCAGCGTCTTACTCATAGATGCATAACATAATGAATAGGAGGCGATACCAATGAGACGATGGATCGGTTTGCTTCTTGTGCTCAGTCTGCTGATCGGTGGAATGAGCGGCTGCGCAGGCTCGCAGGGAAGCGCGGAGTCAGAGACGAGTGGCCTACAGGGGATTGAGACGGAGCCGCCTGCGTCCGACATAGACAATCTTTCGGCAACGACCTGCTATCAGAATGACGGCGACCTGATGGGTTTCGGACTGCGTATGCTCCAGCTCACGGCTGAGAAGAATGCGGCGGAAAACGCGGTGATTTCTCCGTTGTCCGCTTATGTGGCTGTGTGTATGGCTGCCAACGGCGCCGAGGGACAGACGCGCGCTGAGCTGGAAACCGTTCTTGGGGGCGATATTTCCGAGCAAAGCAAGGCGGTTGCCGCAAGAATGAACGCACTTTGTCGGGTGCAGGGAGCTACGGAGCTTTCCTATGCAAATTCCGTGTGGGTGGATGATCGGCTGATTGCAAATACGGAGTTCTGCGAGAACATGCAGCGCTATTTTGATGCGGAAATGCGCCTGCAGAGACTTTCCGGTCTGCAGACGATGCAGGATGTGAACGCATGGGTCGAGGATAAGACGAATGGGATGCTCTCCTCACTTCTGCCGAAGCCCTTGGACGAGGATGCGCGGATGCTCCTGATCAACACGCTCTATTTTAAGGCGAAATGGCAGGTACCCTTCAAAAGTGAGGATTCGTCAGAGGCGGTTTTTACAACAGGCACAGGCGAAACAAAGAAGGTACCATTCCTCTGGTCGTTATGGACAGCGCGCGATTATTTCAAGCTCGAGCACTGTGACGGCGTGGTACTTCCTTACGACGACAGCAGGACGGCTATGGTTCTCCTAAAGCCGACACAGGGGCAGAACGTTCGGACTTTGCTGCAGCAGCTGGATGCGCAGACCATTGGAAGCGCTGTAAAAGAGGCGGAGCGCACGCCGATGTATCTTGGACTTCCGAAGTTTACGGTTTCTTTTGAGAGCAGCTTGAAGGGCGTACTTTCCGACATGGGAATCCAACGGGCCTTTCTGCCGGAGCTGGCGGAGTTTGGTGGGATCGGCACGGCAGAGGATGTGCTGCATATCGATGAGGTGCTGCAAAAGGTGAAGGTGATCGTTGACGAGGAGGGAACCCAGGCCGCTGCGGCAACCGAGGTCATATTCACCTTTAAATCCGCTGCGCTGCCGGAGGAAACTGTGGATGTGATTTTTGACGAACCGTTTGTCTATGCCATTGTCGATCTTGAGACGGAAACACCGCTTTTTCTCGGCGTGATGAACGACCCGTCCTGAGTGGACGAGAATGCGGCGCGGCATCTGTCCGGAGAATATCGAATTCAATGTGATGGCAGCTCGCGCCCGACCGTATTTTTTGTGCGTTGTCGGGCGCGGGCTTCTTATATGCAGGCCGGTTCGGGTTGTGCGGCCGTGTGCCGATGCGCATTGCGCGTGGACACAAAACAGATGCGGCAGCGAAGGAGCGGCGGAGGGAGCAGATTGGCGTGCAGGGAGCGAGAAACGGGTATCGTGCACAAATGCTCCTACAAAGAGAGAAAACACAATTGACAAAATAGACAATACCTGCTACCATTTATATGGAGCAATATATGTAATTTCCAAATGGGAAGGTGAATCACCGGAAAGGAGCATGAAGTTGAACAGAAAGACACGAGTTATGGCGCTGCTGCTGAGCCTTGCGATCCTGGTGCAGCTATTGCCGGTTTCGGCGCTTGCGGCAGCGCAGAGCACGGAGTCGGCGGTTTCTGAGAGCGCACAGGCGCTTCCCGAGCCGGTCGGCACAGAAGACGAAACGGAACCCGGCGTCTCTGAGGGCACTTTTTTCTCCGGGCTGATCGCACAGGCACAGGCAGGCGCGGCGGAGGCCGCAGCCGGGGACGCATACGTCGTGGGCGAGGAGCAGGAGCTGCGCGGCGAGGAAGAGAAGCATTTCAGAATGAGCGACGGCACGTTCCGTGCGGTCGCTTATGCGTATCCGGTTCACTATTTGGACGAGGACGAAACTTGGCAGGACATTGACAACACGCTCGTGCAGGAGATCGATCTCGGCGGGCGGACGCAGTATGTTTCGGAAAACGGCGCGGTGAGCAAGCGCTTTGCGGGCGATCTGCAGACCGGGCAGCTTTTCGAAACGGCGGTGGGTGACTATCGGCTGAGCCTGTCGCTGGTGGCGGAGTCGGCACTGCAGCCGGTCACGTCGGATGCGGCGGAGCCTGCGGATCAGGCGGACGAGGAACCGGCTGTTTCTGCGGAGCCGTCGGCCGCGCCGGATGCGCTGTCGGAGGAATCGACGCCGCAGGAGACCGCCGAGGAAGCGTCGGCATCTGCGGAAGAAACCGCAGCGGAAACCGTAGAGGAAACTACAGAGGAAACTACAGAGGAAACCATAGAGGAAACCTCGCAGGTGTCTGCGCAGGATGCGCCGGAGGCGACGGAAGAACCGCGCGGTGGCCTTTTTGCGTCGGAGCTTCCCGCGTTTAACCGAAACGCACAGGCCATCGTGGTCAACCCGGGCGATCGGGCGAGCTACGCCGAAGCGGAGCCAGGCGGAAGACCCAGCCCGACAAGGCTGCCGGAAACGCTGCAGGCGGACGTCTGCTATCAGGCGGTCTATCCCAACGTGGATCTCGTCTATACCAGCCTTTCCCATCATATTAAGGAAAGCATTGTGCTGCACAGCGCGCAGAGCGCGAGCAGCTATGTCTTCCAGCTGAATCTGCGCGGCCTTACGCCGGAATTCGGCGAGGACGGAGCGATCCGCCTTCTCAATGAAGCGGGCGAGGAAATCTACCTGCTTCCGGCGCCGTATATGTTTGACGCGGCGGGCGCGGTGTCCGACGCCGTTTCGTATCGCCTGGAGGAATGGGAGCAGGATACCTATCTTCTGTGCGTGGAGGCGGATGCCGCATGGCTTTCGGATGCCGAACGCACCTACCCGGTGACGATCGACCCGACGGTGATCGATCAGGTGCGCTGGAGCGATCAGGGGATCGCGGCGACGTATGTCTACGAGGGGCAGCCCGCGACCGCGCACCCGAACTACCAGCAGCTCGATCTCGGCTGGACGAGTTACAGCTCGCTGAAGGAGGCGCAGGTCTTCTTCGGGTGGAATTCTCTGCCGGAAATCCCCAACGGCTGCGAGGTCGTGAGCGCGAGCGTCCATCTTTACCAGACGGAATACAGCGCAGACGGCGCTTCCCTGTTTGAGGCGGGCGCCTATGCCGTTGAGGGCAGCCGCCCGAGCGCTTACACGACCAATGCCGATTGGATCACGAATTTGACCTGGAGCAGCCGCCCGACCGTGTCGTCGGCGGTGCTCGATTACGCTGTGCTGCAGGCAGGCAGCGGCTTCCGGGGCTGGGATATCACGCAGCTTGTCAAGTCGTGGTACCGTGACGATAGCCTCCCGCGCGCGGCCTGCATCAAGATGATCGACGTGAATCAGTATTCGGCGGGACATACAGGCGTCGCGAAATTCTACGGCTACGGCAAGCAGGCCGGCCCGCTGTTCGTGGTCGCATACCGGAATATGACCGGCGTGGAGCCGTACTATTCCTACCAGACCATGGCGGCGGACGCCGCGGGCGCGATCTATCTTTCGGACTATACGGGCGCGTATACCTCGGTGACGCCGCTGGTCAGCTTTGCCTCGGCGGCCAATCCGGTTTCCGTGAATCTGATCTATAATTCCGCCTATTTCATCACAAGCCGGCTGGATCATTACCCGGTCGCGAAGAAGCTGGGGCTGGATATGTATCTCGGCTCGGGCTTCCGGCTGGATATCATGCAGAAGGTCGAGAAGGTGCAGCTGCAGTATGAGCTGGGCAGCACGACGACGAAGGCCTACCTGAAATACACGGACGGCGACGGGACCGAGCATTATTTTGCGACGGACACGGAAAAGGACTCGACCGGCAAAAAGTATTACGACGAGGACGGCCTCGGCCTGACCGCAGAGGAGACCTCGACGGGCTGCTTCCTGCTCTATGACGATCAGGAAAACGAGATGGTGTTCTACCACGGCTTTTTGACGACGATCCGCGACGCAAACGACAACGAGATCAGGATCTACTATACCCACGATGACAACACGGTCGTCACCATGCTTCCCCGTACCACCGGGGCGCGCATCGCAAAGGTGGTGCAGGCGAATAACGGCTGCAGCGAGAAGACCATCGCGACCTTCTCCTATGCGACGATCGAGAATAACGCCAATACGCTGCAAAGCATCACGGACTATGCGGGCAACGTGTACCGCTTCGATTACAGCTGCTATAAGCTGCGGCGCATCAGCCGCAACGGTACGGCGCACGCGGTGTTTGTCCATCCCTACGATTCCGTGTCGAACCGCTTTGAAAATCCCATTCAGGCCTACATAGACCCGGAAACCGGCTGCGGGATCCGTCTGGACTATACGGGTGACCGGAGAGTGCTTGCCTATTATGAGGTGTTCGGCAATTACGATTTCACCGGCAATACGTTCACGCAGACGGGCACGGGCGCGCATGTGACCGCGAGCCATGCCGTAGGGCGGCAGACGATCTACCGCTTCTGGGGCGCGGACCGCACCGCCGGGACCGGCGACGACACCTTTGCGGTGTATGCCTTTGACGGCTTCGGGCGGACGGTCAACGTTGTGTCGCCGAACGCGGAGAAAAACGCGGTCTACGGCGTCACGGCGGGAAGCTATACGCAGAATGCGGGGACGAATAAGAAGAATAACCGCGTGACCGCAGCGGCGAGCGCAGGCGTACAGGGGCAGAACCTTTTGTATAACAGCGGCATGGAGGGCAAGCGGACGGAAACGCCGGACACGACCGGCAGCACGATCACCGGCTGGAGCAAGGCGGGTGCGGGCGGCTCCGGCGCGCGCGTGAACTGCGGGACATCCGCCGGGATCCGGCCGCGAACGGGCAGCTATCTGCTGCGGATGTATCTCGGCAGCACGACGGCGGGTACGGCGACGCGCAGCCAGACCATTTATCTGACGGCGGGAAAGAGCTATGTGTTCTCCGGCTATGTGAATACGGCCGGTGCGGCCGACTTCGGCACGACGGGCGGCGCCTACCTCTCCGTGAAGGACACGGCGGGGCAGGAGACGAAGAGCCGCGTGATCCGCTATAAGACGAATCCGGCGCTCGCCTCGGGCTGGGAGCGGCTGGAGCTGACGTTCACGGCGGAAACGACGGGCGCGTATTCCCTTTGCGCCAATATGGCGAATATGACGAGCATCGTGGTGTTCGACGATTTCCAGCTGGAGGAGATCGCGAACCTGACTGCGGCGACCGCCCCGGCGCTGGCGGCGGACGGCGGCGCATCGAGCCAGAACCTTCTGCAGCTGAGCGGCTTTGAAAGTCGGCAGTACAGCACGCTCAGCACGGCGCTGTGCATCCAGTATTGGGACTACAGCACCGCGGACGCCGCGCCGACCGACGGCAGTGCCGCCAATCGCGCGGGCTATGTCCTCACCTTCGCAGACGGCGTGAAGGCGAAGCGCCGCGCGTCGCAGACCGTTGCGCTGAACCAGTCGTCGAATACGACCTTCCTGCTGTCCGGCTGGGGGCTGACACCGGCCTGCCGGATTCAGGAGGGCGGCGAGCTGACGGGCGATAACAGCGGAGGAAAGCGGTTCTTCGGCATGATCGCCAAGCTGACGTATCAGGACACGACAACGCCGGAGTATCATTATGTGTCGTTCCATGACGACATTGGGCAGTGGCAGTATGCGTCGGGGACGATCGTCCCGAAGCGGAAGGATAAAACGCTCAGCGCCATAACGATTATATTGGCGAGCGATTATAACGCCAACCGCTGCTATATGGACGATATCAGCCTGACGCAGGAGCCGGTGCAGACCTACAGCTACGACGCGGATGGCAAGGTGACGCTGGCGGCCAACGGCGAGGGCAAGACCAGCTCGACGTATGACGCGTCGCAGCGGCTGACGAAGTACACGTCGCTTGCCGGGGTGAGCTATAGCCTGAGCTATGCGGGCACGTCCCGCAATCCGCAGAGCGTGACGAGCGATTCCGTGGTGACGAGCTATACCTATAACGCCGCCGGAGCGGTGACGTCCTCGCGGCTGCAGAGCACGCAGGGCGGCGTGTATCTTTTGAGCAGCGCGGAGTACAGCGCGGATCAGAATTACAAGACGAAAACAACGGATACGAACGGTTCGGTCACGCAGGCGGCGTATCATGCGCAGACGGGACTGCTGACGACATCGACGGCCGCAAACGGCACGCAGACGAGCTATACCTACGACGGAAGAAACCGGGTGGTGCAGTCGCAGACGGCAGAGGAAGCGGTTCTGCAATACGCATATTCGCGCGGAGCGCTGACGGAGCTTGCGCGGGGCGACGGCCGGATATGGCAGATCTACCGGCTCACGCAGAACGCCTTCGGGCAGACGACGAAGGTCGCCGTGCAGAAGGCGGCGGATTCCGACGGCGCGCCCTCCGGCACAGCCAGTGCGGAGCTTGTGCTGGCGGCGTATGAATACGCGGCGCAGGGCGGGAACCTGGCGAAGCTGACCTACGGAAACGGGCAGCAGGTGGCGTATTCGTATGACCTGTATGACCGGACGGCGCGGGAGGTCTATCGGAGCAAGACCGGCGCGGTGCAGGCGGATTACCGCTATGTGTATAATGCAAATGGCGAGCTGGCGCGGCAGTATGCGGTCTCGGGGGAGACGTACCAGTTTGCGTATGACTCGCTCGGCCGCCTGATCCGCAGTATGCAGACGGACGCGAGCGGCGCGGTCGTGCAGCGCACGGAGCATCTGTACGACACGGCCAACCGCCTGACGAAGCAGAGCTGGACGGTGGGGGACAGTACCTTCACGGAGCACTACGCGTACCGCGCGGGCGACGGCAGCCTGCAGAGCGTAACGACCGACGGGCTCGGCAGCGTCACCCTGTCGTATGATTCAGTCAAGCGCCTGTCGGAGCAGCTTTTCACAACGTCGGGAAATGCAAAGCTCGTCAAGCGCTATGTGTACAGCGATAACGCAAGCACGCAGAAGGGCAGCACGCGTCCCTTGAAGGTGAATTATTACCTCGGCGAGGGCGAAACGGAAACGCTTTTGTCGGGCAATACCTACGTCTATACCGCAGACGGCAACATTTCACGGATGTGGAACGCGCAGACCGGCAAGCTGGTCGCGGAGTATGCCTATGACGCGCTGGGGCGTCTCACGCAGGAAAAACGCTATGCCGCAAACGGAACGCTGACGGCAAACTGCAATTATTATTATGATCTGGCAGGAAATCTGGATTATACGGATTGTAATAATGCCCTTGCGTCGGAGTATCGCTATGAGAATGCAAGCTGGCCGGATCTTCTGACCGATTATAACGGAACGGCCATTGCTTACGAGGGACAGAGCTATAATGCTGCAAGCAATCGGGTCACGGGTACGGCGCAGAGCGGCAACCCGATCAATTGGTATAACGGGACAAAGTATACCGGGCTGACGTGGCAGCAGGGGCGGCGGCTTACCGCCCTGACCGCAGGCGTTACAAGAATCACCTATGCCTACGACATGAACGGCGTGCGTTCGCGAAAGACGGTCGGCGGCGTTGCGCATGATTACGTCACGCAGAATGGCCGGGTGATTCAGGAGCGCTATGGGACGACCGTGCTGCAGTTCGTTTACGGCACGGATGGGAATCCGTATGCCATGCGCTATTCGCAAGACAGCGGCAGCACCTGGCAGACGTTCTATTATATCCTGAATCTGCAGGGCGACGTTGTCAAGCTTGTAGATGCCAGTGGAACGGTCTGCGCTGCGTATTCCTATGACGCCTGGGGCAAATGCCTGAACCAGACAACGGCAGCTTCCTGCGCAGTCTCTAACCTCGCGGAGAAAAACCCCATCCGCTACCGCGGCTATTATTACGATGCCGAAACCGGCTGGTATTACCTCCAGTCCCGCTATTACGATCCCATCGTCAAGCGGTTTATTAATGCCGATAGCTACGCAACTACCCCCACCGGCTATACCGGCTGCAATATGTTTGCTTATTGCAATAATAACCCGGTGGCATGCGCAGATGATGAAGGAACAGCGCCATGGTGGGTTATTATACCGAACTGGGGATATGTCCATAGGCTGGTGCAGCTTCATATTATTGCCAACAATGGCGGCAACTCTGTGTTGAGTTCGGAACAGAAGATCGATCTTGCAAACGGAAAAACCGGACGAGTTGATCTTATAAATCTACATAGCAATGAAATCTGGGAGATTAAGTCCTGCGGACCGGCTGCATTGGGTGCAGCGATTCAACTTAACTGGTATTTGGCTGGAACGTTTGATGGAGGGAAAAAAATGAAGGCGGGTGAGCCGATATTTGAGGATTCCTTTATTGATCCGGTAAAGAAATTGAAAATTTGGTATTGGTCGGTAGCACCGGGCATAATCCTTTATGATTTTGCCTTACTTGGCAAAGGTGAGCTGGAGTCGGTAACCGTACCTGTACCAAGCTACGAGCCGAAGGGCAGGTTGGCAATGCAGTTTTCCTGTTCTATACCCTCGCTTGCGCAGCAAACAATGATTGGAATCGGCGTTGGCATTGCGGCGGTTGGAATTGGCATGGCAATAGCCAGCGGCGGTGGTATGCTGTCGCGGTTTGGCGGCAGATTCTTATTGGATCGATAACGAAGCGGAGGAATCAAAATGAAAATATCATGGATCAATAGTATGTATAAAGAAAACCTGAATACAAGCGGCCAACATCGGATCGTCGCCGGGAATTATACGACGGTAACGGCGGGGGGGGTTTTTCAAAAGGTTGAGCTGAAGAGGTATAGCTGGGGTGAGTTTGACTTTGAATTTCATACGGCACCGTTGATTGCGCGGCTGGTGCTATACATCAATAGCAAAGAGATCATTGGTGGCACTGGTATGGTGGGGTGCAACGAATACACCAGAAGGATGAAGGGCTTTGAGCAGAAAGAACCGCCTCATTTGCCAAGCGCATTTCCGCCGAACCAATACGACGATGCATTTGCTTTGCCAACACGGATCGAGCAAATCCCGGAGGCCATTGAGCACTGCAGGAATGTCCTAAAAATGATAAACAGTGATTTTGCACAGATGAACGACCCGTTGGGCTGCTATAACTATATCGCAAGTTACAGTGCATTATTTGAGGAGTTTGCACGACGTGAGCGGCTAATAAAAAGAAAACGCTGTTATGAAGTAAGGGCTGATACTCAGAATGGATGGATCATTACTGGAAAAGACGGCTATATATGTGTTTGTATGTATTTCAGGATGTATGAGGAAGCGCTTCGCTATATTCAAGGAAAGCGGGAGGAAGCGGAAGCTGCGGCAGTGAGATATTTTGAATTTTTCGGGGACAAGGAAAAATATGAAAATGACATAAAGGAGAATAATGAGAGCTATACGGATGTTGAGCCGTTGATTCTTGCAGGGGATGATGCAGCCTGCGATGAAATTCTGCGCCAGAATTATCTGTTCAATCGTGACTTGCTGCAGAAATATCTGAAATTTGAGATTCCGGAGGATTGGCGTGAAGTGTTCAAGCCGATCCATGACCCGACTGAGGCAAGAGAGATTTTTAAGCACCCTGATTTTCAGCTGTGGCCGCCGATAGAATGCTGATGTTGTTTATGACAGAATTTAATTTAGGGCAATACCGCACAGGAAAAAGTGCCAGATACCGCCAAGCGTGATAGAATAAACTTATGGATAAACAGATGACGATTTCCGCATTCCGTGACGAATTGGCACAGGTGCGGACGAAGAAAAAAGAATTTCTCAGTCAGATTGAACGGATTGTCCCGTGGAAGGAATGGCTTGCCATGATTCAGCCGTGCTATTACAAAGGAGAGCGCGGCAACAAACCCTATCCGCTGGAGATCATGCTCCGACTGTATCTGCTGCAAAACCTCTATGACCTGAGTGACGAGGCCACGGTGGCAGAAGCCATCGACAGCCGCGCATTTTCGGAGTTCTGCGGCGTCGATTCCAGCAACCAGGTTCCGGACGGGGATACCCTTGGCCGGTTCCGGAACTT
>CABQNH010000048.1 GCA_902465435.1 uncultured Eubacteriales bacterium | reverse complement strand
AACTGTATTTGTTTGAAATTTCCCAAAAACAGAATGGATACGTTTCACATGGAAACCGTCAAAATTGTTTTCCTATTTTGACGGTTACGGACTTTATTGACAGTCTGAGGAGGGAACCGCACACAGCGGTTCCCTCTTGTATTTTTAGTGCTTTTGGTATTTTTAGAGTGAGCCCCACCAAAGCAGAGGAACGGCAGAGCACCCATGCGGAGCGGGAATGCGGGCGCTTATCCCGCACTGTGCTGCAGCTGCCTTCGAATGGCCTCCGCGCTGACGTCCTGCATGGCGACGGCCTGCGTGCCCTGCAAAAACAGCAGCCGATCGCAGACTGCGGAAAGCTCCTGCGGATCATGTCCGGTATAAAGGATACAGCGGCCTTCCCGCTTCCATGCGGCAATTTGCTCCGCAAGGAGCGCCTGCGCGTTAACGTCCAGCCCGGCGCACGGCTCGTCGAGGATCATAATATCAGGTGCGCCGAGGTCGGCGCAGACGATGCTGACGCGTTTCTGCATCCCGCCGGAAAGCTTGCCGACCGGCTTGCGCAGCACGCCGTCAAGCGGAAGACAATAGGCTTCGGGCAGGCGTACACCGCGCAGTGCGGCAAAAAAGCGGAGGTTATCCCGCACGGACAGGTCGGAGAAGAGCGCCGGCTCCTGCGGGATAAAGCCGACCTCTCCCTGCCGTGCGATCCGGCCGGCGCTTGGGGAAAGCGCACCGGCGGCCAGCGCCAGAACCGTGGACTTCCCAACGCCGTTTTCGCCTGCAATTGCAAGGCATTCTCCCGCGGCGGCGGAGAAGCTCAGATTCTCAATGATGGTTTTTTTGCCATAGGAAAAGCTGACATTTTCAAAGCATATCATGGAAGGATCCTCTTTCGGAACAGAGTGTAGGCCGTAAACAGTGCGGCAAGTCCGCCCAATCCCCACAGCAGGGGGTGCGACGGTGTGAGCACCAGCCAACAGGGCGGAAGCAGAAGCCGAACGACGGCAAGCGAGGGCAGGCGCGCGCAGAGATCCAGATAAATGGGATACAGCGCAAGCGAGCCGAGCAGAATGCAGGGCAGCAGTACGCACAGCACACGCTGCGGCAGCGCCGTAAGGAGCAGCGCAAGCGCCGCGATACACAGGCAGAAGGCAAAAAGACCGGGCAGAATGGAGTGGTCAAGCCAGGCAAGCGGGAGTGCGGCGGCAAGAAAGCTCAGAAAAACCGAAAGGAGAAGCTGCGGCAGCAGAACGGTGCGCGCGGCGCGGTCATAGCCGATGCATACCGCGAGCCTGCGTGCCTGTGCGGTCATTCGGCGCAGCTCAACGGCAAGCGCCGTAAAGAGCAGCAGCGCGGCGACCGCGTGGCTCAGCCGTGGGCCGTAGCTGTTTTCGGGCATGGGCTTTCCGTCGCTGACCTCTTCGGTGAAGGTGAAAGGGCGGCCTTCTTCCTCGTAAGCGCGAAGCCGCGCGGCGATCTCATCCTCGGAGACGGTTGCCCCGGCGGCCTTGGCCGACTGTGCCGTGCGAAGCGGTGCGGTCATTCGGAACAGCACGGCGGAGATCTGCGCTTCATAAAGCTCTGTCAGGAAGGACATTGGCCCATGAAGGATCAGAACGCCTTGGGAAAGCTGATTGCGCGCAAGCTGCGCGCCGAGACCGGGCAGAAGCACTGCGCCGCAATCCAGCTCCCCTGCGGAGACGGCTGCGGTCAGAGCCGTGCGGCTCGGGTAATAGCGATAGCCCTTTTGCAGAAGCGCATCGCAGACCTCGGCGGACTGCACGCTGTGATCCTCGTCGGTAAAGCCGGTCGGGCGAAGCGTGGCCTGCTTGCCGGTCAGACCGGCGGCAAAGCAGGCTGCAAGCAGAAAGATCAAGATGCAAAGGAAGCCGGGACGCATACAGCGCTTCCATGCAAGGTACCAGACGGTCATTCTCTTGCCCCCTTTCCGCTGCGAAGCCGCCGAAGGCAAATGGGAATTGCACACAGCGCGGCGGCACACCAGACTGCAGCGTAAAGCAGATCGGCAGGGCGCGGCATTTGCCCGAGCAGACCGGCGCAGAGCCGCGCGCACAGGCCGGGGGGCAGCTTATCCCCGATTGCAAGGACGCTTTTCGGCAGCTCCATTCGCTCTAAAATGCCGCCTGCTGTGAAAAGACCGACGGTGGCAAGCGCCGTAATTGCGGCGGCCGCCGCGCCGGAATTAAGACAAAGTGTCAGCGCCGTGCCGATGCAGGTGCAAAGCGCCATGGCGAGCAGCGCATAGGGAAGTCCGGCGAACCGTATGGCAGTGTGCGTGAGAGACGGAATCAGCAGAAGAAGCAGCGCAAAATAAACGATCTGCAGCAGGAAAAGAAGTGTAAGCTTGCCAAAAACAAAGGCACCATCCGATACCTTGGCGGCGCGGAGCCAACGCAGCACCGGCGTGGTACAGTCCTTTCGCAGCGGCAGGAAAAACAGGGCGAGAAGCTGGAAGAACAGCGCGGCATATAACAGCGCGTACCATTGCAGATAGGGAAGATCCAGACCGGCATAGGGTACCTGCTCCTGACAAAACCAGCTGCGAAGCGCATTCAGCGCTTCCTCCAGATAGAGCGTGTTGGCAATCAGCAGATAGCTGTCCACGCGGTCGGGTGACTGGGCTTCCACGGCTTCCTGCCCGGCAAAAATGCCGAACTGCGCTGTGGTAAGAAGCGTTTCGCCAAAATCGGCAAGTACTTCGACGATCCGCCCGTGCAGTGCTGCGCCGCGCGAGAGCACGAGCCGAGCCGTTGTGGGGTTCCCGCGGCTGATATCCCGTGCATAGCCGTCCGGCAGAACGATCACTGCGTCGTAACGACCCTCCTGCAGGCCAGCCCAAGCGTCCTCAGCCTCCGTCTGCACGATGGAGACGGGCGAGGCAAAATCCTGCATGGCGACAAGATCCAGCATCATGGAGCCTTTTTTCGTGTCGTATTCCTGCACAACGGCAAGATGCGCCATCGAATAGCCGCTTTCGCTGCCCTTGGACAGAGAGCCGACGGCAATTGTACAGAATGCGCCGAACAGCAGAGAAAACGGGAGAAGAAACGGCAGCGTTCGCCGCCAGATTCGGAAATCCCTTCCGAGCATGGCGCGCCATGCCCGGAAGGGATGCGTTGCGTGATTCATACGATCAACCGAAATCCTGAGCAGCGATCAGCAGGGAGCCGAGACTGCTGTTTTGAATCTCCTGCAGAAGCTTCAGAAGCTCATCCTGCGACAGACGGAAAACGTTCTTATATTTCGGCAGGGACGGGCAGGAGGTGCCCGGCGCAAAGGTCATGGAAAGCGAGCATTCAAACGCCTGATTGTCCGCATAAACGGAGGAGACCGCGATCGAGGTACGCTGCGCATCTGCAAACATCGTGCCGAGGATCGTGACGTCATCGATCGTCAGTACAAAGCTGCCGCTGCCGCGGCTGTAATCCAGAAAAGCAATGTCTTCGGTTTCGTCGCCATTTTGTATGGTGAGCTTGGCAGAGTAGTTGCTGTCCGAGTTTTCCGTTACGTTGTAGGAAAGCCCAGAGGTGTAGTAGTTGTCTCCATAATACTCCGTGATGCGGAACCCAATCTGATCCGTTGTCGAGAGGCTTTCACCCAGCAGCAGGGTAACCATGGTACCCGTGGCAAATTCATCGTCCTCTCGAAGCTCTGCGTCGAGGCCGACGAGGTTCCCGGTACGGTTGGAGAGGTACAGAGAAACGGTCCCTTCAAATTCATCGCTTCGAATATCACCCAGAATATCCTGAATGTCCTGCTCGGAGAGGTTGGAGAGCCAGCGCTCTAAATATTCGGGGTCAGCCGTCGAGTCGTCCGAAATGGTGAGGAAGGGCGTGAGCGTGGGAAGAAGCTTGTCATCCTTCATCGCCTTGCGGAGCAGCTTTTCCGTGATCTCCGCCAGACCGTTTTGGTCGAGCGTCAGCGTGATTTGCGTGACGGAAATGCTATGGAACGAGGCGTTTTTGTCCTTTTGAATGGATGCTGCAGCCTCTGCGGCATCTAACAGGAAGTCAAGATAGTCCGCTGTCAGCGTTTCCAGATCCTGCAGGCTGTCTTCCAAAAGCGCGCCGACCTGCGTCTGCGTGGGAAGCGCGTTGAGGTTAAGAGAGAAAAGCTGCGACAGGGGAGAGCTTTGCAGATCCTCTGCAAGTGAGTTAAGGTCAAGGCCGTAGGCGCCTTGGAACAGCGCACCGCATTCCAGTGCAATCTCGCTGTTATCCAAATAGACCGTGGCGCTGACCGATTCGCCCATGGCGTCGGTGGAGGCTCTCAGCGCGGCGCGCCCCTTTTCCAGATCGGTATAAAGCGTTGCATCCAGGGTGCCGCTGACACCGTACTCGTAGAAGCTGGAGAGGTCGGCCTGCAGAGAGACGGAGCCGTGCGCCAGTGCGTTGAGAAATGCGTCCGCTTCGGGCGAATCGATGTAATTTGCAAGGGAGATTGCCTCGCCGTCGATGGAGATGCTGAGATCACGCAGCGCGGCGGAGCCTTTTTTCTGAT
This sequence comes from uncultured Eubacteriales bacterium, assembly GCA_902465435.1. Lineage (GTDB taxonomy): Bacteria > Bacillota > Clostridia > Oscillospirales > Oscillospiraceae > CABQNH01. The sequence goes on along the minus strand of CABQNH010000048.1, from coordinate 6,374 downwards.
CCTTACCTGTCAGAGTGAGGATCAGAACGCCGATCGCAATGACAACGGCGAGAATTGCCGCCGCTGCGATCCACTTTTTGCGGGAAGATTTCTTGGGAGCCGGCGACTCTGCCGGAACAAAGTCGGACGGGGTGACCGGCGGGGGCGTGGGATCGGCCTGCTGAGAGACGGGGGCGCCGCACTGCGGGCAGAAGCGGGTGCCGTCCGCAATGGAAGCGCCGCACTGAGAACAAAAAGCCATGGTTGGATACCTCCTGATATGGATCCTTTGCAGGATGTTTATGTACAAAATAATAATAGCATACGCAGACGGAGTTTGCAATCCTTCTTTCCCCGCATGAGCGGGAAAAAGGGAAAAATGCGTCGAACCGACGGATAAACGCCCTTAGCCGCAGAATGGATGACGCAGGCAGAGCAGCCGTCGGTGTGCAGAATGGGAAAAGAATGCGCCGCAGGCGATCAAGCGGTATTATGGTTTAGTATTATTAAACCTATCTGAAAACGAGAACAGATACAGGAAGATGAGAAAAAGCAGAAGCGCTTCTGTTTTAACGAAGATGGCCTTTCTGCTAAAAGCGGGCAGGAGGTCAACTGACCTCCTGCCCCGAAAAATTACTCGTTATTTCGAAAAATGCCGTTTCGCGGCGAAATCCTTTGTAAAATGCGGGCGGCGCAGGCAACTGCGAAAGCAGACAGCCCGATCGGCAGCGCCCGGTTGAAGCCGGGGCGTATGGAAGCGGCCGCCGGGCAGTGCGACAGAATGCAGCCGACATAGCGGTTAGCCGATCAGCCGTCGCTCTTCGGCGCGCCCTTGCTGCGGCGGTGATAGTAGCGGCGGCGATTGTTGGGCTTTTTCCCCTCGCGCGGCTCCGCCGTTTCCGCAGACTTCGGCGCGGCGGCCTTCGCGGCGCTTTCCTGACCGACAGCTTTTTCTGCGGTCGGCTTTGCGGCGCCGCCGGGACGCTTTTTGGTACGGCGGCGGCCGGAGGATGCGTTCTTTTCGGCCTGTCCCTCAGAGGAAATCGCACGCTGCGCGGCAGCTTCGGCGATCTGACGCTCTGCTGCGGCGCGGAATTCACCAACCGGCGCATTGTCGCGCGGCCTGCGCTCGCGGCGGCCGCTGCGGCGGTTCTTGCCCTCCTCGCGCGGAGCGGCGTCCTTCTCCGTCGGCTCCCTGCGCGGCGCGGGGGGCGCAGATTTCAAAATGACATCCTCCAGCGGCGGAAGCGAGCTTTCCTCGCGCTTGCTTTCGCGGTTCGGCGCGCCGGAGATCGGCGCCAGGTCATCCGGAATGGGGAGATCTGTTTTCTTCGCTTTCCCGTTGCGCAGTACGCAAATATCGCAGTTTTTATAGCAGCCGCAGGTATCCGGCTGCTTTTCCATGCGCACCTTGACGCTTTGGCGCAGCAGATTGACCTCGGTCACGGTGCCGCGGCCGTCCGGCGTATCCACAAAGGACTCCGCCTTGGGGCTGGTGCGAAGCAGATCCTCGTAGGCCTCCTGCTCATATTTCAGGCAGCACATTAAACGGCCGCAGGTACCGGAAATTTTCGTCGGGTTCAGGCTGAGATTCTGCGTCTTGGCCATTTTGATCGAAACCGGCTGGAAATCGTCTAAAAACTCGCGGCAGCAGAAGGGACGGCCGCAAATTCCGAGTCCGCCGACCATCTTTGCCTTGTCGCGCACGCCGATCTGGCGCAGCTCAATGCGCGTGCGGAATACGGAGGCCAGATCCTTGACAAGCTCACGGAAATCTACGCGCCCGTCCGAGGTGAAGAAGAACAGAAGCTTGCTGCCGTCAAAGGCATATTCTGCCGAGACAAGCTGCATGTCGAGCTTTCTCTCGTCAATTTTCTGCATACAGATGGAAAACGCTTTCTTTTCCTTTTCTGCGTTTTCCCGCTGAACGCGCCGATCCTGCTCGGTTGCGAGCCGCAGGACGGGGCGCAGCGGCGCGATGACCTCGCGGCCGGGAACCTCGTGGTTGCCCATGGTGCAGCGGCCGAATTCCTCGCCGCGCGCCGTATCAATTATGACCTCGTCGCCCGTTTTTACGGTGAGGTCGCCGGGATAGAAATAATATACCTTACTGCCGGAGCGGAACTGCACATCGCAAACCGTTACGCGCGCTTCCTGCGCGGCTTCGGTTTCCGCTTCCGGTTGCATTACCTTTTCGTCCATAGTGTCTCCTTTTGTTGTCCTTTATTGCAAATATACCCGCAGCGCGCCGACCACATGGCCAACGCCCACATTCCGGTCAAGCAGGCTTTCGCATTCCTGCAGACGGCGAATGGCGGAAAGCGTCTCCTGCGCGGTGCGGTTGACGCGGATGCGTGCGGCAAGCTCTGTTCCGCCGGAAAGTCCCGCGCGAGCGTCCAGTGCATCCTTTAAAACCCCGATGAGCTGCGCAAGAATCGGCGTAAGCTGCTCCCGTTTTCGCTTTTCCAGCGGGATCAGTGCCTGCAGCAGGGCGGGCAGATCCTTCTGCGCGTAGGCTTGCGCGATCGCTTCCGTTTGCGGAAGCAGCGCGGCATTTTCGGAAAGCAGCGCAATTGCCTGACCGAGATAGCCGCCGGAGCGCAGTGCAGCCGCCCGGCAAGAGGCTTCTTCGGCTCCCGGAAACTGCGCGCGCAGCGCGGAAAGCAGCGTTTCCTCCGGCAGCGGGGAGAGGGCAAGGTGCGTGCAGCGTGAGCGAATCGTGGGCAGAAGCTGCTCCGGACTTTCGGCCAGCAGGAGGAAGGTCGCGTAAGCGGGCGGTTCCTCCAAAATTTTGAGCAACGCGTTCTGCCCGGCGGCATTCATATCCTGCGCCCGGGGAAACAGGTACAGCTTTCTCGCGCCCTCGTTCGGGCGAATGAACGCATCGTCGCGTGCGCGGCGCACCAGCTCGACAGGGACGGTCTTTTTGCTCGGGTCGTCTACGGTCATGAAGTCCGGATGATTGCCGGACAGGAGCTTCCTGCACTGGATGCACCGCAGGCAGGGGCGTTCGCCGTCCGAGGTGCAAAGGAGCGCGGCGCAAAGAAGCTGCGACAGCGTGCGCTTGCCCGAACCGACCGGGCCGGTCAGAAGATAGCTGTTCGGCATTTTTCCGCCGGACAGCATGGCAGACAGTCGTTTTTTTAGTTGCGGGTTGCCTAAAAATGTGCTAAAATTCATAAAAAGCTCCCAGATCCTGCGCTTCCCAAACCTATCATACTATTATACCGCATGATTGCCGCTTTTTCTATACTTTTTTTCGCGGTTTTTAAATTTCTTACGGAGGCGGCGCGCACGGCAACTTTTTTCCCGCTTTTGCCGGAACGTCGCCGGAGAAAGGCTATGCTCTATGGATGACCGAAGAATTCTCACCATTCAGGATATTTCCTGCGTCGGGCAGTGCTCCATTACCGTGGCGCTGCCGATTCTGTCCGCCTGCGGACTGGAGACGGCGGTTTTGCCCTCTGCGGTGCTCTCTACGCATACGGGGGGCTTTACCGGCTATACCTTTCGTGATTTGACGGAGGATATGCCGAGAATTGCGGCGCATTGGAAGAAGGAGGGCATCCGATTCGACGCCATTTATACAGGCTACCTCGGAAGCGCCGAGCAGGTGTGTTATGTCAGGGAGATTCGGCAAGCCGTCGGAAAAGCGGAATGTGTATTTCTGGTCGATCCTGCGATGGCGGATAACGGCGTCTTGTATCCCGGCTTTGACGATGCGTTTGTGGATGCAATGCGTTCGCTCTGCACGCAGGCGGATTACATTCTGCCGAATTTGACGGAGGCCTGTCTGATGACCAGCGAGCCGTATCGCACGCAGTATGACGAAATATGGATTGCCGGTCTGCTTTCAAAGCTTTCGGCGATTTGCAGCGGAACGATCGTGCTGACCGGCGTCGGCTATACGAAGGATACGACCGGCGTTGCGGTCTGCACGGCGGGACAAACGCAGTATTACTGCCACAAAAGGCTTTCCGGCGGCGCGCACGGCACGGGGGATGTGTTTGCCTCGGTATTCACGGGCGCGCTGCTGCGCGGCTTCGATGCCGCAGCCGCCGCAAGGCTTGCCGCGGACTTTACCCTTTGCTGTATTGAGGCGACCGTGGAGGATCAAAGCCATTGGTACGGCGTGAAGTTTGAAGCGCAGCTCCCCAAGCTGATACAGGCGCTGGAGTCAAAATAAAAAGCATCCTGCCGTCAGGATAAAGTGATGCTCCCAATGCCGGTGTTTCCCGGTATTGGGAGCATATGCAGATTATCGATCAGTCCGTAACTGCTCAGACTTGTGTTCTCATTTTGACGGTTACGGACTTGATTGGCAGCCCAAAGCTCCGGCGCGTTTCACTTCCGCGCGTCGGGGCTTTGGATGGGGCGCTCAGTAGCGTGCGCCGCCGTAGCCGCTTGCGTCGTCTGTAATGTTCATGCCGCCCGTGCGATGCTCGGCGCTGCGTCCCCGCGCGCCGGACGCGGCGCCACTGCCGGTGGGAGCCTCGCTGGAGTCAAAGGGAAGATCACTCGTTTCACGCGCTGTGCCGCTGTCGGATTCCATCGGGATCGGACTGCTCGTGGATGCGGTGCTGCCGCCGTTGACCGTGCCGTTACCGGAATTCGAGACGTTTCCGTCGTCCGTGCCGGTGCAGCCGGTCAGCAGGGCGAGCACGAGAATGAACGCGGTAAGAAGTGCAAAATAGCGTTTCATTGTAATTCCTCCTGAATGCATTTTTGAATCTTTGCAGGGGATAGTATTTGTGATTCCGCAAAAAATAAACGAGAAATTTCAAAAAACCACGCTTTTTGTCCGAATCAGGTGTTGATTCCCACGGAAAAGACCTGTATAATACATCGTGTAAGTCTCCGGGGAAGCTGTGCCTTGCATCGCGGCGCTTCTTGCAGACGAGCCTTTTCGGCACAGCGCATTTCAAATTTCGGGCGCTTTGTCGGAGGGCCTGCGAGAGAGCTGGCGATGCGGTTGGGATGCCGCAGCTCGTCGGAGTTGTTTTCTGAAAAAAGTTAAAGGGGAACCTGTCATGAAAAAACTGATGATGAAAAAAGGCTCGAGCTGCATGGCCTGCCTCGAGTGTGTCCGCGCCTGCTCCAATGCGTACTTCAAGGAATTCCATCCGGATAAGGCCTGCCTGCAGATCGTAGACCGCAAGGGGACGGCGCGCCCGATGACCTGCGTGCAGTGCGGCAAGTGCGCGGCGGCCTGCCCAAGCGGCGCAATTGCACAGAATCCCAAGACCGGCGTTTACATGGTCAACAAAAAGCTTTGCACCGGCTGCGGCAAGTGCAAGGAGGCCTGCCCCTTCGGCGTAATGGTACATACGGACGATACGCCCACGGCGTTTAAGTGCCTTGCCTGCGGCCTCTGCGTGCGGGCATGCCCGATGGATGTTTTGGAGATCGTAGAGAGCTGAGAAGCCAAACGGAACGATCGGCCGGTGCACCTGCGGAAACAAATTGAAATGTGCAGACGGCAGAGCGCCCGAACCGTAAGGTTCGGGCGTACGTTTTGGAAAGCGGCCGAATAGAAGGAGGATGGATATGAAGCTGTTGCTGACCGCGTTTGATCCCTTCGGCGGGGAAAAGGTCAACCCGGCGCAGGAGGCGGTGAAGCTGGTTCGCGAACGGATCGGGTCGGTTTGCGTCATAAAATGTGAGGTCCCGACGATTTTTGGAAAGTCCGTGGAGGCTGCCATGGATGCGATAGAGCGCCATCGGCCGGATGCGGTGCTTTGCGTTGGGCAGGCGGGCGGCCGCGCCGATTTGACGCCGGAGCGGGTTGCAATCAATCTTGACGACGCGGCGATTCCGGACAATGCGGGAAACCAGCCAATAGATACGGCGATTTTCCCGGACGGAGAAGCTGCTTATTTCAGCACGCTCCCGGTGAAGGCGATGGTAGCTGCCATTCGGGAGGCCGGGCTTCCCGCCAGCCTCAGCAATACCGCGGGTACGTTTGTCTGCAATCATCTGATGTACGGCGTGCTTTATACGCTGAAAAAGAGATATCCCGGCGTTCGTGGCGGCTTTCTGCATGTGCCGATGATCCCCGCGCAGACGCACGGCCGCGAGGGCGTTCCGTCCATGCCGCTGCCGGATATCGTGAAGGGGATCGAGGCGGCGATTGCGGCGATCGGAGCGTGCGCAGAGGATCTGCCCGTTTCGGAGGGAAAACTGTCCTGAGGCCGCATTCCGAACGATTTTGCCCGCCTGCACGGAGCGAAACAATTGGCAGTGTGAAAAAAAGAATAGGAACGAATTACAGCGTGGTTGACAGACGATCAAGAAAGTTCGAAAGACAAGGAATCTCGCGCCTGTAGGCGTACATAGGTACGGTAAGGCGCGAGTTCCGAAGTAAGTCAAAACAATAAATATTTCCTTGTTTTTGA
>CABQNH010000047.1 GCA_902465435.1 uncultured Eubacteriales bacterium | reverse complement strand
GCGCGATCATCGCGCCCCGGAATCTAATGTGATCGAAAAAGAACGCCGCGCAGGGAAACCCCTGCGCGGCACTTTTGCATATTAAGTTCTGCATATCAAAATGAGCAGCGCGTATTTCAGTCCTCTCCCTGCTCCTGCGCTGTCTCGGCCAGCTTCAGTCCCGGATTGCGGCGGATCGTAAAATCGATCGCCCAATAAGACGAGAACACAAGGAGCCTGCGGCCGCGATAATCCTCCAGAAGCTCCGCATCGGACGAGAGGTTCAGGTCGCGCTCGTCCTCGACCGGCGATTCGGTAATAAAGCGCAGCTGCTCATACGGCAGGGAATCCATACGAAGCTCCACGCCGTATTCGCTGCGCATCCGGTAGCGGAACACGTCAAACTGCAGCGTGCCGACGACGCCCACGATGACCTCCTCCATGCCGGTATTCGGCACCTTGAAGATCTGAATCGCGCCCTCCTGCGCGATCTGCTCCGTACCCTTGATAAACTGCTTGCGCTTCATTGTATCGACAGGCGAAACGCGGCAGAAATGCTCCGGCGCAAAGGTCGGAATGCCGGAAAATCGGAATTTTCTCCCCGGCGTGCAAATCGTATCGCCGATGGAGAAGATGCCCGGATCGAACACGCCGATGATATCGCCCGCATAGGCCTCGTCTACGATCTCACGCTCCTGCGCCATGAGCTGCTGCGGCTGCGACAGGCGCATTTTTCTGCCGCCCTGCACATGATAGTATTCGCGGTCACGCTCAAACTTACCGGAGCAAATGCGCATAAAGGCCAGCCGGTCGCGGTGCGCCTTATTCATATTCGCCTGAATTTTGAACACAAAAGCGGAAAACTCCTCGTCAAAGGTATCGATTTTTCCCTCGTCGGAAACGCGGGGCAGCGGCGCGGTCGTCATGCGCAGGAAGTGCTCCAAAAACGGCTCCACACCGAAATTGGTCAGCGCCGAGCCGAAGAACACCGGGCTGAGCGTACCGGCGCGCACCTCGTCCAGATCAAAATCACGCCCCGCGCCCAGCAGCTCCACATCGTCCTTGAGCTGGGCGTGCCGCTGTGCGCCGAGAATGTCGGAAACCGCGTCGTCATAGAGGTCGATCTCCATTTTGGCCGCACGGTTCTTGCCGGAAGCGCCGCTGAAAAACAAAAGCTGCTTTTCCTGCCGGTCATAAACGCCCTGAAACTCCTTGCCCGAGCCGATCGGCCAGTTCATGGCGTAGGTTTCAATGCCCAGCTCCTTTTCCAGCTCGTCGAGCAGGTCAAAGGGATCTTTGGCCTCACGATCCATCTTGTTGACAAAGGTAAAAATCGGGATGTGCCGCATGGCGCAGACCTTGAAGAGCTTTCTCGTCTGCGGCTCGACGCCCTTCGCGCCGTCGATCACCATGACGGCGGAGTCCGCCGCCATCAGGGTGCGGTAGGTATCCTCCGAGAAGTCCTGATGCCCCGGGGTATCGAGGATGTTGATGCAGAAGCCCTCATACTGAAACTGCATCACGGAGGACGTAACGGAAATGCCGCGCTGCTTTTCAATCTCCATCCAGTCGGAGACGGCCGCGCGCGAGTTCTTTTTTCCCTTGACGGCGCCTGCCTGCGCAATGGCCCCGCCGTAGAGCAGGAATTTTTCGGTCAAGGTCGTTTTGCCGGCGTCCGGGTGCGAAATGATGGCAAAGGTGCGTCGGCGGTTGATTTCACGAATTAAATCTGACATAGTATCCCTCCATAGCGTCTAAAAATCCTTTTTGGCAAGGGAAGGGCGGCTATGGCGGGGCAAGGCGAAACAGCATGGCATACTCCTTCGGTGGTTTCATTGAAAAAAGTGGCATTACAGCCGGTCTATTTTAATAGATTTTTGTGGAAAACGCAAGGTTTTCCCGCAAAGAATTTTGCGTTTTCTCGAAAAACGGGAGGAAACCGTTCCAAAACGAGAGAAAAACGTCCAAAATCAGGAGGCAGCGTTTGCAAAATACCACGCGAGCAGCAAATCGGCAACCTCGCCGTAGGACTGCACGCCGGATTCGTCAAAGGCCTTCAGGTAACCGTCATTGACCGTCGTCGCCACGTTTTGCAGCGTGCCCTCATACTTTTTATAATGCGCGGTCTCATCGGAGACGTCCCGCTTCAGCGCATCGGCCGCACCCTCGTAAATTGCCTCGGCCGCGGAAGGGTTGACCGCAAACAGCGCGTTGTGGCAATAGATGTAAGCGGAATAATAGGCGGAATATCGGAACGCAGTCGACGAATTCTCCAGGCAGGCGAGGAACGCCGCAAAATTCGCCTCATCCTCCCCGGCAATCGCCATTCGGTGCCCCAGCTCATGGCACATGGTAAAGGGAAGCGCCACGGGATGCGTCTTCGCACTGACGCAGGATTCGCCGGTGTAGCAGACGAAGATTCCCGTCAGCCCCATACGGGCGAACAGTGCGCTGCTCATGAGCTTTTTGACCGGCTTGGTGCTGCCGTCAAACAGCGCATATTGCTCTGCGAGCTTCTCATAGCCGGCTCCCGCCTGCTCCGCCAGCTCGGAAAATTCCGGGAACACTGCGTTTCCCTCCGCATCGCGCGGCATCTGCTGCGCAAGGCTTCCGGCCATATCGCGGTAATACCGCGCGGCCTCCTGCAGCTCCTGCTCGGAGTATTCCCGCACCGGAAGAGAAAGCTCCCGGTCGATCGAAGGGGCAAAGTGGTTCACGCCCCAGAGCGCGACAAACAGGAACACAAGAAGCACCGCGCCCTCCAAAAGTCCGGTCAGCCACGAGACGATGCGGCCGCGGCAGATGGAATGGACCAGCGAATAGACGAACCATACGATCAGAAGCACGAGAAGAACCTCCCACACCGGGAAGGGAAACAGCGAAGTCGCGCCGGAAACGGCTGCGAGAAGCCTGCGCGAGATCGGACGGTACCAGGAAAAAAAGACGCCGGAAAGTAGGCGCGCGGCAAGCACGAGGACGATCGTCAGACCGGCCAGCACGGCGGAGGTGATGAGTCTGCGAATGGTTTTCAGCATGGAAATGACTCCTTTCAAGGACAGACAGAGCAGCATTCTGCGGCAGGGCAGGCGGCGCGGCAGGCGTCCGGCGCCCGCTTTCGCGGCGGAGGACGGTTCCAAAAAAAGAGCCAGCCGGTTACAATCGTAATCACCCGCTTTCGCGGCGGGGGCGGAGCCTTTTGCCGGGCGCGTTTTTTGAATTGCCGCTGCGGCTTCCGGGAAGCCGCGAATTAAGAGAATTATAGCACATTCCGCCCCGCTTGAACAGCTCTTTTCCTCTTTTTTGTGAAAATGTGTGTTGTTTGCAGATTTTACCCCGCTCAAGCGCCGTTTTTGCCCTTGCAATCCCTACGCCCGCAGTGTATAATAAATGGAAGATTCCAATTTTCATTTGGAGGTATCATTCGATGCAAAATACGCAAAAAACCATGGATAAGATCGTCGCACTCTGCAAGGGCAGAGGCTTTATCTTTGCAGGCTCCGAAATTTACGGCGGCCTTGCCAACACCTGGGATTACGGCCCGCTCGGCGTCGAGCTGAAAAACAACGTCAAGCGCGCATGGTGGAAAAAGTTCGTGCAGGAAAGCCCGTATAACGTCGGCCTCGACTCCGCTATCCTCATGAACCCGCAGACCTGGGTGGCCTCCGGACACCTCGGCGGCTTCTCCGACCCTCTGATGGACTGCCGCGAGTGCCACGAGCGCTTCCGTGCGGACAAGCTCATTGAGGATTACTGCGCGCAGGCCGGCGCGACGCTTCCGAAGCCCATCGACGCCTTCTCCCAGCAGGAGATGAAGGATTTCATTGAGGAGCATAACGTGCCCTGCCCCACCTGCGGCAAGCACAACTTCACCGATATCCGTCAGTTCAACCTGATGTTCAAAACCTTCCAGGGCGTCACGGAGGACGCAAAGAACACCGTCTATCTCCGCCCGGAAACGGCGCAGGGCATCTTTGTCAACTTTGTCAACGTGCAGCGCACCACGCGCCGCAAGCTGCCGTTCGGCATCGGCCAGATTGGCAAGTCCTTCCGCAACGAGATCACGCCGGGCAACTTTATCTTCCGCGTACGCGAATTCGAGCAGATGGAGTTAGAATTCTTCTGCGAGCCGGGCTCCGATCTTGAGTGGTTCAGCTACTGGCGCGGCTTTGCCAAGCAGTGGCTCCTGAGCCTCGGCCTGCGCGAGGAAAATCTGCGCCTGCGCGACCATGACCCGGAGGAGCTTTGCTTCTATTCCAAGGCGACGACCGACTTTGAGTTCCTGTTCCCGTTCGGCTGGGGCGAGCTTTGGGGCATTGCCGACCGCACGGATTACGACCTCACGCAGCACCAGAACACCTCGAACAAGGATCTCACCTATTACGATCAGGAAAAGAATACCCGCTACATCCCCTATGTCATCGAGCCTTCGCTCGGCGTCGAGCGCTCCGTGCTCGCGTTCTTAGTGGACGCTTATGACGAAGAGGTCGTCGGGCAGGACAAGAACGGCAAGGACGACGTGCGCACCGTACTGCGTCTGCATCCGGCGCTCGCACCCTTCAAGGCCGCCGTGCTGCCGCTTTCCAAGAAGCTCAGCCCGAAGGCAGAGGAGATCTATCATATGCTGCAGAAGGACTTCATGGTGGATTTCGACGACGCAGGCTCCATCGGCAAGCGCTACCGCCGCGAGGACGAAATCGGCACGCCTTACTGCATCACGGTGGACTTTGAGACGGTCGGCGACCCTGAAAAGGGCATTGCGCCGGATCACGCCGTGACCATCCGCGAGCGCGACTCCATGCAGCAGGTCCGCGTTCCCATCGCCGAGCTGAAAAATTGGCTGGCGGAGAAGCTGGTCTTCTGATTCCCGGCCATGGAAACGAAAAAGAAATCGCGTCTGCGCGCCTTTTTCGATGAGCGCTGGCGCTTTGAGCCGAAGGGAAAGCCGAAAAAGCAGCGCGTGCTGCTGGCGGTATTTTCGTGGGCACTTTTGCTCTGCGCCGCGATCTGCCTCGGCCTTGTCAGCCTGTACTTTGCCACGCTGACCCTGAACGGCGAGCGCTTCTATTTCTACTTTGAAAACGCCTGGATCCCTTTTCTCAACATTCTCCCGGTCGTTTTGCTGGCGGGGATCCTGTACGCCGCAACCGCGCGCGCCTGGCTTGCCTTCCTGCTCGATGCGACCGTCGTCATGCTGCTGACGCTCATTAATTTCTTTAAGGCGCAGCTTCGCAGCGAATGTCTTCTGTTTGAGGACATTCTTCTGACCGGCGAGGCGGCGGGCGTACTCGGCGAATATACCATCCGCTTTACCGCGCCCATCTTCCTTGCCGTTGGCCTTTGCCTTGCGGGGACGTTCGTCCTGTGGTTCTTCGCACGGCACCGCGTCAAGGGCACGCGGCTTCGCTTTTCGCTCTCGATCCTGCTGTTCGGCGCGCTGCTTTTTTCCTATCAAACGTGGTACACAAGCGATGAGCTTTACCAGAGCATCCGCGCGCCGCAGCGTGTCTTCTCGCCGTGGCGTATGGACGAGAGCTACGCCATGCGCGGCTTCTTCTGGCCGTTCCTCTACTCGCTGGAGGATGCTTTCCCGGAGCGGCCGGAGGGCTATTCGACCGCACGCGCCGAGGAGGTGCTCTCCCGGTATGAAAGCGAGGACATTCCGGAGGAGCAGCGTGTAAATGTGCAGGTTCTGATGCTGGAGAGCTTCTCGGACTTTTCCGCGACCGGCACGCAGTTTGCCGTCGATCCCTATAAGGAATTCCACGAGCTGGAGGCCGAATGCTACCATGGCATGACGATCTCCGACTATGTCGGCGGCGGCACCGCCTATGTGGAGCGCGCCGCGATCACTGGCTTCTCCTATCCGATGCTCGCCATCACGGCCAAGACCGACTCCATCGCCTACTACTTCAAGTCGCAGGGCTATTATACCTCCGGCAGCCACCCGTCGAACAACTGGTTCTACAGCCGCGAGGGCATCAACCGCGACCTCGGCTTTGACGACTACTACTTTGCAGAAAATCACTATGCCCCCATCATGCCGGATCCCTCGCTCAAGACCGACTTCCTCAACGGCAACCGCCTGTGTGACGAGCTGTTCTTCGGCGAGCTGCGTAAGATTTTCGACGAAATGACGCAGGATGGTCAGCCGCACTTCTGGCTGGATGTCTCCATCCAGAATCACGGCCCATACGACCGCAGGGACTATGAGGGCGACGTCGACTACATCGCAAGCGGCAGCATTTCGGAGGAAGGCTACCACATTGCAAACAACTACTTCTCCGGCATCGCCGACACCGGCAAGCAGCTCAAGGCCTATGTGGACAGCTATCGCGACACGGACGAGCCGATCGTCCTTCTGATCTTCGGCGACCATCGCCCGCTGCTCGGCGAAAGCGGCTCCGTCATGCGGGAGCTTGGCGCGATCGGCAATACGAAATCCGCCTATGACAATCTTCTGGGCTACTACTCCACGCCCTATCTCATCTGGGCGAACGACGCGGCCAAGGCGCTGCTCGGCCGGGACTTTTCCGGGGAGGGCGAGACGATTTCCTCGTTCTATCTCATGACCGAGCTGTTCGACGCCTGCGGCTGGAAGGGTTCGGCTTACCTGCAGTATCTGCGCGACCTGCGCGACAAGCTGCCCGTCATGTACCGCAGCAGCCAATACGTTGACAACGGCAGAGTCGTCTACTCGCTGTCCGACGAGCTGCAGGCGCTTCGCGACGAATACGACATTGTGAAGTATTATATGCAGCAGCATCTGCGCGGCGGCGCGTAGGAAGGCGCAAACGCCCGCATCTTTCTTCTGAATTTTCTCCAAATCTATTATGAAAAGGACTGATTACTATGGAAAAACTACTCGCAAAGGACTTAGCAATCAAGGCATATGAGGCAAGGCTGCTTGCGCTCGATGCCGTCCACTCGGCGGCCTCCGGCCATATCGGCGGCTCGCTGTCCTGTATCGACGCCATCACGACGCTCTATTTCAACGTCATGAATGTAAACCCCGAGCGTCCCCATGCGCCGAACCGCGACCGCTTCGTGCTGTCGAAGGGACACTGCGCCCCGGCTCTGTACGCCGTGCTCGCGCTGCGCGGCTACTTCCCCACCGAGGACGTCAAGCACTTCCGCTCCATTGACTACCATATGTCCGGCCACGCCGAAATGCGCTATGTAAAGGGCGTGGATATGTCCACCGGCTCGCTGGGCCAGGGCATCTCCGCTGCCGTCGGCATGGCACTCGCCGGCAAGCTGAAAAACAAGCGTTATCGCACCTATGCCGTTCTGGGCGACGGCGAGATTGCCGAGGGGCAGGTCTGGGAGGCCGCCATGTCCGCCGCAAAGTACCAGCTTGACAACCTCTGCGCCATCGTGGATGTCAACGGCCTGCAGATCGACGGCGCCACGAAGGACGTCATGCCCTCCGAGCCGCTCGACAAGAAGTTCAAGGCCTTTAATTGGCACGTCATTTCGATCGACGGCAACAACTTTGACGAGCTGCTGACCGCCTTTGCCAAGGCGAAGCGTCTGAAGGGCAAGCCCACCGTGATCCTGATGCACACCGTCAAGGGCAAGGGCGTCTCCTACATGGAAAACAACGCCAGCTGGCACGGCAAGGCGCCGAACGACGAGCAATACGAGCAGGCCGTCGCTGAAATCAAAGCAACGCTGAACGAACTGGAGGGCAAGTAATATGGCAGGATCAATTTCTACACGCGCCGCATACGGCGATGCGCTCGTTGCGCTGGCGGAAAAATATCCGGAGCTGGTCGTCTTTGATGCCGACCTTGCCTCCGCTACCATGACCAAAGGCTTCCGCGCCGCATACCCCGATCGCTTTTTCGACATGGGCATTGCAGAATGCAACATGGTCGGTGTGGCCGCCGGTATGGCGACCTGCGGCTATAAGCCGTTCGTCAACACCTTTGCCATCTTCGCTTCCGGCCGCGCCTGGGAGCAGGTACGCAATTCCGTCGCTTATCCCGGCCTGAACGTCAAGGTCATCGGCTCGCACGGCGGTCTGTCCGTCGGCGAGGACGGCGCGACGCATCAGTGCATCGAGGACTTCTCCCTCATGCGCACCATCCCCGGCATGACGGTGCTGTGCCCCTGCGACGGCCACGAAATGACGCTGGCCGTTGAGGCGCTGCTCAATTATAAGGGACCGGCCTACATGCGCCTCGGCCGCAGCGCGGTCGATACGGTCACGGATGAGATCCCGAATTACCAGTTCCGCATCGGCAAGGGCGTGACCCTGCGCGAGGGCAAGGACGTCGCCATTCTTGCAACCGGCATCATGGTGCAGATGGCGCTCAAGGCCTGCGAGCTTCTGAAGGCCGAAGGGATTCAAGCTCGCGTCATTGACCTGCACACCATCAAGCCGCTGGATGAAAAGCTCGTGCTCAAGGCTGCGAAGGACTGCGGCTGCGTCGTCACGACCGAGGAGCACAACATCGTCGGCGGTCTGGGCGCCGCCGTTGCAGAGTTCCTGTCCGGTACGCTGCCCACGCCCGTCGTGCGCCATGGCGTTCAGGATGTATTCGGCAGAAGCGGCAAGGCCGCTGCCGTGCTGCAGGCCTACGGCCTGACGCCCGAGGGAATTGCCGAGAGCGCCCGCCGCGCCATTGCCATGAAAAAGGCATGAGGTCTACGCTGACAACGCTTTGCGCGGAGAGGGGGATCCCCCTCTCCGCGCAGCAGGCCGACCTGCTGTGCGCCTTCGGACAGGCGCTGCTTCAAAAAAATCAGGTGATGAATCTGACTGCCGTCACGGAACCGGACGAGGTTGCCGAGCGGCATTTTGTTGATTCTTTAGAGCTTTTGCGCCTGACAGATTTCCGGGGAAAGGCCGTAATCGACGTAGGCTGCGGCGCCGGGTTTCCCGGCGTGCCGCTCAAGATCGGTGAGCCGACGTTGCGCCTGACGCTGTTAGATTCGCTGGGCAAGCGCATCGCATGGCTGCGGGAGCTTCTGCCGGAGCTTGGCATAGAGGCAAACGCGGTCTGCGCGCGCGCCGAGGACGCCGTCCGGGCAGAACGGGAATGCTATGACGTCGCTGTCTCCCGCGCGGTCGCACGGCTCAACGTGCTGTGCGAGCTTTGTCTGCCGTTCGTGAAGGTCGGCGGCGTCTTTCTCGCCATGAAGGGCGCCTCGGCGCTGGAGGAGGCGGACGAAGCGAAGGCGGGTATCGTCAGACTGGGCGGCCGATTGGAGCGCGTTGCCGAATACCCGAACGGCGGCGCGGTGCACCGCGTCCTGGTGATCCGCAAGGTACAGGCAACACCCGTCGGCTATCCCCGCGCCTATGCCAAGATCAAGCAGCGGCCGCTGTAGGCTGCCGCACAGCGTGCCAAAAAAACGAAATTCATCAAACACGGTGAATTACGCCCTGTTTGGAACCGAATTTGTTTGAATTTTTCCGAAAACAGCATGCACATGCTCCAAATGAACATGTGCAAAATCGTCTTCCCGTTTTGACGGCCGCAGACTGCGCTTGCAGCCCGAGCGGCCGCCGTAAGCGCCGCCCCGTCCTTCGGACTGGCCCAATGAAGGAGGAATCAGATGAAAAAGAATTTCCGCCTACTTCGCGCGCTTTTGGGCGCGCTTCTGCTGTTTGGCTGCCTGACCGGCTGCCTGAAAATCGAAGTGGACACCACGCGCCACACCACGCAGGAGGAAACGCTTCCGCCCCTGACAAGCGCACCCGAAACGCAGTCCGCCGTCACGGAGCCGTTGGTGACCGAGACGGCAGAGCCGACGGAGCCGCCGGTTGCCGACTGCTTCGCGCTGCACTGCGCGGAGCTGCAGCCGATGTCGTTTGAGGGCTTCGACTTCGCCTATGAGTCGCAGTATGCCATGCTGCTTGTCCGCTTCGAGGAAAAGGATGACCCGAGCCTGCGGTTAAGCGGCATCGACAGCCTTTCCGCCTATGCGGAATACCGCGCCGCGCAGGACGCACCCGGCAGTACGCTGCAGGCAGATGCGCAGGGGCTTCCCTTCTTCACCTATACGGTGGACGGCGGCGACGGGCAGTACCATTATTATGTTGCGCTGCGCGAATCCGACGGCTGCTTCTGGAGCTTCCGCTACCTGTGCGACGATGCAAGCTGGGCAGAATACCAGAATCTCTTTGCCGACTGGGCAGGCCGGATCGAAATGGGGGCGTCCGATGGAGCATAACGCCCTGCGCGACTGGAACGCGCTGCTGCAGTCGCTGCTTCAATCGCCGGAATTTTCCGCGCTCTGTGCGCGAGTCGACCGTGCCTATGCCGAAACGACAGTCTATCCGCCGCGCGAGCAGCTGTTTTCCGCCTTTCGGCTCACGCCGCCTGCTCGGGTACGCGTCGTCATTCTGGGGCAGGACCCCTACCACGAAGCCGGTCAGGCGAACGGACTGGCCTTTTCCGTCTGTCCGGGGATAAAGCTGCCGCCCTCCCTGCGCAACATCTTCACAGAGCTGCATACGGATACCGGCGCGCCCATCCCGCAAAGCGGCGATCTGCGCGTCTGGGCGGAGCAGGGCGTCTTTCTGCTCAACACCGTCCTGACCGTGGAGGCCGGATGCGCAAACAGCCACCGGGACTTTGGCTGGCAGGCTTTCACCGACGGCGTTGTGGACGCCATGGCTGCGCTGCCGCAGCCGATCTCCTTCTGGCTCTGGGGCGCGCAGGCACAGAAAAAACGCGCGCGCATTGCGGCAAGCCCATATCCCCGCCAGATCCTTTGCGCGCCGCATCCCAGCCCGCTTTCCTCCTATCGCGGCTTCTTCGGCAGCCGTCCCTTCTCCGCGGCAAACGCGTTTTTGCAGGAAAACGGCGAGCCGCCGATCCGCTGGTAGCGCAAAAATCCCGCCTCTGCAGCGCATAGTGATGCGCTGCAGAGGCGGGATTTTTCAGACTGTCAATAAAGTCCGTAACCGTCAAAATGGGAAAACAATTTTGACGT
>CABQNH010000046.1 GCA_902465435.1 uncultured Eubacteriales bacterium | reverse complement strand
ATAGAAATCGCCAAAAATGTTTTCTCATTTTGACGGTTACGGACTTTATTGACAGTCTGAACTGCGCTGAAGGAACTTCAGCGCAGTCAATTTCATATGAAATTTCTCAAATCTCGCGCCGCCCCTCGAGTGCGCGCAGCAAGGTGACCTCGTCAGCGTATTCCAGCTGACTACCGACCGGGATCCCGTAGGCGAGACGCGTCACGCGCACCTCAAGCGGACGAAGCAGACGCGAAATATACATTGCGGTCGCCTCTCCCTCCGTATCGGGATTGGTCGCCATAATGACCTCGCGGACGCCGCCCTGCGCGACACGCGCCAGCAGCTCGCGAATTTTAATATCATCCGGGCCGACATGGTTAAGCGGAGAAATCACGCCGTGCAGCACATGGTAAACACCGTGAAATTCGCGGGCACGTTCCATGGCAATGACATCCTTCGGCGCGGCCACGACACAAATCAGTCCATGGTCTCGATCTTCATCCTCACAAATTGCGCAGCACTCGCGATCGGTCAGATTTTGACACACCGGGCAAAGGCGCACTGTTCGCTTTGCGTCAAGAATCGCAGCGGCAAACTCCTCGGCCTCGTCCTGCGGCATGCTCAAAACGGAAAATGCAAGACGCTGTGCCGTTTTGCCGCCGATCCCGGGCAGCTTTGCAAATTGCTCCGTCAGCCGCTCTAATGCGGCGGGAAAATAGCGCATCAGAACAAGCCGCCCAGATTCAGGCCGCCGGTCAGGCGGGACATATTGTCACTGGCTTCCTTTTCCGCCTTGCGCATTGCCTCGTTGACTGCGGCAACGACCATATCCTGCAGCATTTCGACATCCTCAGGATCCACCGCTTCCGGCTGGATCGTAAGCTCCAGAAGCTCATGCTTTCCGTTTACCACGGCCTTAACCATACCGCCGCCGACGGTCGCATCGTACTGCTTTTCCTCCAGCTCCTGCTGCATCTTCATCATGTCCTGCTGCATTTTCTGCGCCTGCTTCATCAGGTTCATGTTCATGCCGCCGCCCATCGCGCCGCCGCGAAATCCACCTTTTGCCATTCTGTTATCTCCTTTTCAATTATAATTCGTTCGGATCCTCCGGCATCAGCAGCGCAGCACCGAGATAAACAAGCAGACCGGTGCCTGCTGCAAGGCAGGCCGCAAGAGTTATCAGCCGGACGAGGGTAGAATCCACGCCGAAATACTCAGCAAGTCCACCGCAAACGCCGCAGATTTTCTTATCCGTTTTGGACTTATACAAACGCTTCATAAATAACACTCCTTATTCTTCAATATGCACCACATCCGGGTGCGCGTTACCAAAGGAAATCAACTTCTTCAGGCCGCGCCCGTCCATATCCGCCGCAGTGTCGCCGACGACACGGACGCATACGCCGACCGGCTTATGCAGGATCGCCGCAGCCTTCTGACGAACGACGGCAAGCACATCCTGTTTATCCACCATTCCGGCAATAAAATTATTATCCACAACCAGCGTCAGCATATCGCCGCGCAGCTGCCCTCGCACGGGCGCATTCGGCGTCGTTGCAAAAAAGCCGGACGCGGGCGGACGTAGCTCCGCCTTCAGCTTGGCGACCAGCTCCGGCCAAAAGTCCACCGACTCCCCGATAGTCGGCTGCCTGACTGGCGCATCCGCCGCAGCCGTATCGAGGGGCGCATCCGCATCATCCGGGAAAGGCGGGCGCTCTTCCTCATCATCAGCAGGCTTTTCCCCGTTCTTCGCCTTCGGCTCTGCACGCTGCACAACGCAGCCGGACGCTATCGTCTCCTCAACGCGCGTCAGCCGTGCATTCACTGAGGAAAGCTCCAGTTCAAGCGCCGGCTCACAAAGCCGAAGCAGGCAAAGCTCCGTATCGATCCGCCGGTTTGTGCTTGTCCGGAAGCCTGCAGCTGTTTCCTGCAGCACGCTGGCGATGCGCAGAAGCTCGCCCGACGTAAACTTCGGCAGCAGCGCTTCCATTTCATCGTCCGTCGAAACGCCGGACAGCATCTGCAGGCCGGACTTCGGCGCAGTCTTTACCAGAAGCAGATCGCGCGCCAGCGCGCAAAGCTCGTCCAGCATTGCCGCGATGTCCTTGCCCGCCGCATATTGCTCCGAAAACAGCTTCAGCGCCGCCGCAGTGTTTTTTTCGGCTACGGCCTGCATGAGCGCATAGGTCTTTTTTTCACCGGCAAGGCCGAGGCAGCGATAAACCCCCTCAACTGTAACCGAACCGCTCAGCGCAGACGCGCACTGATCCAGCAGGCTGATGCCGTCTCGGAATGCGCCGTCGGCCAGCCGCGCCAGCAGTCGAAGCGCGGCATCCTCAATTTCAATACCCTCTTGATAAGCGATATAGTTCACCCGCGAGGCAATTTCCTCCGGCAGCGGCCTGCGGAAGGAAAAGCGCTGGCAGCGGGACAGGATCGTCGCCGGAACCTTATGCAGCTCTGTCGTTGCCAGAATAAACAGCAGATGTGCCGGCGGCTCCTCAATGATCTTTAGAAGCGCGTTGAAGGCCGACATGGAAAGCATATGCACCTCGTCAATGATGTACACACGCTTTTTCACTTCCGCCGGGGAATAAATCGCATCGTCGCGCAGCGCGCGGACGTTATCCACGCCATTGTTGGAGGCGGCGTCAATTTCCAGCACGTCCATGCAGGAGGCCGCGTCGATGGCGCGGCAGGCAGCGCAGCGATTGCACGGATTTCCGTCCACCGGGTTTTCACAGTTGACCGCCTTTGCCAGAATTTTGGCGCAGCTGGTTTTACCGGTGCCGCGAGAGCCGGTGAACAAATAAGCATGGCTGAGCCTTCCGCTCTGCACCTGAGATTTCAGCGTATCGGTTACGCTCTTTTGCCCAACGACCTCGTCAAAGGTCTGCGGCCGATATTTCCGATAAAGCGCCTGATACACGTTCGTCCCTCCGTCCTACATTGGTTCTTTCCCGACCGCGGCCACGCTTGCTTCGGCTGCCGCAGAAAGATATAATCCGGCTCATGACAAGATCGCACACCCACATTTGAACCGACGCTATATCCGGTACCGAAGCAGTTAGCTCGGAAACGGCAACCTCGCGGCACACGAAAGGGTCCGCTTAATGCTGCTCGGTTCCCCGCCTGACATGGTTCACGGGATTCCGTTGCGCAAGACCGATTCGTCAACACCACTTACAGCGGTCAGACAATACAGCGTGAGCCCGGGTGTGGGGATTCATCCCTGCTATAGCGGCTTGCAGGCAACAGGGCACCGCTATCTCCCCGACTAGTGCGACCTTGTCATGAGCCGGATTCGACTTGCAACAAGGTATCGTTACAATATGATTATACAAAAAGAATTGCGAAAAAGCAAGCAGCTCAGCTAATTTTGTCCTCGACAAAGTCAACCAGCTCGCCGACTGTGTTCAGGCGCTCCTCCAGCTCAAGGTCGATGCCCAGCTCCTCTTCCAGATCCATGACCATTTCGACGGTATCCAGCGAGTCCAAATGCAAGCTCTCAAAGGTGGTGTCTCTTGTAATATTCTCAACAGGAATGTCCAGCTGCTCAGAAAGGTACTTTGCAATTTTTTCAAACATAGTGAATCCTCCCGTATTCATTTCTCTACACATTAGATATGATACGAATTTTTTCGCCAATGTCAAGTAAAAAAATTGTCTGCCATTAAAAAATCAATTCAGGAAGTCGCGCAGGATCTTCGAACGAGTCGGGTGGCGCAGCTTACGCAGCGCCTTCGCCTCGATTTGGCGAATCCGCTCACGGGTCACGTCAAATGCCTCGCCTACTTCCTCCAGCGTATGCGCGCGGCCGTCCTCAAGACCGAAGCGAAGGCGGAGAACCATTTCCTCTCTCGGCGAAAGCGTCTTCATCACCTGCAGGAGCTGTTCGCGCAGGATGCTGAACGAAGCGCTTTCAACCGGCTCCTTTGCCTCCGAGTCCTGAATGAAGTCCACAAGATGGCTATCGTCCTCCTCGCCGACCGGTGTTTCCAGTGACACCGGATCCTGCGAGATCTTCATGATCTCCGCAACGCGGGATTCCGGCATTTTAATGCGCGCCGCAATTTCCGCCGTCGTGGGATCGCGGCCAAGCTCCTGCACCAGCGCATGGGACGCGCGGAAGACCTTATTGATCGTCTCCACCATGTGCACCGGAATGCGGATCGTCCTTGCCTGATCTGCGATCGCGCGGGTAATTGCCTGCCGGATCCACCAGGTTGCATAGGTAGAGAATTTGTAGCCCTTCGTATAATCGTACTTTTCGACGGCCTTTAAAAGGCCCAGATTGCCCTCCTGAATCAAATCCAGCAGCTGCATACCGCGCCCAACATAACGCTTGGCAATGGACACAACCAGCCGAAGGTTCGCTTCGACCATGGTGTTCTTCGCCTCCTCGTCGCCCTCGGAGACACGCTTTGCAATCTCAAGCTCCTCCTCCGCACTCAGAAGCGGCACCTTGCCGATCTCCTTCAGATACATTCGCACCGGATCGTTTACGCTGATTTCGCCGGAGAAGTCTTCCTTTTCGATCAGTTCCTCTGCGCGCAGCTCTTCCTCTGTCGGCTCCAAATCGGCGTCCTTGCCGACCAATTCCGGAATCTCCGTGACATCGATCTCCACTCCTGCGTTTTCCAGCGCGTCATAGATCATGTCGGTCTGGTGCTCATCGGCGCCAATTGCGTCAAGCGTTTCGATCAGCAGCTTTGCCGACACCTTACCGTCCCGTTTTCCGGTTTCCAGCAGATTTTTCAGGTGCTGATGCATTTCCGCGCGGGCTTCCTTTTTTTCGTTCGTCGTGTTGGTCGTCATATCACTCACCGATTCCTTTCTTTTTCTTCATTTGCTCACGGATTGCCATGAGCGCGTCTGCGCCGTCCGCATGGCGCAGTCGGTTCTCCTGCTGCACAACTGCAACGCAGTCATACAGCACCTTTTCGTTTACCAATCGATCGTTTGTCTGTACGATCGCCGACAAATGAGAGATCTCCTCCTGAGTCAGGTCGCCCTCCAGCGCCGAGACGGATACGAGCAGTCCCTGTGCATAGCGCTCGCGCAGCAGCTGAAATACGCGCGAAAACAGGGGAACGGAAAATTGCTCCGGCTGCAGCTCCCGCACGCGTCCGAACAGCGCCGGCTCCTTCAAAAGCTGCTGAAGGATGACCTCTTCCGCCTTGGCGGAGCGAATATTGTCATACCGCACGCTCTTTACCTTCGGCTGAAGCAGCGCGGCGGGTGCCAGGCTTCGCCGCTCCTCCTGCTTTTTCTCATACGCGCGCCTGCGCTTCGCGCCCCTTTCGACCTCCAGCTTAACCGCGTCGGCCGGGATTTTGGCCAGCTCCGCAACGCGCTCCGTATAAATCTCCCGCTCGATTGGGCTGTCAAGCGACGCCAGGACATCCGTTGCCTGCTTTAAAAACTCTACGCGCTGCTCGTCAATGCTCAGGTCAAATTGCGCCTGCAGAGATAAGAGCCGATATTCCACATGATTCTGCGACTGCTCTAACAGCAGGCGGAAGCGATCTGCGCCGAATTTTTTAAGATACTCGTCCGGATCCTTTGCTCCCTGCATCCGCAGCACCTTCACCTTCAGTCCGACCTTTTCCAGCATCGGGATCGCGCGGCGCGTTGCATTTTGCCCCGGCGCGTCGCTGTCATAGGTCAGGACGATCTCGTCCGTATATTTAGAGAGAATCGCTGCGTGCTCCTGCGTCAGCGCCGTTCCGAGCGACGCCACGGCGCAGTCAAAGCCGTACTGATGCATAGTGATTGCGTCCATATAGCCCTCGCACAGAATGATTCTGCCCTGCTTGCTCTTTTTTGCGAGATTCAGTGCAAACAGGTTCTTGCGCTTGTTAAAAATTATGGTCTCCGGAGAATTCAGATACTTCGGCTCCCCGTTGTCCATCACGCGGCCGCCAAAGGCGATCACATTTCCGCGCACGTCAATGATCGGGAACATGACGCGGTTGCGAAAACGGTCAAACACCGCGCCGTTTTTCTTTGACCGAACCGCCAATCCGGCGTCCAGCAGCTCCTGCGGCTGATACCCCTTCTGAATCATTGCATCCGTCAGGCTGCTCCAGGCATCGGGCGAATAGCCGAGGCCGAACCGGCTGACCGTCTGCGCAGACAGTCCGCGGCCGGATAGGTAAGCACGCGCCCCCTCGCCGCATTTTTCAAACAGCTTCGTCCGGAAAAAGCGCGCCGCCTCCTTCGACAAGGCCCACAGGCGCTCCTGCTGACGGTATCTGCTTTGGTAACGCTCGTCCTCCGGCACCTCCATGCCGGCACGCTTTGCAAGAAATCGAACCGCATCCGCATAAGAAAGGTTTTCGATTTCCATAATAAAATTAACAACGCCGCCGCCCTTATGACAGCCGAAGCAGTAATACATTCCCTTATCCGGCGCAACAGAGAAGGACGGTGTCTTTTCTCCGTGAAAGGGACACAGGCCAAAGAGATTCCCGCCCTTTCGCGTCAGATTCACATATTGAGAAACTACATCCTCAATGGGATTTCGTTCGACAAGCTCGTCAAGAAACAATGCGGGAAACGCCACGGCGGTCACCTCCTATTGTGCGCAGTTTTTGTAGAATTATCGAATCTGCCAAGCCGTCGGAATGAACAGCTCGGAATACTTGTAAATCGCATATTTATCTGTCATACCGGCCACATAATCGCATACCGCACGCGGCATACCGTCAAAATCAAGCTGCGGCTGGTAATCCTCCGGAAGCTTCTCCGGATGCTTCATATAATACAGAAACAGCTCCTGAATGATATGCTGCGCCTTGGACTCCTCCCCCTTCGCAACGGGATTGCGATACACGCGCTCAAACATGAACTCACGCAGGGCGTCCATGGCCCTTTGCACCTCGTCATCCATAAAAAGCTCCGGCTTGTTCTGCGAGCGCGCAATCACGTTCGACACAAGTGTATTGATCCTGTCGCTGTGGCTATTTCCAAGGACATCCGAGATTTCTTTTGGAATATCCTCATTCGTCAAGATCCCGGCGCGCATGGCGTCATCAATATCATGATTGATATAGGCAATGCGGTCGGACATCCGCACAATTCTTCCCTCCAGCGTTTCCGGAATAAAGCTGCCTGTATGCCCGACGATACCCATGCGAACCTCATAGGTCAGATTCAGGCCAAGTCCGTTTTGCTCCAGAATATCCACAACCCGCAGAGACTGCTCATTGTGGCGGAAGGGATAGCCCAGGACCTCCGAAAGCGCCGCCTCGCCCGCATGGCCAAACGGCGTATGACCCAGGTCGTGGCCAAGTGCGGCCGCTTCCGTCAGATCCTCATTGAGAGAGAGACCTCGGGCGATCGTGCGGGCGATCCGCGCAACCTCGAGCGTGTGCGTCATCCGCGTGCGGTAGTGGTCGCCCTCCGGCTGCAAAAAAACCTGCGTTTTGTGCATCAGCCTACGGAAGGATTTGCTATGTAGGATGCGATCCGTATCGCGCTGATAGCAGGTCCGAACCTCGTTTTCCTCCCCCGGCCGCAGTCTCCCCTTTGTCTCCGCCGCCTTTTGTGCAAACGGAGAGAGTCTGCTATATTCCTCTTGTTCCAAACGTTCGCGAACTGTCATACACACACCACCCGAAAAATCATCCGATATATTATACGACGAATCCATGAAAAATCCTTTTTCTCTATTATAATTCGCGCGGAAAAGCCTGATATTCCTGTCCGATTACAATCCCGTGCAGCTTTCCGCCGGAAACATCCACGATTCTCTCCAAAAACTCCTGCGTCTTAGTCTGCGGCAGCAGCAGCGTCAGCTGAATATCCGCACCATATTCCGTGGCAGCAAGTTTTCCCTCATAGCGTGCCGTCTCCTGCTTTACACGCGCAAACAGGGCATAGGGGCATTGCAGCGCCACCCGCTCCCAGACCCGCTTGACAGATATTCCGGCCGCATCCACAGCCATTTTTGCCGATTTGGCATAGGCGCGGACAAGACCGCCTGCGCCGAGCAGGATGCCCCCAAAGTATCGGGTCACCACACAGCAGACGTTGAAAAGCTCCTCGCGGCGCAGCACCTCCAGAACCGGCATCCCCGCCGTTCCCTGCGGCTCGCCGTCGTCAGAGTAGCGCATTGCCCCGTCGCGAATCACATAAGCATATACGTTATGGGTAGCGTCCCAATGCTTCTCGCGCATTTCCCGAATATGTGCAACGGCTTCTTCCTCCGTTTCGGTGCGCCAGATCCGGCCGATAAAGCGGGAACGCCGCTCCGTAAACTCCGCGGCTGCATCGCCGGTCGGCACATAGTATTCCTCCACCGCTACGCCTCCTTCACATAATCGCGCAGGCGGCCGTAAAGAATGTCATCACAGATTGTTTCGACCTCGATTCCGGAAGCAGTATACTCACATTGCAGTACCTTCGCCTGCGTATGCAGCGTCTCCACCACGCCGCCCATAGAATACGGAAGCAGCAGCGTAACATGATGCAGCGCTCTGCCAAGAATTTGCTCCATTCGCTTGCAAAGCGCGGCAAGCCCTTCCCCAGTTTTGGCGCAAATTCGGAGGTTATCTTCACCGACCGGAATTTCCGCACGCTCGATCAAATCCGCCTTGTTATACAGGCGTAGCACCGGTGTGTCCTCCGCTGCGAGCCGCGAAATCAAACGGTCAACCACCGCGATATGCTCCTCCCGATTTTCGTCTGCGCTGTCGATCACATGCAGCAGCAGATCCGCATAGCGAAGCTCCTCAAGCGTCGCCTGAAACGCCTCGATCAGATGATGCGGCAGCTTGGCGATAAAGCCAACGGTATCGGAAAGCAGCACGGTCAAATGGTCGGAAACCACAAGCTGTCTCGTTGTCGTGTCCAATGTGTCAAACAGGCGGTTGTTCGCCGGAATTCCCGCGTGCGTCAGCGCATTGAGCAGCGTAGACTTTCCGGCATTGGTATAGCCGACGATGGCCACGACCGGCACAGAATTCTTAATGCGGCGCTCACGCTGTACGGCGCGCACCTTTCGCACGGCAGTTAGCTCGTCCTCCAGACGGGAAATCCGCTCCCGAATATGCCGACGGTCTGTCTCCAGTTTTGTTTCGCCGGGGCCTCTTGTGCCGATTCCGCCGCCGAGACGGGACATGCTCTTTCCCATGCCGCTCAGCTTCGGCAGCAGGTACTTGTACTGTGCAAGCTCCACCTGCAGACGTCCCTCTGCCGTCCTTGCGCGCTGGGCAAAAATATCCAGGATCAGCGCGCTGCGATCCAAAACCGTAGCGCCCGTGATTTCCTCCAGTGCACGAATCTGGGACGGCGTCAGATCATTATCAAAGATCGCCATATTGGCCTCCGTCGTCTCCAGTATCTGCCGCAGCTCCTCGGACTTGCCCTCGCCGATAAAGCTATGCGGATCCGGAGTGTGCCGGTTTTGCAGCATCTTCCCTACGCAGATGCCGCCAGCCGTCTCCAAAAGCGCCTCCAGCTCATCCAGAGACTCCTCCGTCGCCGTTTCCTCCCTGGAAAAGCAATCCGCATTCAAGCCGACGAGAATTGCCTTATCGATCTTTCCCTTATTCATCTCTTCCATTGTAATCTCCTAATATGAAAAAAATCCGCACCGATACGGTGCGGATTTAGGTCTTACTTCAGACCGTACTTCTTGTTGAAACGATCTACACGTCCACCGGTATCAACCAGCTTTTGCTTGCCGGTGTAGAAAGGGTGGCACTTGGAGCAGATTTCTACCTTAATGTCCTTCTTCGTGGAACCGGTCTCGATGATTTCACCACAAGCGCATCGAATCGTCGTCTGTTCGTACTTGGGATGGATGCCTTCCTTCATTGCGTTCACCTCTTTCTATCAAAATTCTGTAAAAGGACATACTGTCCTTCCCTTGGTTTTTCACGCCCGATTAGTTTATCACAGTCTCCTCCGGATTGCAAGTCTTTTTTTCAAATTTCAAAAGATTTTCTGTAAAACTAAAGGCTTCCCTGCTGCCAAGCGGCGTTCCCTCGTGAAAAGGAGCGCAAAGCGTCCTCTCGGAGTAAACGGCCGCGAATTCTCAATCCTTAATTTTGTCCTCAATGGCCGTTAATTGCCGCCGAACCATATCCTCCATTTCCTCTACGCAGGACGAACGGCGAATCGGACACTTTTGGAACGCCGTGCACTCGGGCAGCCAGCGGCATCCCTTGCACCTTTGTGAAACGGCAGTATTATCCATCCAGGAACGGAACAGCGCTTCGTCCGTGATCCCGTCAAAAATCGAGCCATAGGTACAGGTATCACTATAATTATGGCAAACACTGAACGAGCCGTCAGGGTTAACTGTACGGTGCGTCGCCTTATTGGAGCCGCATTTTTTAAATTTCACCTGCGGCTGCAGGGCAGGCGGTGCAAACAGCTTTAACTGGTAAAGCTTATCGCGAAGGCGAATCAGTTCTTCGACCAGACGCAGCTGCTCGTCAGCCAGACGCCCGGGATTCCATGCGCCACAGTTCTCAAACAGCATGGCCGGATAGACCGCAATCCGCTTCTCCCCCTTAAACTCCTCCGCGAGAAATTCGCACAATGTATCGATATCCTTCACGTTCTCATGGTCAAAGTTCAAGCGGACGGAAACGACCACTTCCTTGTCTAAAAGCTTGTGAATGTTTTCAATCGTTTTGCGGAATGGGTTGCAGTCTGTTGCATAGTAGTTCTTACGGCGATTGTGCTCTTCATCCATGCCGTCAAGCGTAATTTGCACGGTTCTCACGTTCCATAAGCTTACGGCCGACTCCACTTTCTTATCGTCAAAAGCGAAGCCATTCGTTGTCATGGAGGCGGAAAATTTGATATTCAATTCATTTAAGCGGCTGCTGATCACATCCATTGCCGTCGTGTTGCACAGCGGCTCACCGCCAAACCAGTGCAGAACGACACGATCACTGGATAAATGCGACGCAATATAGTCCGCAAGTGCCCTCGCGGTATCTGTCCGCATTGCACAGGGCGTAAAATCCGCCTCAAAGCAGTAAAAGCATCGCGCATTGCAGCCGGTTGTCGTTAGAATTGTGTAGTCGTCGATCGTATTCTGCTTCTCCGACGTAGCAAGCAGCTCGCTCAGGCCCAAATAGGAAGCGGCTTCGTCGACAGTTTCCGGCACGAAGAGCCGAGCACGAATCATTTCCTCAAGCTGCTCTGCTCCATTCATCTTTGGGTCATACAGCAATTCCTCTTTGCAGAAAAGCTCCTTCTCCTCCGTGGAAAGCTCATAGATTGCTCTTGTAAAAGTGTTGAAAAGAACTGTCTTTTCATGATACGGGAAAATATAGTTATAGAGGGATTTGCGATAGCGCCCTACCTTAGGCTGCTGTTCCCCGAGCATTAACTTAACCGCGCGTGCCTGATTTTGAATATGTCTCATAATACAAGTCCCTCAATTTTCTATTCTGATTTTCTGGTATTTATGGTTTGCGGGCACCACTTATGTGGTGCCCGCAAGTGTGAGGATCGATTAGTCACCGATGCAGGGAAGCGCCGTGTTCTCGGGGCAAGCCGGGGTCGGAGCCGGGGTCGGAGCCGGGGTCGGAGCGTCCGTAACGATAACGCTGGACTCAGCGCAGATGTCCTCGACGGAGAACTTCTTAACCTCAACAACGGGAGTTTCAAAAGACTTCATTGAATTCTCTCCTTTCATAGATTTGTATGTAATTCATTTCATAAATGAATTAATACCGTAATCGTGTTTTCTTACTGTGCGAAGTAAGCGTCGGCGGAATCGCCGTAGATGATCATTGCCTTCGTGACTGCCA
>CABQNH010000045.1 GCA_902465435.1 uncultured Eubacteriales bacterium | reverse complement strand
CTGCCAGGTACATCTCAATGAGGGCCTCCTCCACGCTGCTCTCCCGGCGGCGATACCGCTCGATGATGGCAGTCTCAAAGGACACGCCCTTGAGCCGGGGCATATGGAGCGTGACGTCACCGGAGGTCGTGGTAAGATTCCGGTCATAGTGGCCGCTGCGGTAGCCCTGACGGGCCTCGCTGCGCTCGTAGCGCGCCGCCTGCGTCAGGGACTCCGCTTCCTTTTCCAGCAGCTCGTTCAGCGTCTCTTCCACACTGCCGCGGACCAATTCCCTGATTTGACCCTTGATAATTTCCTCGTTCAGTTGTACAATTTTCTCAGACATAGTTTGCTGTCTCCTTTCGAATGTTTGTGTGGTAACTTCATTCTACCAGAGCCTGCAAGCTATGTCTTCTTTTTGCTCTTTTCAATTTGCGCAACTTATTGTACATTATCTTCTATGTGATACGCATCTATTCTGTTTTTGGAAAATTTCAAACAAATACGGTTCAAAAATGGATGAAGTTTATTATTTTGACTTACTTCGGAACTCGCGCCCTACCGTACCTATGTACTTGTGCAGGCGCGAGTTTCTTGTATTCCGAACTTTCTTGATCGCCTGCCAGCGTGTCAAAAAGGTTTTTTGACACGCTGGAACGCCGCGAAGCATTTCTGCTTCGCGGCGTTTTCTTCCTTTTCCAATTCTCTCAGAGCGCACCGAAAATCGCTAAAATAATCAGTGCCATTACCGTCAAAATCAGGGCACATGGAAGCAGGATCGTCAGAAAGGCAGACAAAACCATGGCCAACTTGTCCTTCCGGGTCAGGTTTGCCTCCTCCAAAAGCTTCTGAAATGCTTCCTCTTCTTCCCTTGTGGATTTTTTCAGCTTTCTTCGAAAAAGGCTCATGACATTTCCTGTTCTACGATCTCGTCGATCATCTTCGCGGACTTACGCTCCGTCTTCGGCACCTCGAAGAGATAGTTGCCGTTCTCGTCGAGCTTGCGCTCGGGGAAGTGGCAGGCGACAAAATGACCCGGCTCGATCTCCTGCAGGGGAGGCGGAACGCGCTTGCACTTATCGCACGCCATGTAGCATCTCGTGTGGAACTTACAGCCTGCCGGCGGCTTGATCGGGCTGGGAATGTTGCCCTCAAGCAAAATCCGCTCCTTCTTCAGGCTCTCCATATCCGTTGTCGGAATGGAGGACAGAAGTGCAACCGTATAGGGATGGCGCGGATCGTTAAAGATCGTCGCGGCATCCGCCAGCTCGACGATATTGCCCAGATACATGACGCAGATTCTGTCGGAAATGTAGCGAACGACGGAAAGGTCATGCGAGATGAACATATACGTCAGCTTTTCTTTTTCCTTCAGCTCCTGCAGAAGGTTAATGATCTGGGACTGAATCGAGACGTCCAATGCGGAAACGCACTCATCGCAAACGATGAACTTCGGCCGCACCGCAAGCGCGCGGGCGATGGAGATTCTCTGCCGCTGACCGCCGGAGAACTGGTGCGGATACCGGAAGAGCATATACTCCTGCAGGCCGCATTCCTTCAGCGTATTCACGACGTGCTCGCGCAGCATTTCCCGGTCGCCGTTGTAGAAGTTGTGCGTGACAAGGCCCTCCTCAATCAGCTGGCCGATCGTAAAGCGCGGGTTCAAGCTGGAATACGGATCCTGGAAAATAATCTGCAGATCCTTCCGCAGCAGACGCATTTCGGAATACTGCAGGCGGGCAAGATCAATGCCGTTGTCGCGCATCGCTTCATACTTGGCAAACTCGGGATTCTTCTTGCTCAGCTCACTGCGAAGCGCATCCAGCTGCTGCTGTACAGCCGCGATATCCTTGCGATAGGCATCGATTGCATCGTCGCACTGCTGCATGGACTTTTTCAGCTCAACGCCCTTTTTGCCGGATTCTGCATTGTCGCCGCCCTTGGCCTTGAGCATTTCCAAGCGAAGTGCGTAGTCGTTGCGCTTCACCTGCAGGGCGTTCTTCTTCTTGTTCAGTGCGAAGATACGGCGGAGCATGGTCACGCCCTGTCCGTTCGGGTCCTCGACAAAGAAACCGCCGGCCAGCTTCACAATATTGGCAAGGCAGAGCTGCTCGTCGCAGCGTGCAAGATTTCGATCCTGGATCAGGAAGAAATCGGCTTTATCCTCGCCCTCTGCTTCCACGCGCTGCTCCAGCTCCTGACGCTTCGCAGTCGCCTTGTGCAGCTTTTTCTTATACTTTTCCAAATGCGCCAGCGTTTCATCCACATACGCCGGTGTAAAATCGTCGATGGTCACGCCATAATAGATCGTGTTGCCGGCCGTCTGCGGATAAAGCTGCAGCAGAACGCGGCCTAAGGTAGACTTACCGCAGCCGGATTCGCCGACGATGCCGATGGTCTCGCCCTCATAGATATCGAGCGTGATATCCTCGTTGGCTCGGACGTAAAGCTGGTTGCGCTGGAGAACAGAGGTTTTTGCAACGGGGAAATACTTTTTAAGGTTCGTGATTGACAGTAATTTCTTTGTGGGCATCGCTGCATCTCACCTCCTTTACAGGATAAAAACATCTGATCAGCTGTCCGTTTCCGACGTCAACCAGAGCGGGTTCCTCATCGAGGCATTTTTGCGTGCAGTATTTGCAGCGCGGCGCGAACTTGCAGCCCTTCGGCAGTGCCAGCGGATGCGGCACGACGCCAGGAATCGGCTCAAG
Organism: uncultured Eubacteriales bacterium; assembly: GCA_902465435.1. GTDB lineage: Bacteria > Bacillota > Clostridia > Oscillospirales > Oscillospiraceae > CABQNH01. The sequence continues at coordinate 9,268 of CABQNH010000045.1, read as the reverse complement.
CTTCTCGGTGATGTTGTCGATTCGCGGAATCGAATACATCAAGCCCTCCGTATAGGGGTGGCTCATTTTGCAGTTCGTAAAGATCGTGCGTGCGGAGGCCATTTCCACGACCTGACCGCAGTACATAACGACAACGTCGTCCGCCATCTCATTGATTACGCCGAGATCGTGCGTAATGAAGATAATGGACGTTCCCTTCTCACGCTGAAGATCATTCATCAGGTGGAGGATCTGCGCCTGAATGGTCACATCCAATGCGGTGGTCGGCTCGTCCGCGATCAAGATCTTCGGGCGGCAGGCCAATGCCATAGCGATCATCACTCTCTGACGCATACCACCGGAGAGCTGATGCGGATATTGACGCAGAACGGATTCCGGATTCGGGATCTGTACGTCATAGAGCATCTTGAGCGCTTGCTTGCGCGCTTCCTTTTTGCTCATTCCCTGGTGGATCATGAACGGCTCGCTGAGCTGACGCTCAATCGTGAACACCGGGTTCAGCGAGGTCATCGGCTCTTGGAAGATTACCGAGATCGCATTGCCGCGGATGTGATACATTTCGTTCATCGGGAGCTTTGTCAGCTCCTTCCCCTCGAAATAGATCTCGCCGCTGTCAATATAGCCGTTGCCGTCCAAAAGGCGGAGGATGCTCATCGCGGAAACGGATTTGCCGGAGCCGGACTCACCGACGACGCCGAGCGTCTTGCCGGCTTCCAGCTTATAGGACACGTCGTTGACGGCCTTCACGATACCCTTCTTCGTTTTGAAATAGGTATGAAGGTTTTTTACTTCAAGTAATGGCATATCTTCTTCCTCCTCCCTTATTTCTCATTCGAGGACTTTGGGTCCATAACATCGCGCATCGTGTCGCCGACAATGTTAATGCAGATGACGGTCAGCGCAAGGAAAATTGCGGGGAACAACCACTGCCACCAGTAGTTGGAGATGATCGTTGCGTTGTTTGCCTTGTTCAGCATATTGCCCCAAGTGGGACGCGGCGGCGTAACGCCAAAGCCGAGGTAGGACAGAGACGACTCCGTCAGCAGGCAGGTTGCAAAGTTCAGGGTCAGGTTAACCATGATGACCGAAACGATATTCGGCAGGATATGACGGAACGCGATTTTCGTTTCCTTCACACCCATTGCCTTCGCGGCCGTGCAGTATTCATTCTCTCTTGCGACCAGGACCTGACCACGAACCAGCATTGCAAGACCGGACCAGGACAGCACGCCGAGAATGACCATGATGATAAAGATTTTTGTATTCTCGCTGTAGGGCTGCTGCGACATCAGCGCGGAAAGGATCATGGCGAACGGCAGGAACGGGATGGCCTGGAAAATCTCCGTAATACGCATCAGGATCATATCCACAAAGCCGCCGAAGTAGCCGGAGATACAGCCGATGATCACGCCGATGATGCTGGAAATGATAACCGCAATCGCGCCGATGGTCATCGTCATTTTGCCGCCCTGAATGATACGCTGCAGAATATCTGCGCCATTGGTATCCGTACCGAAAATGTAGCCCTTCAGGCCCCACTTATCGAGCAGCTTGCCGTTTTCGCTGATTGCGTAGTTCTGGAATGCGCAGGCAAAGATCTTCGATGCGCCCTTGGCATCGCTTCCGACCTCGCACTGGTTCCAGTTGTTTTTGCCGCAGGAATAGACGTTGCCCAGATTGGTCAGGAGCGTGTAGTGATGCGCGCCGCCTTCCAGCTGAACGACCTTCTCGCCTTCCTGCAGCGTCGGAACGTTCACGTTGCCGTTGGCAAAGTTGCCGGTGAAGGCCACCGTGCCGTCGTCAAGCAGAATGCCAACGCTTGCGGAGGTCGCTGCAAGCGAAACGATCTTGCGGTCGCCCAAATACTTTTTGATGGCCACCGCTTCGCCGGCGTTCTCCGCCGTAACGTCCGGGCGAACCTGATCGAACAGGCCCTTGTGTCCCGTGTAGATTATGTTACCAGATTCCGGCAGAGCAACGACATAGTTCAGCGTAAAGTCGATATCAGCCAGCGGAGCCTCATACTGTGAAATGCTCTCCAGATTCTGATAAACGTTCTTGTTGCCCCAAATATAGAAGCTGCCGTCCTGCATCAGGATCGCGCTGCACTGATAGCCGCAGGCGACCTTCTTGATCTGCGAAACGTCAATCGTGCCCTCGCGCAGCTCCTCCGGCATGGACAGGATGTTCGGATGCTCGGCGGGGTCAAAGTAGCCAAACTGACCCAGCTTGCCGTAGCCCCAGGCGTAAACCTTGCCCTCTTCGCTGACAGCGACAATATGATCGGCACCGGCCGCGACATAGGCGATCTTCGCATTCTTTACTTCCTTCGGGATATCTGCAACATCGACGCCCGTCGTGCCGATATCCGTCATGCCCCAAACGTAAACCTTGCCGGAATTGGAAAGGCCGACGGAGAAGGAGCTGAAGGAGTCGATCATCTTGACGTCCTTCGCCAGTGCCTTCGGGACAGACATCATGCTGCGTCCCGGCGCCAGGCTCTTATGCAGAACCTCTGTATAGGAGTCGGAGTAATCCGACATGAAAATCGGGACGACGAACACCAGAATAAACATGATAATGACGATAAACAGTGCGCCCATCGCAAGCTTTCTTTCCCGGAAGCCGCGCAGGATCTGCTTCGTCGGGCTGACGATCTCCTCGACGTCGCTGATGTTCGGCTGGCTGTCCGCCGAAGCGGCAAGCTCCTTATCGGCGCCAAAGAACAGCCGACGCAGCCAGCTGGAGTGGGTAGAGCCGTTTTTCTTATTCTTTTTCATTCAGCGCTACCCCCTTTACTTGTTGACGCGGACACGCGGGTCGACCAGACCATAGGTCAGGTCAACGATCAGGTTGCCCAGAAGCGAAACCGCGACATAGAATAACTGCAGAAGAATGATCAGGTCGCTGTCGTTGTTTGTCAGCGCACGAATCAGCATGTCGCCCATGCCGTTCAGAGCGAAAATACGCTCGATCATCAGGGATCCGACAAAGATACCCGTAAACCAGCCAATCACCAGCGTTACGATCGGGATCAGCGCGTTTCTCCAGGCGTGCGAGAAAATAACGACCTTTTCGCGAAGACCCTTTGCGCGGGCGGTCTTGATGCAGTCCATGGACAGTGCGTCAATCATGGCCGCGCGGACGTAACGGATCATGCCGCCGAGGGAGCAGAAGGTCATAACGATCAGCGGCAGAGCAAGGTATTTCATACGGTCGGCGAAGAAAGCCCAGCCGGTATAGCTGGTGCCCGGCGTTTTCATGCCGCTCGGCGGGAACCAGCCGAGCTTGGTGCAGAAAATCCAGATAAACAGAATGGCGATCAGAAAGACCGGCAAACTGTAGCCGATGATGCTAAAGACCTGCAGCGCGCCGTCCGCCTTGCTTCCCTTCTTCACGGCGCAGAAAATGCCGAGCGGGATGGTAATGCCAAGGCCAAGGATTGTGGCAAAAATGTTTATGAAGATGGTATTTTTCATTGGCTGCTTAATGCACTTAATGACCGGCTTCTGATAGTCATAGGAAAAACCGAAGTTTCCCTGCAGAAGGCCATTGTAGCTGCCGTCATAGAGCGGGTAAACGCCCACCCAGCGCAGATAACGAATCACCTGATTGTCCGTATCCGTGCCGTAACGGCGCTGGTAGAGCAGATAGCGCTCCTCAAAGAATTTTTCACGCTCACTTGCGGAAATAGACTGCTTTAAATTGTTCAGGTCTGCTCTTGCATCCGTATAGGCCCGGTTGCCGGGCAGCAGATTGTAGAGCATGAACATGATAAAGGATAATATGAGCATGACCACGATCATATATCCGATTCTTTTCAATACATACTTTCCCATATCGATACTCCATTCCGGATGCTCCGGCTCGCCTAAACGCGTAAGCTACGCCTTTATGTAAGCCGGAGCATTCGGCAGTTTTTGATTTCTTTGCAGGGAAGGGGCTTGCCCGTTCCACAGGGATGAATCCCGGTATCAAAGCAGAACGGGCAGGCCCGTTCCCTACAAAGCACAGCGGCGTCACACTGCGCATTTGCACTGTACGCGCTACTATTCCAACCTTCAAAGGGGTGTGAGAACACGCAATGCCGTCTGAAAAAACGGCAAAAACCGCAAGATGGATTGCGGCCGCAAGTATCAAACCACCACAGGGCGGGGGTATGCTGCCCTCACCCTGTGGCAATTTTCAAGCAACAATTCGTTTGCGGTTGTCTCCTACGCAGAAACTGCCTTCGGCAGCGACGTCCCGAAGGACGCCGTGCCGCAAGGAAAGACGATCTTACTTGTTGATCCAGTAAGCGTCAGCCTCGTCCTTGATGTACCACTGCGAGTAGTTCTCGAAGTAGAACGGATCGAGCGAGCAGTTGTAGGCGTAGTCATACGCTGCGGAGTTGTAACCGGTTGCGAAGTTGAATGCGCTGTAGAGCGGTTCGCCGCTGTAGTAGCCGTAAACGTCCTGCTGATACAGCTCGTCGAGCATCGGATAGAACTCACCAATGTTGTTCTGAATCTCGAAGCCGGCATTCTTAATGTTCTCGTTCTCCATGAAGCCGGTAACCAGCTGCTCGGTGAAGGGGTTATCCGCAGTGCCGAACCAGTTGATCACGAGCGGCATGTAGTAGTAGTCGCCGACCTTAGTGGTCTTATAAGCGTTGTCCTTGGAATGGTAGTTGATGTCGCGCTCATCCACCTCGTTGGCAGCGAGCTTCTTGTAGCGGACGCCGGAGGTGTACTCATTGCCGTCCTTATCATAGACCCAGCCGCCGTCCACGAGGAGCTGAATTGCGCTGTCCAGGGAAGTTGCATACGGATCGAGCATCATGCCGTTGGCAACTGCTTCCTTGTACATCCAAGCGCCGGAGTAGTACGGGCCGTCAACAACACCGCCGAAGCCGCCGGTGAAGTCCTTTGCGAAGGTTGCACGATCCATGCAGTATGCGATAGCCTGACGAACCTCGGTGAACTGAACCGGGCCGAAGTCGGCACGGAAGCCCAGCTTGCCGTAGCCAGCGCGGCTGTAGTGGATGGAAGCGAATGCGCCGTTGGACTCTTCGATCGTCTTCAGTGCTTCGTTGGTCTCGTCGCCGCCGGTGACGCCTGCGATGAAGTCGAGGCCGCCGGAGGTGAAGTCAGCCATCTGCGTAGCGGAAACGATCTTCTTATAAACGACCTTGCCGATCGAGGGCTTTACGCCTTCATAGTTGCCCTTGAAGTAGGTGTTCAGGGAAAGGATCGCGGACTTGTCGCTCTCGTCATAGGACTCTACAACGTAAGCGCCGGAGTACGGATAAGTCGTGTCGTTGTTGTTTGCGGAAGAATTGATGTGTGCTGCATAAGTATAGCTGTCGCCGTTCTTCGTATAGAAGTTGTCGGTCAGGTAGCAGCCTTCGCCGTCGTCAACGATGTCGGCATCATTCAGCCACAGGGGCAGATAAGCCGGGCTGAAGGACACGTAGGACAGATCGTAGAAGTAGGGCAGGTATTCTGCGCTGATGGTGATGGCGAACTTGTAGGTGTCGAGCAGACGAACGCCCTTGAAGACCTTGCTTGCATACAGCGGTTCCTTCGGCGCTTCCGTCTCATCCGAAGTTTCATCGTCCTTCTTTGCGTTGACATCAACACCGTCGTTGGTGCCGTCATAGGCAGCGAACTCTTTGTAGCCAACATACTGCATACCGGCGGAGTGATCGCGGCCGGCAGCCTCGGTAGCGACCGGCGTGGAGAACGCCATGGCGTACGCGAGGTAGTTCTTTGCGGTGACATCGGAGCCGTCGGAGAACTTCAGATCGTCATAGATCTCGATGGTGACCGTCTTGCTGCCGTCCTCGTGTTCTTCCTCTTCGTGAGACTTCACGACGGTGTCGTTCCACTGATAGCCGCCTTCTTTGTTGGTGGAAACGGTCTCCAGACCCTCAACGAGCTTCTGGATATCGTAGTTTGCAGCGCCGGGGCTGGAAGCACCGTAGGTTGCAAAGCGGAACAGGCCGGACAGGTCGGTGGTGTTGCCAATGATGATGGAGTTGTCATCCTTCTCGGATTTCCAGTCGATCAGAGCCTGTGCAACGCCCCAGTAGGGGTTGGTCGGGTTCTCCTGCACACCGGTGATCTTGGTGTTGTAGAGATCATAGTACTCGTTGGAGTACAGGGGGATCTCCGGCAGGAGGTAGTTCCAGCGCTGCAGGTAGAGACGGAACCACTCGGCGTAAACGTCGTCAGCAGTCTCGAACTTGCCGCCTTCGGGAACCTCGGTGTTGTAAACCATGGCCATGGTCAGGAAGTCAAGGCCGAGCTCATAGGTCTCGCCGTCTCTCTCGATATAGGCGAAGCCGTTCTCGTCTTCCGTGACGTCGGCAATGGATACGTCCTTACCGAACTCGGAGTACAGCGTGACATAGTCGGTGCCGTATTCTGCATTCTTCAGGGTAAGCCCAGTCCCGTCGTCAACTTTATCGGTAGCAACGGGATCTGTAGCAGGGGTGGTGTCGTCGTTCTTCTTATCGCTCTTTTTGCAGCCCACGAACAGGCAAGCGACCATAGCAAGAACGAGCAGCAGTGCTAACAGTTTTTTCATGCTTTTTTTCCTCCATAAAATTTCTATTGTAACGCCGGACGAAATTCGCCCTCGCGCTTACAACCTAACTAAAAACTGTCTTTCTCTTCCTTTCGGGAAGATTGCCGATATTTTAACACATCGTTTCAAGAATTTCAACATTTATTTCATCAAATATTGAAAAAATATGCACAAATTTTCGGTAAAATCGGAATTGGCTGCAAGAATCCTTGCATGAATTCCATGAATATATTCATTTTCCCGAATTTACACAATTTCCTGCAAAATTATTTCTTATCGAACAGCAGATAGCTGCGCACGATCTGCGGAAAAATGTCCAGCGCATCGAGCAGGATCTTGGTCGGCGGGTTCGACTGAAACACCAGAATAAACGAAAGGTAGTTTGCCCAGCTCAGGGGGCGCTGCCCCGTTTCGATTGCGGTGAGCGTCTGGCGCGTCGTGCCGACGCGCTGCGCCAGCTCCGCCTGCGTCAGCCCCAGCCGCTTACGCAAAAGCGGCAGGTTCTGCACCAGATTGTCAATATAAGTTTGTTTTTCTGCTTTGCTAAGCTGGCTTTCCACGGTAATGCCCCTCGGATCATTGCACTTTCATTTAGAATTGTCTTTCTGTTATCATACAGGAAATTATGTCATATTGCAAGCAGAAATGTCACAGCACATTGCATTTTGTACCGTTGCACAATTCCCCCTTGTCCCTTTTCCAACTTCCTGTTGTTTCTATACAAAGGTCAAGCATGGTAAAAAATGCGGATTGACGGTCGCAGAAAAGCCTGTTACAATTTAATATACATTTATAATATATAAGAAATCAGGTTTTTTACGATGAAGAAATCCGGCGCAACCCTTATGACGGATGGTCCGATCTGGAAGCGGATCATTCTTTTTGCTGTCCCGATTTTTTTGGGGAACACCTTCCAGCAGCTTTATAACACGGCCGACACGCTGATCGTCGGCAATTTTCTAAACAAGGACGCGCTTGCCGCCGTCTCCTCCTCCGGCAGTCTGATTTTTCTTTTGATCGGCTTTTTCTCCGGTATTTCTCTGGGCGCCGGTGCGGCCGTCTCGCGGCATTTCGGTGCAGGCGACGACGAGCAGGTTTCCCGCGCCGTACATACCATGTTGGCCTTCGGCCTCGTCGCGGGCGCCATGCTGACCGCGCTCGGTATGGGCTTCACGCCGACGATCCTTCGCTGGATGAGCACGCCGTCGGATGTGCTGCCCCATTCCGTCAGCTATTTCCGGATGTATTTTGCCGGGTCGCTGGCCTTTGTCCTCTATAATATCTCGGTCGGCATTCTGCAGGCCGTCGGCAACAGCCGCGACCCGCTCATTTACCTGATCATTGCCTCCGTTGTGAACGTGATTCTCGACCTTCTCTTTGTCGGCGTGTTCGGCTGGGGCGTTTGGTCTGCCGCGTTTGCGACCTCCCTTTCGCAGGGGCTTTGCGCGCTGCTGGCGCTGTGCAAGCTGATGACCAGCCGCGGCTCGTTCCGTGTTTCCCTTCGGGCAGTCCGCTTCCATAAGGAAATGCTGCGCGAGATTCTGACGCTGGGTCTTCCCTCCGGCGTGCAGAATTCCATCATTGCCTTCGCCAATATCATTGTGCAGTCCAATATCAACTCCTTTGAAAAGGATGCCATGGCGGCCTGCGGCTCCTACGCCAAGCTGGAGGGCTTCGCCTTCCTGCCCGTCACCTGCTTCGCCATGGCGCTGACCACCTTCATCGGCCAGAACCTCGGCGCAAAGCAGTACGACCGTGCGAAACGCGGCGCGCGTTTCGGCATCATCTGCTCGCTGACCATGGCGGAGGTGATCGGCGTGATCCTGTACGCGTTTGCGCCGACGCTGATTGCCATGTTCAACCGCGACCCCGAGATCATACGCATCGGCACGCAGCAGGCTCGTGTGGAAGCGCTCTTCTATTTCGCGCTTGCATTCTCCCATTGCATCGCCGGCACCATGCGCGGTGCAGGACGTGCCATCGTCCCCATGCTCGTCATGATGATCTGCTGGTGCATCATCCGCGTGACCTATCTGACGGTCGTGCTGCACTTCGTCCACAAAATCACCGTCGTATTCTGGGCATATCCGCTCACCTGGATGCTCAGTTCCATCATTTTCCTGATCTATTTTGTCAAGGGCGACTGGGTGCACAGCTTTGAGCGGCTGGACGCCAAGAAGAAGCGCGAACAAGTCGCCTGAGCCTTGCCGTAGGCCCGTAAAAAAGAGGCTGCCTGTCCGAGGCTGTCTCTTTTTAGGTTCTATCATAAAAGGTTCTATAATAAAAGTTGGGGTCAGGAGAAATCTCCTGACCCCGCAGCGTGTCAAAAAACCTTTTTGACACGCTGGCAGACGATCAAGAAAGTTCGGAATACGAGTAACTCGCGCCCGTCGCCGTACATAGGTACGGTAGGGCGCGAGTTTCGAAGTAAGTCAAAACAATAAACTTCATCCAATTTTTGAGTCAAATTTGTTTGAATTCTTCTCCCAAAAGGGCAGACGCACTTCAAATGAAAGAAAAATGCTCAGAATTGTTTTCTCGTTTTGACGGTTACGGACTTTATTGACAGTCTGAGGGGGCAGGAGAAATCTCAATGTCACTAAGTTAAGAAAGGCTGGGTCTCGCGGAAATGCGGGGCCCGGTTTTTTTGTAACTATTTTCAAAAAACACTTGACAAATACAGTAAAATGTGCGGCCT
>CABQNH010000044.1 GCA_902465435.1 uncultured Eubacteriales bacterium | reverse complement strand
AGGCCGCACATTTTACTGTATTTGTCAAGTGTTTTTTGAAAATAGTTACAAAAAACCGGGTCCCGCATTTCCGCGAGACCCAGCCTTTCTTAACTTAGTGACATTGTTTGCAAGCCCTGCGCCATAAAAAATACGGTTTTTTTCAAAGCGCGTCAACGCAGCGACGCAATAGCGTCCTGCAGCGCGCGCACAAAGCCGGCGATATCCTGCTCGGTCGTCTCGCGGGAGAGCGAGACGCGGATCGCGCCGTCGATCTGCTCTGTCGGGACGCCCATGGCCTCCAATACATGGCTGCGGTGCCCCTTTGCGCAGGCAGAGCCTGCGGAAACATAGACATCACGATCCTGCAGGCAGTTAATCAGCCCCTGACTGCGCACGCCGGGGACGGCCAGACTGACGATATGCGGCGCCTCCTGTGCGCCGAGCAGGAAAACGCCCTCCATGGCACGGAGCTGCGCGCAGAGCTGATCCCGCAGCGCAGTCTCCCGGCGCAGATCGTCGCGAAGGGCCGCATAGCCGTCGCGGCAGGCTGCGCCGAAGGCCGCAATGGCCGGAAGCGCCTCTGTGCCGCTGCGTTCGCCGCTCTCCTGCCCGCCGCCCACAAGATAGGGGGGCAGGGATAGTCCCCTGCGGATATAAAGCGCGCCGACGCCCTTCGGCGCGTGAATCTTATGGCCGGAGACGGAAATAAGATCCACATCCAGCGATTTTGCGCGGAACGGTATTTTGAAAAAGCCCTGTACCGCATCCGTATGGAACAGCGCGTCCGGGCAAAGCCGATGCGTCAGGCGCGCCATTTTTTCGATCGGCAGGACGCTTCCCACCTCATTGTTGACCATCATGACGGAAACAAGGATCGTGTCCTTTTGCAGCGCGTCCCGGAGCTGCTCGGCCGAGATGCGTCCCTGTGTGTCCGGCTGCAGATAGGTTACGGAAAAGCCCTGCGCCTCCAGTCGTTTCATGCAGTTTAAAACGGCGTGGTGCTCAATCGCCGTGGTGACGATGTGCCGTCCGCGCTTGGCCATCCGCGCTGCGGACGAGAAAATCGCCCAGTTATCCGCCTCCGTTCCGCCGGAGGTGAAAAAGACGCGGTCGGCGTCTGCGCCGAGCGCCTGTGCGACGCTGCCCCGCGATTCGCGCAGCAGCCTTGCCGCCGTAATGCCCAGCCGGTGCAGGGAGCTTGGATTTCCCCAGCCCTCCTCCATGGCGTAGGCCGCCGCCTCTATGGCGGCGCGGCAGGGGCACGTCGTTGCGGAATTATCCAGATAGATCATGGCTTACCTCGTTACTTTCCGACGCAGAAGCGTTCAAAAATTCGGTTTGTGATATCCTCGCGCACGACCCGGCCGGTCAGCTCGCCGAGTGCCTGCATGGCCTCCTCCACGTCGACCAGCACCGCATCCGGCGTCATGCCGCTGCGCAGGGAGGTAAGCGCCGCTGCAAGCGACTGCTGCGCACGCTCGGCCGCGCCTGCCTGCCGTGCATTCGTCAGAATGGAGCCGTCGCAGGGCGTGCCGTCTGCAAAGAGCCGGGAAACCGCGTCGCGCAGGCGGTCGATCCCTTCGCCGGTTGCGGCGGAGAGGGAAATGACCTGCGGGAAGGGAAGTGCCGTCGGCTGCACGACCTTTGGCCGGTCGGTCTTATTTACGATCGCCAGGACGCGTCTTGCCGTTTTGGCCGCTTCCATTGCGCGGAGATCCTCCTCGTTGAGCGGCACGGAGCCGTCGCACACAAAAAGCGCCAGATCTGCCTCGCGGACGGCGGCAAGCGAGCGCGCCACGCCCAAGGCCTCGATCCGGTCGGACGTTTCATGGATCCCGGCGGTATCCGTCAGCCGCAGCAGCACGCTGCCAAGCAGCACGGATTCCTCCACCGTGTCGCGCGTCGTGCCCGCAATTTCCGTCACAATCACGCGCTCGTAGCCCGCCAGCGCGTTCAGAAGACTGGATTTTCCGGCGTTCGGTCGGCCGACAATGGCGGTACGCACGCCCATTTTCAGAATCTGTCCGCGGCTGCAGGTTGCAAGCAGCTCCGCAAGACTGCGCCGCGCATCCTCCAAAACGGCCTGCCACTGCGTAAGCTGAATCTCCTCAATGTCCTCGTCGGGATAGTCCAGCACGGCGTGGAAATGGCTGCAAATGTCGGTCAGCTGCGCGTAGATCGGATCCAGCCGCCGCCGCAGCGCGCCGCCAATCTGCCCGGCCGCATTGGCCGCAGCGTCGGCAGTTTCCGCGTCGATCAGGTCGATGACGGCTTCGGCCTGCGTCAAATCCATCTGCCCGTTCAGAAAGGCACGCTTTGTAAACTCGCCGGGGCCGGCCTGCCGCGCGCCCGCGCAAAGAAGCGCCTCCAATCCGGCGGCAAGCGCGGCCGGGGAGCCGTGGCATTGCAGCTCGACGGTGTCCTCTCCGGTATAGGTATGCGGCGCGCGCGTGTAAACCGCAAGCACCTCGTCGATCAGCCGTCCGTCCCGGTCATAAAGCCGCGACAGGGTCAGCTTCCGGTTCTCGCACTGCGAAAGCGGCCTGCCGCATACAGGCTGCACGACGCGTCCCGCGATTTCGGCACAGCCGTCGCCGGACAGGCGCAGAATTCCGATGGCACAGGGCGCTTTCCCTGTGGCAATTGCAGCGATGGTATCTGCCATACGATATTCCCTCATTTGCATTTCGTCTCGTTTTGCCTTATTATATCGCTGTTTTTCCGGTTTCGCAACCGCGTTTTTGCGCGCTGCGGTTGCGAAAGGCAAAAAAATGTGCTACAATACCCGTAGAAAATGGAAAGGAATGTCCGTATGAAAAAACACGGTGCAACCGTTCTTTATGCGTGGATGCAGGCCATGGTTTGGGGCAGCTACGCCGTTCTTTTAAGCTTTTCCAGCAACTATCTCAAGGGTCACCGCTTTAACGACGCAAGGATCAGCCTGCTGCTGGGGCTTGCCAGCGCACTGTCCATCCTGATCCAGCTTGCCGCGGCGGAGCGCGTCAGCCGCAGCCGACGCCTGACGCTTTCGGCGGTCCTGATGGCCGCCGTCTCGGTAATGCTTGTTTCCTGTGTGGCGATGCTGCTCTGTTCGGCGGCACATGCGCTTGCCGTTTCGTTCTTTGCCCTTGCCTGTGTGGTGCTGCAGATTCTTCCCGCGCTGGCCAATTCGCTCGGCGTCTCCGCCATGCAGAACGGCGCAAGGATCCACTTCGGGCTCGCGCGGGGGATCGGCTCCCTGTTTTACAGCCTGATGTCCTATCTCGGCGGTCTTTGCGTCGGGCAATTCGGCCTTGGCATGATTCCGGCGCTGACGGCCGTTACCTGTCTCGGCCTGCTTCTTTCGCTTCTGTTCTTCCGTATGCGGGTCGGCGAGGTACCCGCCGCGCCGAAGGAGAGCGCGCCGAAAAACGGGTCGTTTCTTCGCAGGAACCCGCGCTTTACGCTGTTCCTGCTTGGCAGTACGCTCCTTTATATCAACCACAACCTGATCTGCAATTTCATGCAGCAGATCATGGCGGTCAAGGGCGGCGGCGAGACACAGCAGGGAACGGCGGCGGCCATTGCGGCCTTTTTGGAGCTGCCTGCCATGTTCACCTTTACCTATCTTCTGCGGCTCGCGCGCTGTGAGCGCTGGATGAAGCTGTCCTGCTTTTTCTTTATTGCCAAGGCTGTGACCATGTTGCTTGCACCGAACTATCAGTGGGTCTATGTGGCGCAGATTTCGCAGATGCTGGGCTTTGCGCTGTATTCCATCAGCTCGGTCTACTATGCCTCGGCGCTGTTTTGCGGTGCGGATGCCGTGCGCGGGCAGAGCTACCTCGGCGCGACCATTACGGCGGGCAGTCTGATCGCACTGTCCACCGGCGGCCTGATCTGCCAGCAGTTCGGTGCGCAGACCATGCTGCTTGCCGCGGCGGCGGCCGCGGCGCTCGGAACCGTGATCATCCTTTGTACCGCGCAGAAAACTGGAAAGGAAGAAACCGTATGAAAACAATTGCCGTTGTGACCGGCGCTTCGTCCGGTATGGGAAAGCAGTTCGTCCTGCAAATGGGCGAATGGGAAAAATTTGACGAGATTTGGGTCATTGCCCGAAGAATGGAGCTTTTGGAGGAGCTGCAGACGCAGGTCTCCACGCCGATCCGCCCGATTGCCATGGATCTTACTAACCCGGACAATCTTGCGCATTACGGCAATCTGCTCGAGGCCGTGCAGCCGAATGTGCGGCTGCTGGTCAACTGCTCCGGCTACGGCAAGTTCGGCAGCTACGCGCAGATTCCGCTCAAGGACTCGCTTGGCATGATCGACCTGAACGTCAAGGCGCTTGTCGCTATGACTGAGCTGACGCTGCCCTATATGCAGGAGGGCGCGAAAATTGTCGAGCTGGATTCGCTTTCCGCGTTTCAGCCGGTGCCCTACCTGAACGTCTACGCGGCGACCAAGGCATTTGTCCTGAGCTATACCCGCAGCCTGAACGTCGAGCTGAAGCCGCGCGGAATCCGCGCCATGGCGGTGTGCCCGGGATGGGTGCAGACGGATTTCTTCCGCCGCGCCGAGCAGACCAGCGACAAGGCGGTGACCTACTTCAATAAGGTGTATGCGCCGCAGGACGTGGTCGCGACTGCGCTGCGTCACCTGTATCGGACAAAGAAGGACGTTTCCATCCATGGCGCGACGGTTCGCGCAATGGTGCGGGCGGTGAAGCTGCTGCCGCACCGTCTGGTGATGCAAATCTGGTGCAGACAGCAGAAGCACGGAGGACAATAGCATGGAATATCTTGAAACCGGCGAAATTGTCGCCACGCACGGCATTCACGGCGAAATTAAAATACTTCCGTGGGCGGACAGCCCCGAGTTCCTGCTTGACTTTTCGGAATTCTATCTGGGCACGACACCCTATCGTGTGGAGCGCACCCGCGTGCAGAAGACCTGCGTGCTGGCGAAGCTGAAGGGCATTGATACCGTGGAGCAGGCAGCGGCGCTGCGCGGGAAGGTTGTCAAAATTGATAAGGCGGCCGCGCGGCTTCCGGAGGGCGCAGTCTTTATCGCCGATTTGATCGGCTGCGCCGCAGTGGACGAGGCGGGCGAGCGCTTCGGGGAAATTCAGGACGTACTGACCATGCCGTCGAGCGATGTCTATGTCATTCGCGGTGAACGGGAATATATGGTTCCTGCAGTGAAGGCGTTTGTGAAGGAGATTAACCTCGCGGAGCGCTATGTAAAAATCGCACGGATCGAAGGAATGGCGACGGATGAGAATTGACATTATGACGCTCTTTCCGGATACGGTCGGCGATATGATGAACGAGTCGATTTTAGGCCGGGCGCAGGAGCGCGGCTACATTCGCATTGAGGCGCACCAGATCCGCGATTATACAGCCAACCGGCAGAATCAGGTGGACGACTATCCTTACGGCGGCGGACGCGGCGCAATTCTGCAGGCAGACCCCCTGTGGCGCTGCTGGCAGACCATCTGCGACGAGGTCGGCGCGCCGGTGCATACCATTTTCCTGTCGCCCTGCGGAACGACCTTTACGCAGGAGAAGGCCAAGCAGCTTCTGCGGGATCATGAGAATCTGGTGCTGGTCTGCGGGCATTATGAGGGCATCGACCAGCGCTTTATCGATGAATGCGTCGACGAGGAAATCTCCATCGGCGACTTTGTCCTGACCGGCGGCGAGCTGCCCGCCATGGTGATCGCGGACTGTGTCTGCCGTATGGTGCCGGGCGTTCTGCCGGACGCGGAATGCTTTGAGGATGAGAGCCATTATTCCGGCCTTTTGGAGTATCCGCAGTATTCGCGGCCTGCTGAGTGGCAGGGGCTTGCCGTGCCGCCGGTTCTGCTTTCCGGCGACCACGGAAGGGTCGCGCGCTGGCGCAGGCAGCAGTCGATTCTTCGCACGTTCCATCGCAGACCCGACCTGTTTGCAAAGCTGACGATCCCAAACAGAACCCGCGCAGAGAAGAAGTTCGTTCAGGAGATGGAGGCACAGGATGAGGTCTTCCGCAACCGAGGAGGAAAACGGCATGAATAAGATCGAGACATTGAAGGCGTGGATCCAGGAAGGAAAGCACATGGTATTCTTCGGCGGTGCAGGCGTATCGACGGAGTCCGGAATACCGGATTTCCGCAGCACGGAAGGGCTGTACAACCAGTATTTTACCCCACCGCCGGAGCTGTTTATCAGCATTGAGAATTTCCGGATAAGTCCAAAGGACTTTTTCCGCTTTTACCGGGAGAAAATGCTCCCGCTCGGCTTCTCGCCGAACATCACGCACAGAAAGCTGGCGCAGTGGGAGCAGGAAGGACGCCTTGCCGCCGTGGTGACGCAGAACATCGACGGCCTGCACCAAAAAGCGGGCAGCCGGACGGTTTACGAGCTGCACGGCAGCGCGCTGCGCAATTACTGCATGAAATGCGGGAAAGCCTATCCGGCGGAGACGATAAAGAATGCACCGGGCGTTCCGCTGTGCGATTGCGGCGGAATCATTAAGCCGGACGTCGTTTTATATGGGGAATCGCTCGACGAGGATATTGTGCAAAAATCCATTGAGGCGATTGAGCAGGCGGACGTTCTGATTGTTGCGGGAACCTCTCTGACCGTTTATCCCGCAGCGGGGCTTATCCGCTATTACCACGGCGACCGTATGGTACTGATCAACCGTGACAAGACGCCTTATGACAAAAAGGCGAACTTGGTGCTGCACGAGCCGCTGGGCGAGGTGTTTTCGCAGCTCTGAGGCATTCCTGCGTTCCGAAGGATACGGCCGGATGCAATCCTCTGCGCGGCTTTCGCGCAGGGAAATTCCAAGCGCACCCCATACTTTTCGCTTTTAGGAGGCAACGCCATGAAATTTCCCTTTTTTCATAAAGAGTCTCATACCGCGCAGAGCGACCCCGAAACCTGGAAGCGGCTCTGGCAGGGACTGGTTCCGCCGGAGTGCCGCGACGTTCCCATTACGGTGGACGGCCGCACGGAGGTCGCCTTTGTCTGCGTCAACCAGTTTGCCATGATGCTGCAGGACGGACTTCTGATGGAGGCTTCCTTCTTCGACGTCTGCGAGCTGTTTCAAAAGGCGGGCTATCATGTGATCTGGCTGATGCGCTGCACGCAGGATATTCGCGACGGCTACCTGAAGCGCGTGAAAACGCTGGAAGGCGGCCACCGCAGCCAGTGGCTCTGGAAAAGTCCTACGACCAATTTTGGACGCTGGAGCTCGGACAATCTGCACGCGACGATCCTGCTGCAGTACGAGCAGGTCCCACAGGAGGGGCTGCTTGCCTGTCAAAAGAGGATTCTGCAGCGCGTGACCTGGGCGGAAAGCGACGATGCGGCGCAGATGATCCCGGGCAGAACCGAGTTTTACACCGTGGATCTGCCCGGCACGCCGCAGGAGCTGCTGCAATGGCTGAACGGAACGACGCTTGCAAATCTGCGCGCCTGACGGCGGGCGCGAATGGGAGGGAACGGACATGAAGTTGCTGCTTTTAAGCTGCAGCACCGGCGAGGGGCATAACCACTGCGCCTATGCCGTGCAGGAGGCTGCGCAGGCACGCGGCCATCAGGCAGATTTCCTTGACCTTTTGCGGATGTTCGGGGAGCCGAGTGCCCTGAGCTTTGAGAAGATATTGAACCATATTTCCACAAAGACACCCTCGCTGTTCGGCATGATGTATTTTGCGGGCGAAAAATACAGCGCGACCGGCGTCACCTCGCCGGTCTACCTTGCCAATATCCGACATGCCAGACAGCTCAAGGCCTATATTCTCGAGCATGGCTATGACGCCGTTGTCTGCTCGCATCTTTTCCCGATGGAGACGCTGACCTATCTGCGCAGGCACGAGCAATTCAATGTTCTGACCTATGGCGTTCTTTCGGATTACACCTGCATCCCTTTCCTGCCGGAAACGGAGCTGGACGGCTATTTTCTGCCGCATGCCGAGCTGGAGAAGCCCTGCGTGCTCGCAGGCGTTCCGGCGGGAAAGCTGTATGCAAGCGGGATGCCGGTTTCCGCGCGCTTCCTGACCCCACAGCCGAAGGCGGAGGCACGCGCCCGGCTCGGACTGCCGCAGGAGAAAAAGCTCTATCTTGTCATGACCGGCGGAATCGGCTGCGGGGACGCGGTTTCCCTGTGCGAGACGATCCTGCGGATCCCGGATGAGCGGATGCTGGTCGTTGTGCTGACCGGCCGCAACGCGGAGCTGGCTGCCGCGCTGGAGCGGCTTGCGCCTGCTGTCCTTTCCGTGCCGTTTACCAATGAGGTTGCGGCCTATATGCGCGCAGCAGACGTGCTGCTTTCCAAGGCCGGCGGGATCTCCAGCTCGGAGGCTGCGGTTTTGGGCGTTCCGCTGGTGCACACAATGGTCATTCCCGGTGTGGAGACGAAAAATGCGAAATTTTTCGCAGAGCACGGGATGTCCTATTTTGCACAAAGCACGCAGGAGGCGGCTCGTTTTGCGGATCGGTTGGTTTTTGATCCGGTGGCCGCACAGGGTATGCTGAGCGCGCAGGCCACCTGCCTGCCGCACGACGGCGCGGCACGGATCGTCGAGCAAATAGAGCGTCGGGTTGCGGGAAGCGGAAAGCAAACCCTGCCACAGGGGCAGTAGGACGGCGCTTTCCCGCGCGGAAGAAGAGACGAGTTTCTGCCGCGGCCGAAAAAAGACACCGGCAGACGATCGAAATATGAGAAGCTCGCGGCCACAGATAGGGCGCGAGCTTTAAAGTAAGCTAAAACAACAGGTATGTTATTCAACTTAATATATTTGGATTTGCAAAATTGGAAATTGCCCAAATTGTTTTCTCGTTTTAACGGTTACGGACTTTATGGACAGTCTTAGGGGGGTTCGGCGTATCGCCGGAACTCCCTCAGCGTGTCAAAAAACCTTTTTGACACGCTGGCAGGCTATCAAGAAAGTTCGGAATACGAGTAACTCGCGCCCGCCTAAGTACATAGGTACGGTAGGACGCGAGTTCCGAAGTAAGTCAAACTAATAAACTTTATCCACTTTTTGAACCGTATTTGTTTGAAATTTTTCAAAACCGAATAGATGCGTTTCGCATAGAAATCGCCAAAAATGTTTTCTCATTTTGACGGTTACGGACTTTATTGATAGCCTGAGGGGGTTTCGGCGTATCGCCGGAGCCCCTGAATGCATCTAACGGGAAGAGACAGTGCGCCTGTAGGCGCGGCAGGCTCAAAGCTGCTGCGGATGCAGGCTGTATTTGGAAAGCCGTTCCCGCAAAAGCGTGATCGCTTCCTGCGTAGAAGATACGCCGAAGATGCGGTCTTCCTCGTCCGTACAGCGCGTGCGGCCGTCCAAAACCTGTCCGGCCAGCGCGGCGGCCCAGCCGCCGAAGCAGGTGTAGGCAATGGTCAGGCGGCAAAGATGCCAGGCGTAGGAAAGCTCGGAAAGCGTGCCCGCGCCGCCGCCGAGCGCGATGACAGCGTCCGCGTTGGCCACCATGGCGTTGCGGTAGACGTCCATCCCAGTTGCGATGACAATATCCGCGTAGGGATTCGCGCCGCTGACGTTGAAGGAGGGGAGCAGGGCGATGGTATCGCCCTCCCGGTAGCAGGAGGCTTCCCGCGCACCGGCCAGCGCGGCGGCCCAGCCGCCGAAGCAGGTGTAGGCAATGGTCAGGCGGCAAAGATGCCAGGCGTAGGAAAGCTCGGAAAGCGTGCCCGCGCCGCCGCCGAGCGCGATGACAGCGTCCGCGTTGGCCACCATGGCGTTGCGGTAGACGTCCATCCCAGTTGCGATGACAATATCCGCGTAGGGATTCGCGCCGCTGACGTTGAAGGAGGGGAGCAGGGCGACGGTATCGCCCTCCCGATAGGCTTCGGCGCTTTTCGCACCGGCCAGCGCCGCTTCCATCACGCCGCCCAGTCCGCCGGTCAGAACACGGAAGCCGCCTGTGACGAGCTGCGCACCGAGCTGATAGGCCTGCCGCCAGACGGGGGTCTCCGGACTGCATTCGGCCGTACCGACGACCGCGACGATCTTTCTCATGCCGTTAATACTGAATGGCGGCGTCCAGCGCAAGCTGCAGCATATCCTGAAGCGAGCGCTCCTTTTCCTCCTGCGTAAGGACTTCCTTCTGGAATTTTCCGCCGCTGACGGAGCAGACGCACAGCGCGCGCGCCGTATCGGGCGGCGATGGTATAGAGCGCAGCGCCCTCCATTTCCGCGCCGCTTGCCCCATATTTGATCCAGTTTTCAAAGCCGTAGGGCTTGTCCTTCTGATAGAGCAGGCCGGAGGATTTTACCAGACCGACATAGACCTTTTTGCCGCGCGCCAGCGCCGCCTCATAGGCAGCGTTCAACAGCTCAAAGTCGGCCAATGCGGCATAGTCTCCGTCAAATTTGTGCCGCAGAATACCGCTGTCCGTGCAGCAGCCCTGCGCAAGAATAATGTCCTTCAGACCGATCTCTTCGCGGAACGAACCGCAGGTTCCCACGCGAAGGAGCGTATCCGCGCCATAGTCGCAGATCAGCTCATGCACATAGATCCCGCAGGAGGAGACGCCCATGACGGTTCCCATGACGGAGATCCGCTTTCCCGCATAATAGCCGGTGTAGCCCAGCATATTGCGGACGGTATTGAAGCAGACGGCGTCCTGCAGATAGTGCTCTGCAATGTATTTTGCGCGCATGGGGTCGCCGGGAAGCAGGACGGTTCCGGCAATGTCGCCCACATTCGCGCCGATGTGCGTGCTCATGAGTCCCTCCGATCTGCCGCAGCATCCTGCTGCGGCGCGTTTGTATTCTCGGGGAAAAGCCCCAGCTCGGCGGCGACAAGGCGCGCCGCCTCGGTGAAGTCGCCGTGGATGATCTTGACACAGGTGGCAAGCCGGGAGGACAGCGGGAAGCCGTAATCCTCCACAAGATACTTTTCTACATCGCGGTATTTTCCATCCTCGCCCTTGATGCAGTTGATCCGCTCGATCAGAGGACGGTTATCGCTGATAAAGCAGTAGCAGGGATAGCCCAGCCCGAAGCCCATGCCGGCCTCAAAGACCGTGCCGCTGTCCGGCTCGTGGCCGTGATAGGGATTGAAGTTTGCAATTACCATATTGCTGTTGCGAATGTGGAGCTGATCGCGGTCAAAGAAGAAGGCGCTTCGGGAGAAGACGTTCTGCATTTCCTCCTCGGTCGGCCAGACGAGATCCGGCGCAACGTCCTGCGGAAAAATGCCCTCGAAATTGTATTTTCGGCAGATGCTCTGCATCCAGTCGCCGTATTCCCGCGCGTCGAGCATGAAGCATTCCGTGCCCGCAAGATATGCGCGCCATTTCCCAGACTCGACCGGCCAGGTCGCATCCGCACGGTGATCCTCCGCCGGAAGGATGCGCTGAACGCGTGCTTTTTCCTCCTCGATGAGGTCGATCACCAGCGTGCGCAGACACTCGATGAAGCCGCCCTCGACCATTTTTCCCGGCACCATATACATGAGGTTGCCAAGTGTGTAGCCGTCGGCGTACTTCAGCCCGTGCTCGTCAATGACCTTGCCGTTTTCATTGTAGTGCGCGTAGGGATACTTGTGAATGACGTCGCGCATATCATGAACGTGCGTGTAGATCTTTTTCTTCTTGGAAAAGGCGATGCCGAGGTCGAAAATCGTCGAGCTTTCCGGTTCGCCGCCGCGGAAAGGATTGACGTCCGCGATGACAATGTCGCAGTCGTCCAGAAAACTGCGGTCGATCTTTTCGTATTCCGCAAGGCCGTTTTCCAGATAGGAAAGGTCGTTTATGACCTCAAAGCCGTAGTATTCCGCCACGGCCTTATACATTTTCATCTCTGCCAGCCCATTGGGAAAGTATTTCTGCGGGCCGGTGATATAAAGCTTGTAAGAGTTCATTTTGTTCGCTCCATCCCAAGGAGCATACCATGAAACAAACCGTATCCAACGATCGCCTTTCCACCTATCTGGGCTTTGCCTCCGTCGTCATCTTCGCGGTCAGTCCGGCCTTTACCCGCACGCTGGCGGAGTCTCTGTCCACCTTCACCTCCGGCGCAATCGTAAACATCGCCGCAGGGCTTCTCATGCTGGTCTACCGACGCAAAACCTGCCCGCTCTGTCCGCTGCGCAGCACAACGAAGCGCTATTGGCTGCTTTGCGCGACCTCGTTCCTGGCGTTTACGCTTCTGTGCAACCTTGCCGTCGGCCTGTCGCCGACGCGCGAAATTGCGGTGATTTCCAGCATGGTTCGTACCATGTGGCCGCTGGCGGCGCTGCTTTTAACTATCCCGATCCATCATGCAAAGGCGCGGCCGACGCTGCTGCTGGGCGTTTTGGCCTGCTTTGCGGGTGTCGTGCTGGCCAACCTTTCCGGTGAGGGGCTGTCCGGGGTATCGCTGTCCGGGCTGCTGCTGCCGCTGCTTTTGTCCGCTGCGGCCAGCCTGTGCTGGGGCGTTTACTCCAACTATCTGCCGCTGACGGCCGAGGAGCCATCCATGGACTATCTCCCGGTCATTACGCTGCTTGCGGGAGGCTTCCAGCTCTGCGGTGCGCTGCTCACGGGCGAGACCATTCTGCATTTCGGCTTTTCGGAGATCTGGCAGCTTTTGTTTGTCGCCGTGTTTACGGGGCTTTTGGCCAATTGCTTTTGGAATCGCGCCATGCAGGGAGGCGGTCGGCTGAAGGTCATCGTATTTTCCAACCTGACGCCGGCGCTCTCTACCGTGACGACAACATGGCTGCTTGGTCTGCGTCTGCGGTTGCCGGTTGTGCTCGGCTCGCTCCTGGTTGTCTTTGGAACGCTCTGGAGCAAGCGATGCTTCTATCAGGAAAACTGATTTTTTGGGGCTGCTGCGGGAAATGCCGCAGCAGCCCTTGGCTCGTCAACCAAGTCTGCCGCTGCCAAAGCGGCAAGCGATTTTTGGTATACCGCCGCGAAATGCGATCCTTCTCTTTCTCAAAAATTGAAACTGCTATGGCTTAAAGAAAAGAAGATTTCTCCTGCTGCGGCGGACTGAGAAACTCGCGCCCTGCCGGATCGGTGTGCTCGCGCAGGCGCGAGTTTCTCGTCTTACGCGCCTTCTTTAAGCCCGCTTATTGGTTCTTTAAATCCTCTTCATAGAGCATCCGCAGCGATTCGCAGCCGGCAAGATTCAGTTTGTCGATGTAGCTGTCGTCGTGGTCAAGGCTTTCGTTCGGGTCAAATTTGCCGCTTTCGCCCGCGACCTCGCAGACGTTGTCCATGACGACG
Source organism: uncultured Eubacteriales bacterium (assembly GCA_902465435.1). Classification (GTDB taxonomy): domain Bacteria; phylum Bacillota; class Clostridia; order Oscillospirales; family Oscillospiraceae; genus CABQNH01. The sequence goes on along the minus strand of CABQNH010000044.1, from coordinate 930 downwards.
GAGATACCGCCTGCGCGCAGCCCCCAAACGCGCGCCAGCACGAAGATGACGCTCGCTTCCATTTCGGCGGCAATGATGTTCAGACGGCGCAGGTCGTCAAAATGATGCGCCCACGAGGACGCCAGAAGTCATTGAAGGAAGAGCCGGGCTTGGCGTGGCAGGCATAGAAGGTGTCGGCGGAGCGGGTCGTTCCGACCTGTGCGGGCATATTGAGCGCCTTGACGCAGGCGTTCACGACGTCCACGCTTGCGACGGCCGGGAATTCGATCGGCGCATAGGTGCGCGAGGCGCCATCGAGCCGCATGGCGGAGTCAAAGATTGCAATGTCGCCGTTTTTTACATAGCTCTGGAAGGTGCCGCAGGTGCCGATGCGGAGGAAGGTCTTTGCGCCGCAGCGCGCAAGCTCCTCCATGGCAATGCCGGTCGAGGGGCAGCCCATGCCCGTGCTGGTGCAGGAGATCGGCATTCCCTTGTAAACGCCGGTGTAGGTGATGTGCTCCCGGTTGTGCGCGACCTCGTGCGCCTCATCCCAGAGACTTGCCACGCGCGCGACGCGTGCGGGGTCGCCCGGCAGCAGCACATACGGCGCAACGTCGCCTTCCTTGATTTTCAGATGATACTGTTCGCCCATGATGAAGATCCTCCTTTGCGTGAAGCTTTCCGTTTTCTTTTTTGACTTGGAGCAGATGCCGTGCTAAGTGACAGCCCACTCCCTCTGCCCTCAGTGTATCGCAGACAAAACAGAAAAAAGCGGACAAATGTCCGCTTCAGACTGTCAATAAAGTCCGTAACCGTCAAAACAGGAAAACAATTATGACGATTTTTCTTTCAGCGAGTCCATTTCATTTTATGGAAAAATTCAAATAAATTGCGTTCGCAAATTGCAAGTGCAAGTTGGACACCTGCACGGTAGAACTTAGTGAATCAGAG
>CABQNH010000043.1 GCA_902465435.1 uncultured Eubacteriales bacterium | reverse complement strand
GAAAATCACTATGGATTTTTTCTTAGGTGTCCAACTTCATTTTACAATCGACCAAATAAATTGAGTTCAAAAACAAGGAAATATTTATTGTTTTGACTTACTTCGGAACTCGCGCCTTACCGTACCTATGTACGCCTACAGGCGCGAGATTCCTTGCCTTCCGAACTTTCTTGATCGTCTGTCAGCGTGTCAAAAAGGTTTTTTGACACGCTGAGCCGCCTTTTTCTGCAAGCTTTTGCTTGCAGAAAAAGGCGGCTATTGTCAGTAAAGCTTGGAACCGTCAAAACGAGAAGTAGCGAATGCGAACAAGCGGCAGGGGACTTTGGAGTGGCCTATTTCGTCAGATACGCATGGAAAATCACGGCGAACTGCGCGCGGGATGCTTCCATTTTCGGGGCAAGCCGACCTCCGCCGGTGCCGGAAATAAGTCCGCCCTGAACCGCCCAGGCCATAGCCTGTGCAGACCAGCCGGCTACGGCGGCGCGATCCGGGAAGCGGTCGATCTGCGCGGGGTCTGCTTCCGGACGACCTGCGTAAGCGTAAAGAATGACGGAGAGCTGCTCTCGGGTGACGGCGTCGCCCACACCGAAGCGCCCGTTTGCGTAACCGGCGACGTAGCCCTGCGACGCTGCCCATTCGACGGCCTTGGCGTACCAGCGACCCTCTACCACGTCGGGAAAGCGCCCTGTGAATTCAACTTCGGGCTTGCCCTCCTTGGCATAGAGGATCTGTGCTAGCATTTCCCGCGTCAGCGAGAGGTTTGGACTGAAGGTGGAACCGTCTCCGGTGCCAGTCATGTAGCCGTGCGTGACCATATAGTCAATGCCAAGATGATACCATTTTGTTGTGTCTACATCGGAGAAGATCCGACTGGGACAATTCTTACCGCCGTCGCAGGTTCCCTGCACGTTGCCGCAGCGCGTGCAGACGCCGTCGACATAGTTGTGTCCCAGCTCGGCAACGTAGCTGTCGCGATAGCTCTCGCCGCAGGCGCAGAAGTGCTCAGTGTAGCCCGCGTTGATGCAGGTCGGATAAACGGTGTCGGTGCGGTAGGTATAGTCGTGGACGTGCCCGCTGCCGCCGTCGGTCTCATACCACTTCAGCTCGCAGCGGCGGCAGTAGTGGCGGATCATGCCGTAATACGCAGAATACTCGTATTCCTCCGTAGCGACGACCTCGTCGTGCCCCAGCGCGGGGGTCTGCGTCGGCTGGGTCAGGGTCAGGCCGCAGAAGGCGCAGTGCGTGCCGCCGGTATAGCCCGGACGGGTGCAGGTGGCCTCGATTGGGTCGTTGGCGACGGGCTTATGCGCGATGGGTGCGGTATTTGCCGACGCAGTCACGGCGCCGCAGACGGCGCAGACCGTGCGCGTAAAGCCGCCGGTGCGGCAGGTCGGCGCGACCGTTTCCGTCACGGGCTGATGGGCGGTGCAGGCGCCCGTTTCGAAGGTGAATTCATTGTCCACGGCGTAGGTCTGCGCAGCCGTTCCCGCTGTGCCACGGATGACGAAGCCGTCGATCTTCGTCAGACCGCCAAACGGATTATCCGGTTCGACCGGGCAATATCCGAACGCCATCACGCCGATGTAGGCGACGCTGGCGGGGATGGTAACGCCCTTGCCCTCGCCGTAGGTGAAGAACGCGCCCTCGTCCAGCACGCGCAGGCCGTCATTCAGATGGATTGCCTTGATATACGGCGCGGAGAAGGCGTTGCTGCCGACAAAGCGCACGGAATCCGGCAGGACGATGCTCTCGCAGGCGCTGTTGTTGAATGCCTCCCTGCCGATGTACTGCACGCCGCCGAGGTCGATGAACTTCATATTCTTCGCACCGGCGAAGGCGTAGTCATCCACATATTTGCAGCTCTGCGGGAGGATCAGCCCCGCGAGATTCGGCTGGTCGAAGGTGGGGTTCAGCTCTATCTGACCCGCGAGGAACTCATAGGTGACGGAAACCGTACCGTCCTTTAGGCTCAGGACGGTGCCCTCCGCCATCGATCCCTTGTAGGCATAGGCGGCCTTGCCGAAATAAACCACGCCGTTCGGCTGATCGTGAAACCAGCCGCAGTTCTGGAAGGCCCAAGAACCGACGTGGGTCACGTTCTTTTCCAGCTCGCCGAAATCCGTCAGCGCGGCGCAGCCGGAGAAGCAGCCATCTCCGATCTGGCGGACATTCCTGCCGCCCTTGACGGAGCGCAGACGGGCGCAGCCGCTGAACACACCGTCGCCGAGCGCAATGAGCGAATCCGGCAGCGTCACGCTCTCGAGCGCAACGCAGTCGCTGAGCGCGCCGCCCGTCAGAATGCGGACGTTCTTCAGGTCGATCGACTTGAGGTCGGAGTTGCCGTCCTTGTTGTTGTAGCGATAGGGGTCGCCGTTGGAGATCGGCCCGCGCACCTCGAGCACGTCGTCGGGCAAAACCACGTGCGCCGTCCTGCCGACGGCAAGGCCCTTCAGCGTCGTATTGCCCTTCGGGATGGTCAGATTCTTGATCTGGTAACAGCCGGAAAAGCAGCTCTCCTCCAGAACCGCCGTCGTCGGCAGGGTGAGGTCGGTCAGATGGGCAAGTTTGCGGAGATTGATGTAATTGACGCTCTCCGGAACGGTAAGCTTGGCGATGCTGCCGCCGCCTGCCGTGATGCTGAGCGATTCCAGCCCGTCGGGCAGGATCAGCTCGTTCACGCCGTGCAGATCGTCCTGCTCGATGCGCACCATCTTTGTGCCGGGACGGACGGTCAGCTTGGAGGGGTATTTTTCCCCCTTGCAGCCGAGGAACACGCTGCCGCAGTATAGCTCCGTGCCGTCGGCAAGCCCCTCATACCACTTCGAGGTATAGATGCTGGAGTCTTCCATATCGGTCAGCGACTTGGGGAAGGTGAAGCTTTCGATGTTCTCGCAGTCGTAAAAAGCCCGCTCCTCCAGCGTGGTCAGCCCCTCGGGCAGGACGAGGCTCGTCAGCCCATCACAGTCGTTGAAGCCGCCCTCGCCGATGACCTTCAGCCCCTTGTTCAGCTTGACGGAGGTCATGCCGGTGCAGTCGCAGAAGGCGTTGTTGTCAATGCGCTCAACGCTGCCGGGGATGTCCACAGAGGTCAGGGAGGCGCACTCATAGAACGCCGACGCGCCGATCAGCTTGACGCTCGACGGGATGGTCACGCCGGTGATGTCCGACCGCCAGAACGCCGACGCGCCGATGACCTTCACGGTGTCAGGGATGACGGGCATCTTGCTCGTGCCCCTGTAGTCCAAGAGCTGCCCCTGCCAGATAAAGAAGTCCGAGGCGCTGTCGTCATACAGCCACTGCTGGTGCAGCTCGCGGAGCTTTCCGGCAAAGGCGCCGACGCTGTAACCGCTCTTCTCGCCGAACGCGCCGCCATGCAGGAGGGTGTTCTCGCCGCGGATGGTGATGTCGGACAGATTCTGGCACTTTGCGAAGGCACCCGTGCCGATCTCCGTCACGCCGGCGGGAATGTCGATCTTTTGCAGGTAGTAGTTGTGGTAAAACGCATTTTTGCCGATGGTTTTCAGGCTCTGCGGCAGGACGATCTCCTGTAGTTCAAAGTGGGTCTTCGCAGCCCAATCATCGCTGTCGTAGAATGCATCGTCTGCGATGTACGTCACCGTTTCGGGCAGGACGACCTTGCGGACAAAGATATTGGGGTTGCTGTAGCCCTCCTCGTTGTGGAAGCTTTGGATGCCCACGACGGTATAGCCGTCGATGGTCGAGGGGACGGTGACCTCCGCCTCGTAGCCGTAGTAAGCGGTGATCTCAATGGTCGTTGGTGAGACGAATGCGTAGGTAAAGCCGTAGCCCGCGTCGCCGGGCAGCTTTTCCTCGCCGGGGCTGCCCACTGCCTGCGCTGCAGGAAGAAGCGACAGAAGCAGCGTGAGGGTCAGCAGATAAACGAGAAATTTTCTAACTTTCATAGAGAACCTCCTTGTTCTTATGCCGGTGGGCATCGCCTTGCCCATGCGGGCAGGTGCGCGGCATGGCAAAGCGGCATCAAACAGATAACACTTTATCAGACGATTTTAGTATACACTTGTTCCGAAAAATTGTCAATACCACCCAGAGGGAAACGGAGAACCGACGGGATGGGTTGACACAAAAATCACAGCGTGCTAAAATAACACATAGCATTGGATTGGAGTTCGAAAAACTCATAGGGCAGAGAACGGAGGACGAAATGGACAGATTCTTTTTCGGCGGTGGCTTCACGGCGCTGGTATTCTTGGTGTTCGGCATTACGTTGTGCGGCTTTCTCGTGGCGCTGATTCGCTGGCTTGTGCAATGGGAAAGAATCAGCGCGCCTCACGGCTCACGGTGGAGGTACGCATTACCGCAAAGCGGAAGCACGTGACCCATGCCCATCACGCGGGCGGCGTAAACGGCGCGCAGACAATGAGCAGCAGTATGACAAGCTATTACGTCACCTTCGAGGTGGAAAGCGGCGACCGCATGGAGCTGCGTGTCAACGGGGCAGAGTATGGGCAGCTTGCCGAAGGGGATCGCGGAAGGCTGCACTTTCAGGGAACGCGCCATCTGGGCTTTGACCGCGCCTGAAGCTGCGCTTGGCAAAAAGCCTTTCGCAGCCAAGTCTTGTGGATGGATCCGGAGGTTTCTTAACAAAAAATTTGCTATTTTTTTGGGGAAAACTATGCTATGCTATAAAGCAAATCAGGAAAAAGCTCCCGTTTGCCGCTCGGCGGCGGGAAATCCCGCAGAAAGGTCATAGAAAAATGGGTCTTTTTAAGAAATTGTTTGCATCAACCTCGGAAAAAGAGGTCAAAAAGCTGAATCCTGTCGTGACGCAGATCGAGGCGCTGGAGCCTGCCTGCCGCGCAATGTCCGACGCGGAGCTGCGCGCCAAGACGGAGGAGTTTAAAAAGCGATATCAGGACGGAGAGAGTCTGGACGAGCTTTTGCCGGAGGCCTTTGCGGTTTGCCGCGAGGCGGCCGACCGCGTGCTGGGAATGCGGCCGTATCGCGTGCAGCTCATCGGCGGTATTGTCCTGCATCAGGGACGCATCGCGGAGATGAAAACCGGCGAGGGCAAAACTCTTGTTGCAATTCTTCCGGCGTACCTCAATGCGCTGTCCGGCGAGGGCGTCCATATCGTCACAGTGAACGACTATCTTGCCAAGCGCGACTCAGAATGGATGGGAAAGGTCTATCGTTTCCTTGGCCTGCGCGTCGGCCTGATCGTGCATGACCTCACCCCGGAGCAGCGCCGCGAGGCGTATGCGGCGGATATCACCTACTGCACCAACAATGAGCTGGGCTTCGACTATCTGCGTGACAATATGGCGATTTACAAGCAGGAGATGGTGCAGCGCGGCCATAACTTTGCCATTGTGGACGAGGTCGATTCCATCCTGATCGACGAGGCGCGCACACCGCTGATTATTTCCGGCAAGGGGGACGAATCCTCCAAGCTCTATGAAATGGCGGATTTCTTTGTCTCCCGTCTGCGCAAGCAGGTCTTTGCCTCTACGGATGAGAAGGAGATTCAGGATGACTATGACTGCGACTATTTTGTCAACGAAAAGGAGCGCACCGTTTCACTGACGGCCTCCGGCATTAAAAAGGCGGAGGAATTCTTTCAGATCGAGAACCTGGCGGATATCGAAAATGCGACGCTTGCTCACCATATCAATCAGGCGATGAAGGCGCGCGGCCTGATGAAGCGCGATATTGACTACGTTGTTAAGGACGGACAGGTCATCATCGTCGATGAATTCACCGGCCGCCTGATGTACGGCCGCCGCTATAATGAGGGCCTGCATCAGGCCATCGAGGCGAAGGAAGGCGTGGAGGTCGCAAGCGAGTCCAAAACGCTGGCCACGATTACCTTCCAGAATTTCTTTCGTCTGTACCACAAGCTTTCCGGCATGACCGGCACGGCAATGACAGAGGCGGAGGAATTCGGCGCGATCTACAAGCTTGACGTTGTGGAGATCCCGACCAACAAGCCGGTCATCCGTATCGATAACCCCGACGCAGTGTATAAGAATGAGGCGGGAAAATTCCGCGCGGTCATTCGCCAGATCAAGGCGTGCCACGAGAAGGGGCAGCCGGTGCTGGTCGGCACGATTTCAATTGAAAAATCGGAACTGCTGTCGGGGATGCTCAAGCGGGAGGGAATCGCGCACACGGTTCTGAACGCAAAGCACCACGAAAAGGAGGCCGAGATCGTAGCACAGGCCGGTAAGCTGGGCGCGGTTACCATTGCGACCAATATGGCAGGACGCGGAACGGATATTGTCCTTGGCGGCAACGCAGAATTCATGGCGCTCAATGACCTGCGCAAGCAGGAGGTTGCCCCGGAGCTTCTCGTGGAGGCAAATTCGTTTGCAGAGACAAACGACCCTGCCATACTGGAGGTGCGCCGTCAGTATGAAGAGGCCTATAAAAAGCATAAAGCGGATGTGGACGCCGAGGCGGAGAAGGTGCGTCAGGCCGGCGGCCTGTTTATCGTCGGCACGGAGCGCCATGAATCCCGACGCATTGACAACCAGCTTCGCGGACGCTCCGGCCGTCAGGGCGACCCCGGTGAGACGCGCTTCTATCTTTCCATGGAGGACGATATCATGCGCCTGTTTGGCTCGGAACGGCTCATGGGGATGATGGATACGCTCGGCATTGACGAGGATACGCCAATCGACCGAAAGATCCTGTCCAACGCGATTGAAAATGCACAGAAGACCGTCGAAAGCCGCAACTTCCAGACGCGTAAGCACGTCCTTGAATATGACGACGTGATGAATACGCAGCGCACCGTGATCTATGAGCAGCGCTATCAGGTCCTGAACGGCGAGGATGTGCATCCTACGATCCTGGCTATGATGAAGCACGTTGTAGACATGGACGTGGAGGATGTGTTCGGTGTTGAGCATACCTGTGCGGAACGGGCGCAGATGGATGCGCTGCTTGCAAGATTTGAGGGCGTTTACTTTCCGAAGGGCGCGCTTACGATCGGGGACGATTGGAACCGGATCACCAAGGAGCAGATGAGCGAGCGCCTGCTCGAAAAAATGCACGAGACGTATGCTGCGAAGGAACGCGAATACGGCGAAACGATCATGCGCGAGTTAGAGCGCGTGATCCTGCTGCGCGTGGTGGATGAATACTGGATGGATCATATCGACGCCATGACGGATCTGCGGCAGGGCATTACGCTGCGCGCGTACGGTCAGACCGATCCGGTGGTTGCCTATAAGCGCGAAGGCTACGAGATGTTCGACGGAATGATCAACGCGATCCGGGCGGAAACGGTGCGGCGTCTGTTTACGGTGCGGCTGCGCAGTGAGGAAGAGGTCAAGCGCAAGAAGGTCGCGATGATTACGGGCGAGGGCGGCGCCGGGGATAAAACGGTAAAAAAGCAGCCTGTTGTGAAGAAGATCAAGCTTGGGCGCAACGATCCCTGCCACTGCGGAAGCGGAAAAAAGTATAAGAATTGCTGCTTGGATAAGGATTTGAACGGAAAATGAGCTTTCATGTTGTGCGCCCCGGTGCTTTGGAGTATTTGACTGCCGACACGCTTGCGGGAACTAAGCACTGCTTTTCCACGCGCTACGGCGGCGTGAGCGAGGGCTGCCTTTCCTCCCTGAATCTTGGAATTCACCGCGGCGACGTTCGCGGGAATGTCATTCGAAACTATGAAATATTAGGACAGACGGTCGGTTTTTCCGTCGAGGATCTCGTGTTTACACACCAGACGCATACAGCTACGGTAGTGCGCGTCGGCGCACGCGACCGCGGCTGCGGCATCCGCGTTGAGGTCACGCAGGAGCGGGATGGCTTAATTACCGACGAGGCCGGTGTTGCGCTGTGTGTATTCTCGGCGGACTGTACGCCGATCCTGCTTTGGGATCCGGCGCACCACGCCATTGGTGCAGTGCATGCGGGCTGGCGCGGTACGGCGGGCGGCATTGTAAAGAATTGCGTGCTGGCTATGGCGCGGGAATTCGGCAGCGTGCCGTCACAGATGCGTGCGGCAATCGGCCCATGCATCGGAGCCTGCTGCTTTGAAACGGATCGGGATGTGCCGGACGCGATGCGTGCGGCGCTCGGTTCGGCTGCGGATGCGGCAATTGTATGCCGCGGCGGGAAATACCATGTGGATCTCAAAAAGCTCAACGGGCTTTGGCTTGCACAGACCGGCGTAACGCAGGTGGACATTTCGGACGACTGCACCTGCTGCCAGCCGGAGCGCTTCTGGTCGCACCGCCGTGTGGGCGCACAGCGCGGTTCGCTCGCCGCGATCATTGAGCTGTAAGGAGCTTGCACAATGACTCGAAAATACAAATTTCTTGCCGGTGCGGTGAGCTTGCTTCTGTGCTTTCTGCTTCTGTGCGCCTGTGCGGCGCGGCAGACGCAGGAGCTGCCACAGGGGACGGAGCCGACGGTACGGCAGACGGAGGCGGAAACAGAGCCTGCGCAGACGGCGCAGCGCTTCGGCCTTTCCTATCTGCAGGACTATTCCTTCAATCCCTATACCTGTACCAGTCTTGTTAATCGCGCCGCATTTTCGCTTTTGTTTGAGCCGCTGTTTTCTCTCTCCACGGACTTTCAGCCGGAGCCGGTGCTCTGTGACCGCTTCACGGTATCCGAGGATGCAATGACTTATCGCATCCAGCTTGTTTCGGGGGCGACATTCTCCGACGGCACGCCGCTGTCTGCGCAGGATGTTGCGGCGTCCTATCGCTCGGCGCAAAAGAGCAGCCTGTATGGCGGCCAGCTTTCCCATATTCGCAGCGTTGCGGCAGACGGAGATGGGATTGTCGTATTCCTGCTGGATACGGCTTATGAAAATTTGCCTCTGGTTTTGGATGTCCCGATCCTGAAGGCAGACAGCGTGGACGCGGAGCTGCCGATCGGAACGGGGCCGTATGCGCTTTCGGAAGCGGACGGAAAGCGTTCGCTTCGGCGGGTGCAGAATTGGTGGCAGGATACCGTACCGCCGGTCGAATTCGATGAAATCAGCCTGAATCCTGCCTCGTCGGCGGGCGATATCCGCGATGCGTTTGAGTTTGGCGGCACCGATCTTGTGTTAGCCGATCCCAATTCGGCGGCGGCTGTGGGCTATCAGTGCGATTACGAGCTGTGGAATTGCCCGACGACCGTGATGCTGTATCTTGGATTTAATCAAAACGGCGCGTTCGCTTCCAAGACGCTGCGTGCGGCAATGACATATGGAATTGATCGGAGCGAGATCGCTATGAAGTGCTATTCCGGCTTTGCAGCTGCGGCGTCGCTTCCGTGCTCGCCGGACTCTGCCTTTTATGACGATGATCTGGCGGACAAGTATGCCTATGACCCGGAGCGCTTTGCTTCCATGGCGGCGGATTCCGGTGCGCGGTTCTCAAAGGAGCAGCCCGGCGTTTTTGTGGTGCCCTCGTCCGACACCACGCGGGTCGCTGCGGCGCAGTCGATTGCCGATGCGATGGCGTCCCATGGCGTTATTCTGAAGGTAACGCCGTTGGATTCGGAAAGCTATGGGAAAGCGATTCGCAGCGGCGAATATGATCTATACTTGGGCGAAGCACGGCTGACAGCGAACTTCGATCTCAGCGATTTCTTCCGTGCGGGCAGCGGCCTGTGCTACGGCGGCATTGCAAGCAGCGCTATGGAGACAATGTGCCTTTCGGCGCTGCAGAATTCCGGAAACTATTACGACTTGCATGCGGCGGTGATGGAGCAGGCGCCGATTTGTCCGATCCTTTTCAAGTCCTACGCGGTTTATGCGACGCGCGGCACGATCGGAACGCTGCACCCTTCGGTTGACAGCGTATTTCATAGGAACGGCACGCGGAGCCTGTCTGATGCCAATGTTACGGATATGCAGACGCCGGCTCCGGAGGAAACGCAGGAATCTATACAAACTCCCTAAAAATACGAAATTCTGCACGAAAAAGCGCGTGCAAACGTCAAAATGGCGTTTGCGCGCGCTTCTTTGCGCCCTTTTCACGGAATTGGGTTGGCGTTGTGCGTTCCCGTGCAACCTTTTTTCTATTTATAGACGCATAAAATGCGAACCTTTGACAGAGGGGAGGGAGAAGCTTGACGGAAATTATTGTGGCGGCAATCGCTATGCTGGGAACCGTGGCGGGCAGCTTTGGCGGGATTCTGGCGACCAACCGTCTTTTAAACTATCGAATCGGACAGTTGGAGAAGAAGGTAGAGCAGCAAACCGGTCTTTTGGAATCAATGCTGCCGATCATGGAACAAATGAAGAGTGTGAAGCATAGGATAAATGACCTGGAGCAATGGCAGAAGGAGGTGCGGCATGAAAGAAAAGATCACGAGATTGCTTTCAGTTAAATCGATTGTTACGTTGTCCCTGACGGCGGTGTTCTGCGTGCTTTCGCTTCGCCATTATATTTCGGGGCAGGAATTTCTGACCATTTTTACCGTGGTCATCAGTTTTTATTTCGGCACGCAGTATGAAAGGAGGAATGACCAGTGAATCTGCGGCAATGCCTGCTGACAAAGAACGATTGCTACAAGGCCGGGCGGTCTATCCATCCGGCAGGAATCGTTGTCCACTCGACCGGCGCGAACAATCCGACGCTGCGGCGCTATGTGCAGCCGGACGACGGCATTCTTGGGGAAAACGCCTACGGAAACGATTGGAACCGTTCCGGCGTCGGCGCGTGCGTCCATGCCTTTATCGGCAAGACGAAGGACGGCACGATTGCAACGTACCAGACGCTGCCGTGGACGATGCGCTGCTGGGGCTGCGCGTCCGGCAAAAACGGCAGCTACAACAATTCGCACATTCAGTTTGAAATCTGCGAGGACGCGCTGACCGATGCGGCCTACTTCAAGGCGGCGTTCCGGGAGGCGGCGGAGCTGTGTGCGTATCTGTGCAGACACTACGGCATTTCCACGGACAAAATTGTTTCGCACTGGGGCGCACATCAGCAGGGCTACGCCAGCGGCCACGGCGACTGCGATCACTGGCTCAAGCGCTTTGACCGCAACATGGACGATTTCCGCCGGGACGTGCAGGAAATCTTAGACACGGCGGAAAAGAAGCCGGACGCCGGGACGGCAGAAACGCCGGGAGAACCGCAAGAGGAGGTGAAGGAAGTGCGATATGAAAAATTGAAGGATGTAAAATACGCGCCGTTCCGCAAGACGCTGGATAAGCTCATCGAGAAGGGCTTTCTTGCCGGGAAGGGCGGCGACGGCGAGGAACGTGTGATCGACCTTTCGGAGGATTCCGTGCGTCTGCTCGTCATTCTCGATGCGGCGGGCGTTTTTGGATAAACGCTGACGCTTCACACAAGCATGCATAGGTAGGTAGGTATATTTCAAACGCCCGGATGCTCTCAAGCGTCCGGGCGTTTCCGTTGCTGGAATTCAGATTTCTGTACCATCAGGAAAACGGAAATGGCACACAAACTCAGCATTCATCGCTTTTGCGATTTGATCAAGATCTTCGCGCGTCAAAGTGTTTTTTGGTTAAGGTTGGACGGCGTCATCTCAAGTTGGCGAGCCAACGCAGCTTGAGACATCCCGCAATACGAATGGCCAACAGCAAAGAAGCCCTGCAAGAGCTTCTGGAGCTGATTGCGAAGCATCCCGACCTCGCAGAACGGATTACGATCACAATCAAGTCCAATAAAGTCTTGCAGGGCACCGACAAAACCAAAGAAAAGTAAGTCGGCTGGTGTGGGCGGCGAAAGCCGCCCCACTGGAAAAAGTATAGCCGACTTTAAGATAAAAATCAAGGGGAAAAACAAAGTGAAAGAAATCAAAGTCGAGTAATACGGTGTCTGACCTATCGGGCACACGGGGAGAAAGGACGAGCTATGAACAAAATCCGTCGCAAGAACTTGCAGAGCATCATCGACCAGTTGGAAGAGCTGAAAGGCAGTCTCGAAGACCTTCAAGCCGAGGATGAAGAGTACCGATAGATGGGATAGATAGAGCAAAGGCAGACAACATGGCGATATTCCATGCGTCTGCCTTTCTCTTATCGCTTCACCGCGCCGGTGATTACGATTCTGGGAAACCTCTGAGTGAAGCGCTGCAGCGGCAGAAAGCCCGCCGCTTTCTCGGAGCGTTTTATTCTGCTTACATCTTATCCGGCGCAGAGAAACCAAGAAGATCGATGCAGGTTTCAAGCGCACGCTTTGCAAGTGCGATCAGCGCAATGTATCCGGACTGCACGGCTTTATCCGGCTCGGTCAGAATTTTCGTATCATGATAGAACTTGTTGACCGCGACGGAAAGCTCATAAATATAGGCGCAGATGAGATTCGGTGCAGAGTCGCGATAGGCGGCGCACAGATTATCCTGCAGGCGGGAGAGAATGAGCATCAGCTCTTTCTCTGTCTCCGAACGCGGCGCTGCGATTGCAAGCTGTTCCCATTCACCGTATTTTGCAAGAATGGACTTGATTCGCACGATTGTATAGAGAATATACGGCCCGGTATTGCCCTCAAAGGCGGCAAAGCGATCGAGATCAAAAATATAATCCTTCGTTGCCAAATTGGACAAATCGCCATATTTTAACGCAGCCATGGCAATCAAACGGGCCGTTGCGTCAACATTGTCCGAGGAAACAACCTGATTTTCCGTAATTTTGTCGCGGACAAACTGCGTGATTTCGGCAATCAGCGTTTCCAGACGCATAACGCCGCCTGCCCGTGTTTTAAAGGGTTTGCCGTCCTTGCCGTTCATGGTGCCGAAGCCGATGTGCTGCAGCTCCGTTTCCGGGCGGACGATCCCCGCCTTGCGTGCGGCACGGAATATCTGCTCAAAGTGGAGACTCTGCCGCTTGTCGGTCAAGTAAAGGATTTTATCCGGATGGAAATCGCGTTCACGCTGCACCATTGTGGCAAGATCGGTCGTTGCATAGAGCGTCGCACCGTCCGATTTTACAAGAATGCAGGGGGGAATCTCCTTCTGATCGCCGTCCTCCTGAACGGGAATGACCCATGCGCCCTCGGACTGCACAGCGATCCCGCGCGCCTTCATGTCTGCGACCATCGGCGGGATATCCGCCTGCGCGTCGCTCTCGCCCAGCCAAGACTCGAAGGAAACATTCAAATTTGCATAGTTGCGCTTCAAATCCGCAACGGAGACGCGCAAAATATGCTCCCACAATGCACGATAGCCTCGCTTGCCGCTTTGCAGCTGAAAGGTTGCCTCGTGCGCCTTTTCGGAAAAGTCTGCATCGACCTTGCTTTTTGCAGAGGCGGCGGGGTAAATTTCCTCCAGCTCGGTGATGGTGAAGGGCGCTTCCGCGGGATAATCGCCCGTATAGGCATCGTCAAAATAGGGCAGTCCCGGCTGACGTTCCCGCAGCTCGGCAATGATAAGCCCCATCTGCAGGCCCCAATCGCCGAGGTGAATGTCACCAATGGTATGATTCCCAAAGTAGCGGTAAATCCGCTTTATGCTTTCGCCGATGATGGCAGAGCGCAGATGTCCGATGTGCAGGGGCTTCGCGACATTCGGCCCGCCGTAATCGATCACGATGGTTTTTGCTGTTTTTTCCATCGGAATGCCGAACTTTTCCTCCGTGCGCATGGATTCCAGATAGGCGGCCAGGAAGGCATCGGAAAGCTTCAGATTCAAAAAACCGGGCATTGCGGTCTGCACGGAGGAAAAACTCCGACTTTCCTGCAGAACGGCGGCAACGGCGTCGGCAATTTTGATTGGTGCGCAGTGATAGACTTTTGCGGCAGGAAGGCTGCCGTTGCATTGAAATTCGCACAGATCCGGCCGGGCGGATATGGTGACCTTTCCGTACACGGGATCATAGCCGGCTGTTTCAAAGGCGGCGCTGACCTCCTGGGAAATGATTGTAAGCAGTTTGTTCATGACGTTTCCTCTTTTGCGATGATTTTTCGTTATTATAGCAAAGTATTTCCGCTTCGTAAAGCCGCTTTTTCAAAAAAACCACGCATTGTATGCGGCGAATGCAGACTGCCTGTTAATGCGCCGCGCCGAAGTGAAACGTCAATGGGGTTGAAAGAACGCTGAATCAAGCCATTGCGGCGAAAGAAAGCACGGCTCGGTCATTGCCCCTTTGCCGGAAGCCCTGCAAAATGGAAAAGCGATTCAGTGTTTTCGTGCCGTTCGGCTCGGATTCGATATAAAGAATGCACAGCATCCATCCGGACGTCCAGCCATGCCAATGGGTTTGGATTTTGCCTTGCAGATTTGTCAAAGGCATCAAGGTTTTACCTGTGTCCACATAAAATTTTTCTGTAAAGTGGAAAAAATGCTTGCAATTTATTTGCTGCTGTGCTATTATAATCTGCGCAGAGAAATCCGGGTGTGGCGAAGTTTGGTATCGCGCTTGAATGGGGTTCAAGAGGCCGCTAGTTCGAATCTAGTCACTCGGACCAATTGAAAATCGTGGAAAGCCTTGAAAACACTACGTTTTCAAGGCTTTTTCGTTGTAGCAAGAAAACCCACCGGCAGTGCCGGTGGTTCCAAAAAGCTTTAGCTATGCCTAGAAAAAGGATC
>CABQNH010000042.1 GCA_902465435.1 uncultured Eubacteriales bacterium | reverse complement strand
TTTTTCTAGGCATAGCTAAAGCTTTTTGGAACCACCGGCACTGCCGGTGGTTTTCTTGCTACAAATAGGAAATCCGCTTTAAGCCGGAAGATTGTCGGCTTAAAGCGGATTTTTGCTGTCAGGGAAGAGAGAATATACCGAAGTGTCAAGGCTTCAATACTCCGGCATACGGGTAACGGCCGCACATTTGCGGGGCTATGCCCACTGCGGCGCTGCGCTGCAGAGCGCTTCGGCGCAGCGCATCCCGTCTACGGCTGCGGAGAGAATCCCGCCTGCGTAACCGGCTCCCTCGCCGCAGGGATATAGTCCGGCAACCGCGGATTGCAGGTTCTCGCCGCGCAAAATACGAACCGGGGAAGAGCTTCGTGTCTCCGGCGCGGTCATTACAGCATCGGGGTTGTCGAAGCCGGAAAGATGGTTGGCAAGAACCGGGATCGCCTGTGCAAGCGTATTTGTGATCTTTTCGGGCAGGACGCTGCGCAGATCGCCAAAGGTCACGCCGGGACGGTAGCTTGGCAGTATACACCCGGCACCGGTGGAAGGACGGTTTTGGAGAAAATCACCGACAAGCTGTGCCGGTGCGCGGTAATCTCCGCCGCCGACGCGAAATGCGTGCCGCTCGATCTCGCGCTGCCAGCGCATACCGCCGAGCACGGAGGAATCCGGGAAATCCTCCGGCCGAAGCGTTACAAGCAGAGCGGAATTTGCGTTCTCACCGCCGCGATCGGAGTTGCTCATGCCGTTTGTCACGACGCCGCCCGGCTCGGATGCCGCCGCAACAACATAGCCGCCCGGGCACATACAAAAGGTGTAGGCGGAGTTTCCGTCAGGCAGGTGACAGGAGAGCCTATAGTCGGCGGCAGGCAAAAGCGCTGCGTCGTCCGTGCCGCCATATTGCGCCGCCTGGATCGCGGCCTGCGGATGCTCTATGCGGATGCCCATGGAAAAGGGCTTCGGCTCCATGGGAAGCCCAGCGGCGTGAAGCATTTCAAAGGTGTCGCGTGCACTGTGCCCGATGGCGAGAATCGCCTGCTCGCAGGGGTAGTCGTGGGATTCGCCGCGCTCCTGCACTGCGATGGAGCAAAGCCTGCCCTCCGCGGTGCGGAAGCCGACAAGCCTTGCGCCGAAATGGACTTCGCCGCCAAGCGCGACGATCTCCCGGCGCAGATTCTGCACGACCTCCACCAAGTAATCAGTGCCGATGTGCGGCTTCGCGTCATAGAGAATGGATTCCGGCGCGCCGAAGCGTACAAACTGCTGCAGGATCCACGCGCCGCGTTCATTTTTTGTGCCGGTATTCAGCTTCCCATCCGAAAAGGTACCGGCGCCTCCCTCGCCGAACTGCACATTGCATTCCGGGTCGAGTGCGCCGCCGCGCCAAAAGGATTGCACCTTTTCACGCCGGCTCGCGGCATCCAGACCGCGCTCAAATACGATGGGGCGAAGCCCCGCCTTGGCCAGCACCAGCGCAGCAAACATTCCGGCAGGTCCAAAACCAATGACAACAGGGCGCAGCGGCTGCGGCGCACATTGCGGAATCCGGTAAACGTAGGGCGTATAGGCAGCGGCTTTCGGGTTACGCGCCTGCTTCAGCACGCGTGTCTCCGCACCCTTCAGGCTGACGTCTACGGTATAAATGCAGCGAAGCTGCGTTTTTTTTCTAGCATCGATCGATTTTTTGGCAATCTGCAGGGAGGTGATTTCCGAGGCGGAGATGCGAAGCGCCTTGGCGGCTGCAAAAAGAAGCTGGTGCACGTCATGGCGGACGGGCAGTGAAATATCACGAATTCGAATCATCAGAGTGTTCCTTTCAGTTGACCGGCAAGATGGCCGGAGGACCATGCCCACTGCAGGTTGTAGCCGCCGCAATCCCCGTCGATATCCAGAACCTCGCCGCAGGCGTAAAGATTTTTGACAAGACGGCTTTCCAGCGTGTCCGGGAAAAACTCGGCGGTCAGGATGCCGCCGGCCGTGACCTGTGCCGCGTCCATTCCCATGGGCGCAAGGACGGGAAGTCGGAAGTATTTTAGTGCATGCGCAAGCTTCTGCAGTCCGCGCGTGCCATATTCCCGGCAGGGCTGCTCCAGCGAAAGTCCGGCATAGCGCACCATTGTCCGGCCAAGCCGGTTGTGGAGAACGCCGGTGAGAAAATCCTCGCCAGGTCTTGTGGGAAAGGCCTCTGCGCGTGCCTGCAGCAGGGAGAGAATTTCCTCGTAGGAATAGGCGGGAAGCAGATCCAGATTCAAAACACGGTCGCCTGCTGAGACGGAAACGGCACGGGAAATCTCAAAAATCGCCGGGCCGGAGACGCCGAACTCCGTAAACTGCACTTCACCGCTGTTTTCCGCGAGCAGCCGGTTTTCCTGCAAAAGCCGAATTGCGCAGTCCGTTCGAATTCCCTTGAGCGCACGGACATAGGCGGTGTCCGTGCGAATCTGCACCAGCGCGGGATAGAGCTTGCCGCAGGTGTGACCCAGCTGCTTTAGCAGCGTGTAGCCTGAATTGCTGCCGCCAAGCTTGCTGCCAGCCAGACCGCCCGCGCAGACGATCACCGCGTCGCACCCGATCGGCTCCTGAGCAGTATGGATTTGGAAGCCGTGCGCCGTCTTCGCTATGCTGCTTACCTCGCAGCCGGTTCGGACGCAGACACCGCGCTGTGCAAGCGCAAGCCGCAGCACATCGGCCACACTGTTTGCCTGATCGCTCAGGGGGTAGAGCCTGCCGTTTTCCCGGCAGACCGTAAGAAGCCCTAACCCACGGAAATAATCCAGTGTGTCCTGAACGGAAAACGCGCGAAGTGCCTGCGCGGCAAAGGAAGGGTCTTGCCCGTGATAGTGGGAAACGGACGCGTTCCGGTTACTCAGGTTGCAGCGGCCGTTGCCGGTCGCAAGGAGCTTGCGGCCAAGACGCGCGTGCCGCTCAAGCAGAAGGACGGACACATCTTTTCGTTCTGCGGCGGTCAGCGCGGCCAGCATACCGGAGGCACCGCCGCCAATAATTACAACGCGAATGGAAATCACCTCATATGGAAAAATCAAATTGACAAGGGAAGAAAAAGAGAATATATTGGAAAGCAAAGGGGGAAGGAAATATGGAGACGGAACGGGTTCGCCGCATCAATGAGCTGGCGCATAAAGCAAAAACGGTTGGCTTGACGCCGGAGGAGCTTGCGGAGCGTGATGTGCTGCGCAGGGAATACTTAGCGGCATTCCGAAAGAATTTGGTACAGCAGCTGGATAATACCTATATCGTAGACGAACAAGGAAATAAGCGAAAACTTACGGAAAAGTAGGAAATTTGTGCATTTTCCCTATGACATTTTCCTAAAAAGTGTGCTATTATGGGAAAAAGCAAATGCGTTCCCTGTGCCGGAAATGATATCTTCGCCACGCGGGAGCGCTCTTTGCAAAATGGAGGTGCACGATGTTTCAGGTTGGGGAGCTTGTCCTGCATTCGGGACTTGGCGTTTGCCGGGTTGAGGAGATCCGCAGGGAGCGGTTTCCGGGAACGGCGGCGCAGAGCTATTATGTACTGCGGCCGGTATTTGACGGCAGCGCGACGGTGAGCTATCTCCCGGTCACGGGAACAAAGGTACGGCTGCAAAGGCTCCTGACAGCCGAGGAGATTGGCGCGCTTTTATGCAGCCTGCCGCGTGATGCGTTGCCGTGGGTCGAGAATGATATGCAGCGCAGGGAGGAATTCGGGAGAATTCTGCGCGAAGGCGACCGCAGGCAGCTGCTGCAGATGATCCTGCTGCTGCATGAACGGCAAAAGGAGAAGCAGTGCGGCGGGAAACGCCTGCATACGGCGGATGAGAATGCGTTGCACAGCGCGGAGCGGCTGATTCATCAGGAATTTGCCTGCTCGCTGAAAATTCCGCGGGAGGAGGTTGCACCGTACATCATGGCGCAGCTCGGAATCCCGTCATAGACTGAAAAAACGGCACGGAAAGTGCCGTTTCAGGCTGTCAATAAAGTCCGTAACCGTCAAAACAGGAGAACAATTTTTTCAATTCTCACTTTTATCCCGTCCATTTCACTTTATGTGGAAATTCAAATTAATTATGTTCAAAAACAAGGAAATATTTATTGTTTTGACTTACTTCGGAACTCGCACCCTACCGTACCTATGTACGCCTACGGGCGCGAGTTTCTCGTCTTCCGAACTTTCTTGATAGCCTACCAGCGTGTCAAAAAGGTTTTTTGACACGCTGAAACGGCACGGAAAGTGCCGTTTTTCATTTTTATTCCAGAATGGTGTAAAACGGCACAGAAAGGTCGCCGACAAAAACGTTCCAAAGAATTAAAATATGCAGCACAATGATAAGCGGGAGACCGACGGTAAAGAGCTGCCTGCGCGTTTTGTGACGGAAAAGATACATTCCGACCAGAGAGCCGACACCGCCGCCGATTGCGGCGACGAAAAACAGCGTTAGCTCGGAAATTCGCCAGCGATGGTGTGCGGCATTCTTTTTATCAATCAGCATAAGCAGGAGCCCAAGCGCATTAACTAAAGATAGGTAGACAGGCAAATACCGCATAACTAAAAACCTTTCTGGAGGGACGTCATGAAAATTGCTTGCTGTTTCCTACTTATGATAATATTACTTTTTGGGTGTGCTGTCAAGGGCGAAGAAACGGTCTTTGAGACGGTTGCGGATGAGGTTTTGACGGTCACGGCCACAGAGGGAAGAACGCTCAAAATTTCGGTACAGCTTCCGGATCATGTGCGGCCGGAGGCGCTGAGCGAGGAGAATTGTCCGGTGTTCCAGCGTGCGGCGGGCAGCTTTTCTCTGTCGATGCAGGCGGTGGAGGCCGCTTCGGTGGATGAGGCGGTCAAGCAGCTGACCGGTTTTTCCCGCGCGGATCTGCAGATCATTCCGCTGAAGATTTTGCCGCAGCGTTCTTACCGCCTGTCCTGGTGCGCCGCCGAGGACGATGGTATCTATCTTTACCGCGCGGCGATGGTGGAGCAGGACGGGAACTATTTTATGCTGCGCGCAAAATACGCGGAGGGTGCGTCCGGTGCTCTGAATGAGGAAATCGACAACATTTTTGCGACCTTCTATGTGGCGGTTGACGGGGAAGCCTGATTTCGGTATAATGGAACATGGTGATTACAAATGAAAAAATCATTGGCGGCCGCCGCCATCTCCATATCGCTTGCCGCGCTGCTCCTGATCGGCGCCTTCCTTGCGCTTTTTGCGCTGGCGGGCGGAAGAAATACGGACGGGCATACCGTGCGATTGGAAACGGCGGAAGCGTATATAAACGAGCACTGGGCGCCGTACTATTATCGGGGCTATGACGAGAATACCGGAGCGCTGACCATCGGCGTTTCTACGACGATGGATTATCAGCAGGCGTGCAGCTTTGGCGGGAGTATATATACGCAGGAGTTGGCGTTGGAGGATTATGCGCCGATCTTGCGGCAGATCCTTGCCGGAGCACGGACCGCCTGCAGCGTGCAGCCGCAGCTTGTGATTCTGGAGGGAATCTCGACGGATCAGCAGACAATTTTCACGGTGACCAGCGGCGGCGAGGTCTGGCATTGCTGGAAGGACGGATGAGTAAAAAGGGGCGGGAACATAGGTTCCCGCCCCGCGACTTATAGATTATAAGAAGCGCTTCTACTGGATTACAGAAGCTTCTGCATAAGCGTGATGACAATGCCGGACACAGCGCTCAGACCGTAAAGAACGGAGAGAATCGTCAGATTTTCGCGCCAGTTTTTGTTGGTACGAAGAAGTACCAGCAGGCCGATACCGGCGTTGGCCAGCAGCCCGGAGAAGAGACAGCCGAGCGGCAGAATGCCTTCTAAATAGAAATCGGTGATTACGACCGAAACGGCACAGTTGGGAATCAGCCCGAACAGGGCGACCAGCAGCTCACCGAGAACCGGCGTGTCGACCAGAAGCGACCTGAGCGCGGACTCGTCCACCCAATGGAACAGTAAATTCAGCGCGGTTGCGACAAGGATAAGCAGAAGCGCAATTTTTACAGTGTGCTTCAACGCGGAGACGAGGACGCTGCCTTCCTCCTCGTCGCAGGAGCAATGCTCGCGCTCACAGAAGCTGTGAATGTCCTTCCTGCTTTGAAACCGCTTTCGAAGAAGTCCGTCGGCGAGATAGCCGAGCAGAATGCCAAGAGCAGCCTTTCCGGCGACGATAGCAAGAATATGAGATAGCTTTACGCTGCCGTCCGTCAATGAGGAAAGCATGACGGGCAGCATTTCGTCCGAGGTCGCAAAGAAAACCGCGAGCATCGTGCCGACGGAGATCGCTCCGGTAGCGAACAGGCTGGCCGCCGCGCCGGAAATGCCGCACTGCGGAATCACGCCGAGCAGGCCGCCCAGCGCGGGGCCGGCCTTTCGGGAGTAGCGCATCAGCGTAGATTCATTCAGCTTTTCACTGCGCTCCAAAAGCTCCATCAGAAGATAGGCGAGAAATAAAACGGGAATGCTGAGCAGGCCGTCCTTCAGGGCATCCTGCACCGCGTCAAGCAAAAAATCCAATGCCAGCGCTCCTTTGTGTAAAAAACTTGTTTCCGGAAAATTATAGCCGATTTTCTGCGGAAAAGCAATCACAAAAGTGGAAAAAATCAGAGAATCTGCACAGCATCCAATGGAACAAAGCCGACTGTTTCCCGGAAACGAACGATCAGATAGATGCCGTGCGCGTTTAAGACCGAGCCGTAGGCGCCTTTTGGAACGGTGCAGAGCGGCGGCGCGTCCATAGACGGCGCGGCAAGCAGCACAAAGGTTCTGCCCGCCTGCGCCGGACATGGCGGACGCATCGTGCGAAGTGGAAGCGAAAAGAAGCGCAGAATGCCGGAGGCCATTGCGCGAGCCAGCACAGTTTCATTGCGCGATAGCCATTGCGCGCCTTGCTGCGTGTTCAGCACAAGGCCGACATGTGGCGTCGGCCTGTCGGAATAAAGGAAAACGGACGGCGCGATCGGCGTGTCGGCAAACGGCAGCAGCGCGTCCGAAAAGCAGCGCGGCGGAATCGCATAGCGGCGATGCCTCGGTGAGAGCGGCGAAACCGGCACGTCGCGCAGTGTGAAAATGAAATCGGCCTGCTGCGCCGATGCGCTTACCTGAACGCCGGATGCCTCCAGATATGCGGTCAGCTGGGTAAGTAAGCCGCAGAATACATCCTTCTTTGTCTGCGGGATAGTGCGGAGGAAGATACAGGGCATGATGACAATCTCCTTTCTGCCATCAGTGTATTCCTGATGCGCAAGGAGCGTGCCGGAGAATCCAAAAATGCCCTGTAAGTTTTCGTTGCACGATGGATGTGAATGTGTTATGATAAAATAAGCGATACGAAGGAGCGCGGGAAATGCAGTATATTGTATTGGATTTAGAATGGAATCAGCCATGGCCGGGTTCACCCTCCGCGCGGAAGGTGCTGCCGGTGCCAATCAGCGGCGAGATCATACAGGTGGGTGCGGTGCGCCTGAAGAGCAATCAGTCGGTTGCGGATGAATTTCAGGTTTTGATTCAGCCGAAGTATTATAGACGGCTCAACAGTCGGGTGTCTAAGCTGACTGGAATCAAGGAAGCGAGGCTGCGCGAGGAGGGACTGCCCTTCCCGGAAGCGATGGAGCGCTTTCGTGCGTGGTGCGGGGAGGACTGCATCTTCCTGACGTGGGGCTTTGACGATGTTCGAATGCTTAGCAGCAACCTGCAGCTGTTCGGGCTGGAGACCCAGTGGGTACAGACCTGGTACAACGCGCAGATGATTTTTAATGCGCAGGTCGGCGGGGACAACGCGCAGAAGGCGCTTAGTACCGCGATGGAGATCATGAAAATCCCGCCCTCCCGCCCAGCGCACGACGCGCTTGGCGACGCATACCATACCGCGCTGATCTGCAGCAAGCTGGATTTAAAGTGCGGCATTGCGGAGTACGGCGGCTCGCTGCGCTCCCATGAGGACGGACTGAACGGAATGGTGCTGCCGGACTGCCTGGGGCACAAGGTCTATCGCGGCTATCCGGACAAGGCCAGAGCGATCAGCGACATGAGCGGGAATCGCAACCAGTGCCCGGAGTGCGGCGCAAAAATGCAGGGCGCAAGGTGGTATTCTCAGCCCGGGAAGCGCTATATGACGCTGGCAAGCTGCCCGGAGCACGGGAAGTTCCTTGTGCGAATTCGCCTGAGCAAGGATGCGGACGGTACGCTTCGCGTAAGTCGTCTGGTCTATTCCGGCGACTCCGACGCGGCAAGAGCGCTGGAGCGTCGGGCGGATAAGCCGCAAAGAAAGCGCCGCTTTTTCAGCAGAGAGAAGAAAAAAGAAACGAAGGGCGGCTGACTGCCGCGGATTGGAATATTGCAATGCCGGAGGCTCGCATGGATTTGCGGCCTCCGGCATTTTTGCAATCGGAAGGATCGGGATATTTGCTTTATGGGAAATCTTTTGCTGTCCTCGGCGGGAAATCCATCCGAAGTCCACGTGCGCAGTAGGCGGCGAATTGACGCGGGAGACTTTGTAATGGATGCTCCCAACATGGCGGGAAGCTACCAGCGCAGCGCGTTTTCAGGTCCACAGGCAGCGCTCTCTGACCTTTTCGCGCAGGCGAAGAAGATCCGCAAAGGTTTCCGGACGCTTGCTTTCGTCGCGCAGCAGAGCGGAGGGGTGGTACATCGCCATGACGTCGGCATCCCCGACGCGGAACCACTGCCCGTGCTCCCGTGTGATCCGGAAATTTTCGCGGATCAAGCGCATGGCGGCGATGCGGCCGAGGCAAACAATGATTTTTGGTGCGATCAATGCGATTTGCTCCTGCAGCCACGGATAGCAGGCGTCCTGCTCTGTTTGAAACGGGTCGCGATTCTGAGGAGGACGGCACTTAACGATATTGGCAATATAGCAATTGTGCCGACCCAAATCAATGATGGAGAGCATTTCGTCCAAAAGCTGACCGGCCGCGCCGACAAACGGTTCGCCCTGCAAATCCTCCTGCTGGCCGGGGCCTTCTCCGATAAACATGACCTCTGCTTGCCGATTACCCACGCCGAATACGACGTGATGCCGCGTTTCGCAAAGTGCGCAGCCGGTACATTTTTGGCAGCGGGACTCTAACTCGGCCCAATCCATGGAAATCACTCCTTACCCTGTTTGTTCTGCTGGAAATTCGGCCTGCGCTGCTGGTTTCGCCTACGGCGGGCACGGCGGGCCGTTCGGACGTTGTGAATACGGATGCTCATGAGCAGGATGAATCCGACCAGTACGAAGAGGAAGATCCACCAGAAACGGGAGAAAAAGCCCCTGGTCTTTTTCACGGTATATTGCAGCTCAGAGCGTTCGACGGCGGTCAGCGTTACGACGGAGGTCGAACCGATCTCCTTGCCGTTGAAGGTAACGACGACGCTGCCGACGCGCTGCTCTGCGGCAAGCGGCGCTTGCAGGCCACCCTGCGCGTCCAGCTTGTATTCCGTCTGCAGGAGCGAGGCGTCAAACTCCTTGGGAAGCATTGCGTAAACGTCCGAGGCCGGCTTGATCACGACGGAGGGCGCTTTTGCGGAAAGTGCGACCGGCACCTGCGCAAGCGGGGAATTCACAGAAAGGATTTTGGTGTAGGCAAAATTGTTAAAGCCGTATTCAAAAAGCTTTTTGGTTTCGGTGAAGCTTTCATAGACCGGGAGGCCGTTCTCATCCTCTGAGGTTTGCGCGCCGAGCACTACGCTCAAAAGCGAAAGCTTGCCGTCGTCTGCCGTGGAGATGAGGCAGCGCCCCGCCTTGCTTGTGTAGCCGGTTTTTATGCCGGAGGCCTTGCTGTAGTAATAGCTGTCTGTTGTAGCGGTGCTGACCAGATAGTTCGTGGTCGCCAGCACACGCTCATCCGATAGATTGGTCGGCGGTACGGTATGGACGGTCGTTGTACAGATTTCGCGGAAGGTTTCGTTTTGCCATGCGCGGCGTGCAATCGTGCACAGATCGCGTGCGGTCGTATAGTGGTCGGATTCGTGCAGACCGTGCGCGTTTGCAAAGTGCGTTCCGGTGCAGCCGAGCGCGGCTGCTTCCTCGTTCATCATTTGAACGAAGGAGGGAACGTCGCCTGCGATATATTCGGCAATGACGTTGCAGGCCTCGTTCGCGGAGGCGACCAGCGCGCAGTACAGCAGCTCCCGCAGGGTGAGCTGCTCTCCGGTCTGCAGGCCGACATTGCTCCCGGCTACGTCCAGATCAAAAAAAGCGTTGCCGGAGACGGTGACGGTCGCATCCAGATCGCCGTGCTCAATGGCAAGCAGGCAGGTCATGATTTTTGTCAGGCTTGCGGGATAAACCTGCTCATCCGGATTCAGAGAATACAGCACGGTGTTGCTGTTCATTTCAAGAAGCAGGGCAGCCTCGGCCTTTACGGAATAATCCGAGGTAACGTTTAGCTCTGTCGGCGTGGGCAGCGCGTGATACGACGGCTCCGACTCCGCAGCTGAGGATGCGGACGGCTCAGTTTCCGCCGATGCGGTAGCCGAAGTACTCTCCGCCGGGGAAGGCTCCGCCGCGGCCGTCTGCACAGCGGCAGAGAGCAGCAGGGCAAGAGACAGGAGCAGGGACAGAAGACGATTTTTTTTCATATTCTCCTCCAAATGCCGCGGATTGTCGTTGCGGCTGAAAGACATTGTGTGGTATAATCTCATTATATATAGAATTATAGCATATTTTAAAATGATGTCAACGCAGGTTTGCAGCAAAGGCTGCGGAGAAAGGAAGGTTGCCATGAAGATTCTGGTCGTGGACGACGAGGCGCTGCTGGTCAAGGGAATCCGCTTCAATTTACAGAATGAGGGCTACGAGGTCGTTACAGGCAGCGACGGCCAGGAGGCGGTTGAGCTTGCGCGGGATCCGGACGTTGACCTGATCGTGCTGGATGTGATGATGCCGATCCTTGACGGCATGGAGGCGTGCCAGCGAATCCGGGAGTTTTCGGATGTGCCGATTATTATGCTGACGGCGAAGGCAGACGATATGGACAAGCTGATGGGCTTCGAGAACGGCGCGGACGATTACCTTACGAAGCCCTTTAACATTCTGGAGCTGAAGGCGCGGATTCGCGCGCTGCTTCGCAGAACCAAAAAGGAAGCCATGCACAATTCCCGCATTGTTTCCGGCAGCATCGCGGTGGACACGGCGGAGCGCAATGCGTATAAGGACGGGCGGCGCGTGGAGCTGACAGCAAAGGAATACGATCTGGTGGACCTTCTGATACAGAACCCAAACCGTGTCTATTCCCGTGAGAATCTTTTAGATATTATCTGGGGCTACGAATACCGCAGCGATATTCGCACCGTGGACGTCCATATTCGCCGTATTCGGGAAAAGCTGGAGACGAACCCGGCGGAGCCGGAGTATATCATGACAAAGTGGGGGGTCGGGTACTATTTCAAAGCATAAAATTCGGCTGCCCCTCCGTCCGAGCAGCTCTCAGCTCCGCTATGCGGTGGCGTACGTCCTGATCACGGCGCTGGCGCTTCTGTTTTTGAATACCTACTCTGCCCAGACAACGCGGGATCTGGTCTTCCGCGCGCAGCACAATTCCATGCAGGACAAGGCGCAGCTGATCGTTTCGTCGCTGTCGGAGGCGGAGACGCTGACGGAGGACTATGTGAAGCAGACGATCCGCACGCTGCGCGACCTGCATACGACGCGTGTCGTCGTCTCCAACGCCGAGGGCTGCGCCGTTTACGATTCGCTGACGGTCAATGCGCAGACCGGGCGGTATCTTCTGTTTCCGGAGATCGTGCAGGCTCTTCGCGGCAACGATGTGTTCTACAGCAGCTATGCGGACGACGTGCTTGTCAGCCGGCAGGCTATGCCGATTTACCATCGCGGCACACTGACCGGCGCGGTATACCTGATCGAATACGACACGGATCAGGGCGCGCTGGTATCCGGATTGCAAACGAATATTCTGCGCATTTCCGCCGTACTGGAGGGTGCGATCGTGCTGTTCTCGCTGCTGATTGCCGTGACGTTCTCCCGCAGAATGCGCAGGATCGTTGAGTCTGTTAAGATTATGCGAAAGGGCGACTATTCTTATAAGATCAAGATCCGCGGCCATGACGAGGTCGAAAAGCTTGCAAGCGAGTTCAACGAGCTGGCCGATCGTCTGCAGCGTTCGGAGGAGCTGAAGCGGCGCTTTGTCTCCGACGCTTCTCATGAGCTGAAAACGCCGCTTGCCTCCATTAAGCTGCTCTCGGATTCCATTTTGCAGAATGAAATGGATATGGATACCGTGCGCGAGTTTGTCGGCGACATCGGCGCGGAGGCGGATCGCCTGACGCGCCTGTCGGAAAAGCTGCTAGAGCTGACGAAGATGGATGCCGGTCAGGAGGATGAACTGGAAATTGTTGACGCCATGGAGGTCGCGGCCAAGGTGCAGCGAATGCTGGAGCCGCAGGCTGCGCTGCATCGCATTACGATCGAAAGTGCATTCGATTCGGGCTGCACGCTCCTGACGGTGGAGGACGATCTCTATCAAATCGTGTTCAATTTGCTGGAAAATGCGATTAAATATAACCGCGAGGACGGCTGGATCGGGCTGTATGTTCGGAAGCAGAAGGAAGAGGTACAGATCCTGGTCGAGGACGACGGAATCGGAATTCCACAGGAGGCAATGGAGCATATTTTTGAGCGCTTCTATCGCGTGGATAAGGCGCGGTCGCGGCGCGCGGGCGGCTCCGGCCTTGGACTTTCCATTGTGCATGATATGGTTACGCGAAACTACGGTACGATTCGCGTGTCGGCGCGGGAAAACGGCGGAACCAGCTTTTGCGTCTGCTTCCCGCTTGTAGAGTTTGAGGAGGACGCGCATGAGGAGGAATAGACGCGTTGTGCTGCTGCTTCTGGCGCTCCTGCTGCTGGGGAGCGCCTGCAGAAAGGCGGCGATTCGCCCGGAGCCGGAGCATCCCTTTTCCTTTTTCTACTGCCGCAGCAGGACGCAGCAGGGGGACGACGGTGTGATTTGCGCCGAGCAGCGCGACATAGATCCCGCGCAGACACCGCCGATGGACTGGCTGCGGGATTACTTTGCCGGGCCGGAGGATGCGGCGCTGCGCTCGCCGTTCCCGGAGGGAACGCAGCCGCTTGATTTTTATACTTACCGCTCCGTGGGGTATCTGATGATCAGCCGCGAGGCTGCGACGCTGGAAGGGCTTGACCGAACATTGGCGTTTGCCTGCGCGGCGAAGACGCTCTTTGCGCTTGATGGCCTGCAGGCGGTCAGCATTACCGTTCAGGGGGCAGAGCAGAGCGCTACCGTGTTCCGGCAGGATATCGTATTGCGGGATTCCGTGCTGAATGTCGAAACGCGGGAGCTTGTGCTTTACTATATGGACAGCGAAACCGGCCTTTTGCAGGCGCAGCGACAAAGTGTGACCGGCCTGCAGGCGAAGGCGATGCCGCAATATGCGCTTGACGCACTGCAGAAGGAGCCGACGCAGGACGGGTTGCTTCCCGTTTTGCCGGAGGCGGCGACGCTTCTCTCGGTTTCTCTTGCCGAAGGCGTCTGCACAGCGGACTACTCGGAAGCACTAATGTCGGACGATGTGGAAGCGGCCGCGCGGGAAGCCGCTGTGCGCGCCGTCGTGGCGACGCTCTGCGCATTGGATGGCGTGTACGCTGTGCGGATCACCGTCGCGGGGAAGGGGCTGTCGGCCTACGGGTTTGCGTCGGATGAGCCGCTGATGCCATCCGCGGATTGGTTTTCAGAATAAGAAAGAGGAAACCCATGAGAATTACACAATTGCAGCGGCAGGATATAGACGCTTGCCGGAGACTTTATAACTATTATGTGGAGAATACCTGCATTTCGCTGGAAGAGCAGCCCTTGACACCGGCGCAGTATGAGGCGCGCGCGGAAGCGATTGTGCAGAATTATCCGTTCCTAGTTGCCCGGGATGCGCAGGATGCGGTGGTCGGGTTTGCCCATCTCAGCGAGTTTAATGCGCGCAGCGCATATCGCTGTTCGGCCGATCGGTCTATTTATGTGGAGTATGCCTGCCGCCGTGCGCATGTTGGCACGGCGCTGCTTCATGCACTGGAGGACGCCGCAGCAGCGCGGGGAATTCGGAATCTGGTTTCAATCATCACCAGCGACAATGACGCGTCCCGCCGGT
This sequence comes from uncultured Eubacteriales bacterium, assembly GCA_902465435.1. GTDB lineage: Bacteria > Bacillota > Clostridia > Oscillospirales > Oscillospiraceae > CABQNH01. The sequence continues at coordinate 514 of CABQNH010000042.1, read as the reverse complement.
TTCATGAGGAAAACGGCTTTGTCAAAGAGGGCGAGCTATACGACGTTGCCGTGAAATTCGGGGAAATGTCCAGCGTTTGCTTTTATCGAAAGGCGCTGCTGCGGGAGTAGCGTCAACTGGCGATAGCCCCAGCGCGGAATAGGGCGCTTTTGAAATTTGCGGTACAATGGTGAAGAATCATAACCACCGGCAGTGTGAAGTTGTAAGAGAAAGGCGGACACATGGAAAACCACCATGTTGTCTACCTTTTCTTTTCTGCAATCAAGCGCGCGCCGTCGACAGTAGGGTCGACGGCGCGCTTTATGTAATTTGTCGAAAAGAAGTGGGGCCGTCCTGAGGACAATGTCACTAAGTTAGCAACATTGTTATCAAATGCAACCCCATAACGAAAGAGTGCATTCCGCAAGGGATGCACTTTTTCTGCAAAATGGGCATAACAAATTAGCGGATAAAAAAATCCGCTTAAAAAAGCTGTTCAAAAACATGAAACTATGCTACTCTATAGAGGAAGCTA
>CABQNH010000041.1 GCA_902465435.1 uncultured Eubacteriales bacterium | reverse complement strand
ATCGATACCGCCGAAATACAGTGTAGCACAGATTATGGGTTACCTCAAAGGAAAGAGCAGCCTAATGATTTTCGAGAAGTACGCGCACCTTAAGTACAAGTATGGGAACCGGCATTTCTGGTGCCGGGGCTATTATGTAAGTACAGTAGGAGCGAACAGGAAGGCAATCCAAGAGTATATCCGAAATCAGCTACAGGAAGATTACACAGACGACCAAATGAGTATAAAGGAGCATGTAGACCCGTTTACGGGTCAGCCAATAACAGAGGGCAAATAAACAAAAGCCCCTTTAGGGGCAGCCCGTGAAAGCTGCGCGGTTGGCAGACTTTTCGATGAGCCTATAGGCTCGGCCATGGGCATGCCCCAAGGGGGCTAGTGCATACCACCGGCACGGCCGGTGGTTATGATTGTGTCGTGCGGCATCATGGCATACCGACAGAGGATCAGGTGCTTTTACGGGGAAAGCGCATCCGAATCCGCGCAGAAGGTCGGGGAACCTGTGTGCCGAATGGACGATCGAAGGCAGGCGTAAGTCCAACTGAGGGCTTATGCCTATATTTTTGTTCTTGCGGAGGAGCATTTTATGAAACCATCCAACCAAACCTGCCTTGCCACGGAGAAAATCGGACGACTGATGAGAAAGTATGCCGTTCCCTGCGTGATTTCGCTTTTGGTCGGCGCGCTTTATAATATCGTCGATCAGCTGTTTATTGCGAATGCCGATTATCTTGGTTCTTACGGAAATGCCGCCAATACTGTCGTCTTTCCGCTTACGGTGATTGCACTGGCAATCGCCGTTATGATCGGAGACGGCTGCTGCGCGTTTGTGAGCCTGTGCCTTGGCAGGGGGCAGAAGAGCGACGCGAAAAAGAGCGTGGGCAACTCCATTGCGGTGACCATCGCGGCAAGTCTTGTGCTGACGGCGATTTATCTTTTGCTTTGCAATGATATTCTTGCCCTGTTCGGCGGTACGGTCAACGCGGAAACCTTTCGTTATGCGCAGGCGTATTTCTTCTGGATCGCGCTCGGCGTGCCGTTCTATATGTTCGGCCAGGCCATGAACCCGGTCATACGCGCCGACGGAAGTCCGAGGTTCGCTATGGCGTCGACGCTGCTGGGCGCAGTCATAAACATCATTCTGGATCCGATTTTCATTTTCGTGTTCCGTTGGGGCATGATGGGGGCGGCCGTGGCCACCGTGCTTGGGCAGATTGCAACGGCGGCGCTGGCAATCTGGTATCTTTTTCACATGAAAAACGGGAAGCTTTCGCGTGCGGATTTTTGCCCGGACGGATCGGTGCTGCGGAAAACGCTTGCGCTTGGTATATGCAGCTTCCTTTCGCAAATTTCGCTGGTCGCCGCCATGGCAACCATCAATAACATGATCCGCAAATACGGCGCGCGTGACGCGATATTCGGCCAGGAGCAGTATGCGCAGATCCCCATGGCGGTGGTCGGTATTGTCATGAAATTCTTCCAGATCGTGATCTCTATTGTCGTGGGTATGGCAGCCGGATGCATTCCAATCGTCGGCTATAATATGGGAGCAGGGCAAAAGGGAAGAGTCAAGCGGCTTTTCACAAGGCTGCTGGCGGCGGAGGCACTGGTCGGCGCAGTCTCGCTTGCGATTGTGATGTGCTTCCCGCATACGCTGATTCGAATCTTCGGCGCGGCGAAGGAGAGCCGGTATTATACGGACTTCGCGGTCAAGGCATTTATGTATGCTGGTGTTTGCCTGCGTCAATAAGGCTGCGTTCATTTTCCTGCAGGCGATGGGACGCGCTGCGGCGTCAACCATGCTGTCTATGGTGCGGGAAATTGTGTTTGGCGTTGGGTTTGCCCTGTTGCTGCCGCGCTTTTTCGGACTGGACGGCGTGCTGTACTCTATGCCCGTTTCCGATGTCCTGACCGTCGTGCTTTCAACGGTTGTGATCGCAAGGACATACCGGCAGCTATCGTCCGGATCGTCCGGCAGGGGATAAAATCCAATTGACCGGCGGGACGTGCCGGAAGCGTAAGGAACCTCTGAATCAATCTTCGAGCCGTTCGGCCTTGCGGATTGATTCAGAGGTTCCTTACAAATATAAATTAAAAATTCCAACTATGCCAATGCAATTCTAATTGCTTCGAGTCCTATGCTCCTGCCGTAGCTGTGTGTGCGTGTGGGTGAGGTTTTTCAAAGAACCCGACGGCGTATTGCCAAAGCGCATTCTGGTGCGCGGTCAAATTGGCAAGAATTCGCCACTGGGGCGAAATGCGATCGGCAGCTTGCGGATTGACGGAGGGAAATGCGAGACTGCGCGGCGGTGCGTGCATTCACAGCAGCTCGAAATGATACCGGGGCTTGCCGCGGCTCTTTTTTCCGTACTCGATGGCCTCCGTTGGGCAGTAGCAGATGCAGGCCATGCAGTGGGTACAATCCGTGCCCCAGACGGGCTTGCCGCCGCGCAGCGTGATCGCATTGGTGGGACAGCGTCGGACGCACTGGCCGCAGCCAATGCAGGCGTCACTGACCGTAAAGGCTTTCGCCTTGACGAAGCAGGAATAGAAGATCGGATTCACTGGCCCGCTCATGAAGCGGTCGTAGAGATTGTTTCGCGTTGGCGCGAAGGGCTGTCCGGCCTTCCTTGCGGCAATGGCACGGTTGATATCCGGCTCCGCTCGGCTTACGATGCTTCGAGCCTCGTCTAGCTGCGGGACGCCGAACATGGCAATGTAGTTTTCCGGCATGACGATCTGCGCCGTGCCCATGCAGTTCCACCCCTTTGCCAGACAGAGCGCCCAATTGTACTTGTCGGCATTTCCGATTTCGCCGCCGCAGGTCATGACAAACCAAACTTGCTTTGCACCGGTCAGTTCCGTGTTCAGCAGCCAGCTAAGCACGATGCGCGGAATGCGCCAGGCGTAGGTGGGCGTGACGATCACCAGCCGCTCGTCGGTCTCGATTGCAGAGATGTCATTCGCCTTGATCCGGTCGTTCATGCTCAGAAGCGTATCGTCCAGCGCGTTTGCAATGCGCTGGGCTACATATTTGCTGTTGCCGGTGCCGGAAAAATATAAAATCATATCAATACTCCTTCGCAGTGGTCGATTTCGTGCTGAATGATCTCCGCTGTCCAGCCGGTGAAGGTTTTCAGGCGGGTTTGCAGCTTCTCATTCTGCCATTGCACCTTAATGGTTTGAAAACGTATCGTTTTCCGTGTGCCGGTCAGCGACAGACAGCCCTCCTCTGCCTCATATGGCTCGGCCTGCCTGACAATAACGGGGTTGAGCATGACTTTGTATTCGCCGTCCTCTTCAAACGCAATGATGCGCTTATTTACGCCGATCATGTTGGCGGCCATGCCGACGCAGGCGTCGCGGTGGGCAATCAGTGTGTCCAGCAAATCCTGCGCCGCAGGCAGGTCGTCCAGCGTGGCGGGCGCTGCTTTCCGGGCAAGGAAAAGCGCATCTCTGCAAATCTCACAAACCATTGAGAAACCTCCTAAAGCGGTTCTTCTTCCCGATATCTGCGAAAGTCCAATTTTTCGCAGAACACATCACCGAGGCATAGAACATCCCGTCCTTTGCCTCGAAGCGGCAAACGCCGCCGTAATGCGCTGCAATGCTCTTTGCCGATTGGGTTCCAAGTCCAAGTCCGGCGTGCTTTGTGGAGGCAAGCTCACCGCTGCCTGTGTGCTTGAGGGAGCCGGTAAAGGTGTTGTCAACCGTAACGCAGAGGGAACTGCCCGTAAGCGCCGCGCGAACCATGATTTTTCGGTCGTCGCCGGGTTCCTCCCTGCAGGCGTCCAATGCGTTTTCAATTAAATTGCCGAATAGAACAGAAAGGTCGGTGTCCGAAACGAAGATGCTGCATGAAATGTCTGACCGAACGATATAATCGACGCCGAGTTTTTTGCCTGCTGGGCAAAATAGAGCAGGACGGCGTTTGCAGCGGCATTTTCGCAGAAGCGAATGAGGGAATCATCCGGCAGGCTTTTCTTATATGCATTGAGGTAGTCCCGCAGTGCGTCAAGCCTGCCGCCGGCCAGATATTCCTGCATCAGCGTGATATGGTGACGGACGTCATGCTTTGCCCGCCGTGCGTCGGTGATTTTTTCCTGCAGATTTTCATACTGCATTGCCTGCATGGTGAGCTGATGGTTTTCTTCTTTTAAGTCCAGCGTTTTGTTCTGCTCAAGAATTAATCGGGTGACGACGTAGTAAATCAGGATGGCGCCGATGTTAATGACGAGCAAAAAGAATGTGTTTTTCGGTCGAAGGGCGATCTCCGAGCTGCTGCTCGATACGCTGCCATAAAAGGCGTAGTATCACATGACATAAAAGGTTGCGGGAATCAGCCACAGATATCGCCATTCCAGACCGGACGGTTCCTTTTCTACGGCCGGGGGTGTACACCGCTTTCATATAAAGAAAAATCGGCACGGAGAGGGCGCTCTCGACCGCAAAGAGCATCAGCGAAAATGACCAGCGGTAGCTTTGGGTTGCCAGTGCGGGGAAGCATAGTCCCTCCAGACATTTGGCGGAGATTACCGCAAGATTTGCAAGATTTGAAATCATCAGCAGTGTGAAAAAGGTCTTGCCAAAATGCTTCTTTACGGCGAGAAAGTAAAACGCAGCATAGAGAATTGTGCTGGTCGCACTCGCCGCGGCGGCATGATTTCCGGGTATCAAGCTGACCCATGCACCGAGCAGCAGCTGAATGGCGGTGAGCAATCCGATTAATGCGCCGGTAACGCCCTTTGAAAACCGCAGACTGTTCCGGAACGGATAAAGCGCCAATACGAGAAACGGAAGGAAATTGAGAAGCGAGTAAATGACGGCCTCTAAAATTCGGGAAACGGGGGGCATTACCGATCACCTCTTTTTCGAAGCCGAGCAAACAGGAAGGAGGAATAGGCATCCAGAACCTCCTTTGCCTTGCGGCGGCTGATGGGGATGCGGCTGCCGTCGCTCATGGAAAAGGTATCCGTGTTCTGCGTAATGACCTCGTGGAAGTTTACAATCAGCCCCTTGGAGGGCGTAAAGAAATACGGATAGGCGCAAAGAAGCGCTTCGATTTTCGAAAAGTTTGCACGCACGCTGATGGCTTTTCCATGCTTGCAATGCAGCATCGTGCAATGCGAATCGTAGTCCGCATAAATGATGTCACGCAGTACGACATTGGTGCCGTCCGGCAGCTGCACGGCGCGCATCCTTTCAAGCTGCGCAAGATCGATGCGGTCAAGCATTGCCTTGACCCGATCTTTTCTGAACGGCTTGTGCAGATAATAGCAGGCGTTTACCTCGTAGCTCTCGCTGGCAAATTCGTTGCTTGTGGTACTGAATACGAGGCGTACCTCGTTGCCCGTCCTGCGTATTTCTCTTGCGACATCCATGCCGGTGAGTTTGTCCATGAAAATGTCCAGCACGACCAGCTCAAAAGCGCCCGGATGCCAATGCTGCAAAAAGTCCTCTCCGCTTGGGAAATAGGTAAGCACAGCAGATGCGCCGAGCAGCTCGTCCAGATAGCCCTTTAAGCGCCCGTATACCTGAATATCATCCTCAACGATTGCAATTCTCAAAACAAAAACGCCTCTTTCCGTCCCATTCCGCTTCGGCGCCTTTATGCCATTCATTATAGCATGCCTTTGGGAAAAAACAAAGCGGGCGAGGCTGAAATCTTTCCTGCTTGCCGCGTTTTTTGACTTCCTGTGCAAACCAATTTGCGATCTTTGTATCTCAGAACACCGATTCGCAATGTTGATATGCTGCTTCTGCGCATTGTCGGCGAAATGAACGGCGCACGGCTTTGATTTTGCTGCATGGATTGTCGTTCGGGTTGGAAAGGAAGCGTCGAAGCAAAGTGGAGAGAGAACGAGTGGGCAGTGCCGCAGATCTCCCACGGCACTGCCCAAATTCATTTGCTTTTATCGATAGACGAAGCGTCCATTTACTATGTGATCAGAACGCTCACCGTTTGTTCTGTGCGCCTTGCCATGTGCTTCTTCTCCGGCAGAGCACTGTGGCCGCAAATCCGAATGCACTCATGATCAGCAGGACGAACCACAGCAGCAGGTTACTGCTGTCGCCGGTCTGGGGATTGCTGTCGGCCTTCGTAAAGGTGACCGCAATGGTATGGCCTTCCTTGACATTCTCAAAGGTGTAGGATGTTACCGCGCCAACGCTCTTGCCGTCAATTTTGACACTGGAGACAACATAGCCCTTGTCAGGGGTAATGGTGAAGGTTTGCGCCTGCCCCTCACGGACGCTGACATTGCCGGAGGGAGAGATGGTGCCGCCCGCGCCGGCGGTTGCCTGAATGGTGTAATAGACTTCGACGATGGCGGGGATGGCTTCGGCCTCCTTGTATTTGCAGACCTCGCAAATGTGCTCTTTTTCACCGTCCCGACTCGTTGTCGGCTCCAGAGTGATTGTCCAATCGCCGAAGGTGTGCGGCGCTTTTGCGACGATCTCCTTGCCGCAGAGCGAATACTTCTGCGCATGCTCCGTTTCGGTGATCGACCATTCAGGCGTGCATCCGGCAGCATGATTTTCGGGATCCTTTTCGCCATGGGTTGCCTGACAGACCTCGCAGACGGCCTTTTTCGTGCAGGTGGCCGTGCCGCCGTGGCAATTCTCGGTTTCCGTATGGCTGGTGTCACGCTTGCAGACTCGGGTGTGGGTGTCGTTTCCGTTGGAAGTCCACGCGCCCCAATCATGTCCCAGCACATTGCCGGAGAAGAAAGTCGCCTCGTCTGCCGTGCCCTTGGAGCTAAGGCCGCAGGCTGCGCAGGACTTGTAATACTCCGCCTGATCGGTGCAGGTCGCGCCGGATTTCAGATACTGCTCTTCGGCTACCTCTGCCGTGAAGCTGTGCGGGAGCAGCTCGCCATGCTCGCCGCCGCAGACCTCGCAGACAGCCTTGGTGGTGCAGGTGGCCGTGCCGCCGGTGCAGTCGTCAGTCTCGGTGTGACTCTGGTCGCGCTTGCAGACCCGGGTGTGGGTCTTTTCATCGCTGTTCTGCGTCCAAGCGCCCCAATCATGGCCCAGCACATTGCCGGAGAAGAAAGTCGCCTCGTCCGCCGTGCCCTTGGAGCTAAGGCCGCAGGCTGCGCAGGACTTGTAATACTCCGCCTGATCGGTGCAGGTCGCGCCGGATTTCAGATACTGCTCTTCGGCTACCTCTGCCGTGAAGCTGTGCGGGAGCAGCTCGCCATGCTCGCCGCCGCAGACCTCGCAGACGGCCTTGGCGGTGCAGGTGGCCGTGCCGCCGTGGCAATTTTCGGTTTCCGTGTGCGCTGCATCGTGAGCGCAGACGCGGGTGTGCGTGCCGTCTCCGTTGGACGTCCATGCGCCCCAGTCATGGCCGAGCGGCTTGCCATTGGTAAAGGTTTCCGTGCCCTGCGCGCCGCAGGTGGAGCAGGACTGATAATATACCGCCGGGCTTGTGCAGGTGGCGGCGGACTTCAGCCGGTATTCGTTCACCTGATCGACAAAATGGTGCGGGCCAAGCTCGCCGTACGGGTGCTGGCAGACCTCGCAGAGAGCCGGGGCAAGGCAGTCGGCCGTGCCGCCCTGATGCGCGCCGCGATCCACCTCCAGATGGCAGCAGGTGTAGAATCTCCAGTGGCTGTCGCCGTCAAGCTGCCAGTCACCCGGCTCTTCGGCGTGCCGATCCGGGTTTTTCTCCCCGCTTGCAAAGGTCGCTTCGCTGGCCGTTCCCTTGGAGGACAGCATACAGATCTTGCAGGATTTGTAATAGAGCGCGGGAGAGAGGCAGTTTGCTTCCTTGTACAGAAGTGCCGTGATCGCAAGTTCTCCCGTGAAGTCGTGCTCAGTTATTTTGATGCCGCAGGTGTCGCAGAAATGGTTGCAGTCCGGGTCGGCGTGTTTGAGCCGCTCAGCCTCTCCGCCGCAGACGGTGCAGGTCTTCCAGTGACTGTCTTGGTTTGTGCTCCAGTCGCCGTAGGTGCAGCCGGCCGTTTCAACATGGCTGGCATCGTGGGTGCAGACGCGCTTGTGCGTGCCCTCCCCGTCGGGCGTCCACGCGCCCCAGTCATGGCCGAGCGGCTTGCCGGATTCAAAGGTCGCCTCGTCCGCCGTCCCCTTGGAGCTGGTACCGCAGACGGCGCAGGACTTGTAATACACCGCCTTTTCGGTACAGGTCGCGGCGGATTTCAGATACTGCTCCTCGGCGGTTTCTGCCGTGAAGCTGTGTGCTTTCAGCGCGCCGTAGGACTGACCGCAGTGGTCGCAGACGGCCTGCTCCGTGCAGGTCGCCGTGCCGCCGGAGTGCTCGCGGATGGTGATATCCTTGGAAACGCTGAAGCGGTAGCCCTCCGCCGTCGTGACAGAGGCGATAAAGCGGAAGCTGTTTTCCTCTGCCATGTAGGAATTGGCCGGGATCGTTCCCGCGCAGACGCCGTCGATCGGGGCGATGGGTTCGCCGTCGCCCGTGAAGGTGAACGCATAGCTGTAGGCGGGATCCGTGCAGCCCTCCGGCAGGTTGAAAGAGAATTCGAAGTCCTGCGTGCGGCAGACGGCATCCGGGCTGGTGATGGTCAGGGTGGGGAGGTCCTTCTTTTCGACCCTATTGCCGCAGAATTCGCATTCTCCCCAATACTGGCCGTTTCCTGTCTGCCATTTGTAGGAATGGGACGAATGGACGGTCACGGTAAGCGTCGTGGAATTGCCCGCCTTGTCCGTGGCGACGACGGTCTGCGGGGTTCTCGCGTCGGTGAGGGTGATCTGACCCTGCTCGTTGGGGGTCACGGGCGCGCCGTTGACCGTCACGGTGTCCAGATACCGATCGGTCACGGTGAGGGTCTTGTCGCCCTCGCCGCAGAAAACGTCGCCATTCTTCGCGCCGGTGATCGTCGGGGCGGTCTTGTCGATGATGATTTTTTCCGTACATACAACGCCATAGTAAGCAGCTTCCGTTCCCAGCTGTGCATAGATCACAAAGGGCTTTCCCTCCTCCAGATTCAGAGAGGCGGTGTTGAAAGCGCCGGTATAAGTATAATAATCGTGCCCGTCGCGGAAAAGAACGCCAGCATCGCGGGATTCGGAATAGAATTGGTCGCCGACGGCGTACTCAAAGTACTTCACTTCCTTCGGATGGGCGGTGCTGATCTGCACGGTCTGATCTTCCTTGAAGAAGTGTTCCGTCCCTTCGGAACGGAAGCCGGTCCACTGGGAATCGCCCACGGAAATGGTGCTGCGATCCACGAAGAAACCGCTCCAAACAGCAACGAGGGTCAGACTCTTCTCGCCGTTGACAGCAACGCTACCGTAGGTATCACCGTTATAGACTTTCTTTGTACCGAGCAGCAGCCAAAGCAAGCTTTCATTATTATCTCTTGTGGGCCTCTCGCCAAACCGCTCCCAGATCACATCCGTCCATTTGACGTTCTCAAAGTCCGCAAGCGTCGTGCCGTCCCGGTTGACGATGTGGACGGTATAGTCGCTGCGCTCCTCCCAGACGGGGTAGAGCGTAAGCGCCTCGTTTTGCTCATAAATCGCGTTCAGGGAATAGTCCTTCTCGCCGCCGTCGTGCTTCGACCAGCCGACCTGCGTGTAGCCGAGGCGGGTAAAGAGCGCGCCTTGCAACTCCAGCGCGTTGTTGTGCTCCTTGTTCACCGTCTTGCTGTCACCCGTGCCGTTTGCGCCGGGGGCGTAGGTCACGGGATAGGTCTTGGTTTGCAGCTGGAGCTGCTGCGCGGCGTTATAGCCGATGCTGTAGCCCGCGCTGTCCGGGGTAAAGCGGCTGGCGTAATCCGTGCCGTTGGCCTCGGCGAACACCACCGGAACCGCCGTGTCCTCCGTAGTAACGCCGATCTGCGCACCGCTGCCGAGCTTGTCGAGCGTGACGGTTTTTCCGCTGGCAAGATAGAGATTTGCGCCGGTGTTTCCGGTGATCTTCACGTCGCCGGTAAGGGTCAGGGAGCCTGCGCTCAGCGCGACCGCGCCCTTGCCGCCGGAGTTTCCGGTAATCCGGCCGGTGCCGAGGTTGGCGGTCGAGCCGTCCCGCGTCAGTGAGATCGCGCCGCCCTTGTTGTTCTTGATTTCGACGGGAATGGCGCTGCTCTGCTGCGCCATCGTCACTCTGCCGTAGGCTGCGTCGATGCCCGCGCCGGTATTCTCCGAGATCGTGCCGCCGTAGAGGTTGACGTTGGTATAATAGTTGCTTGTCGCGATGGAGGGCATGGGCCAGTGGGTGGCCGAAATACCCGCGCCGGTATTGCCGGTGATCGTACCGCCGTAGAGGTTGATGGTATCATCCGAAGTAGTGATGGTGGACATCACGCCGTGCCTCTCGTTGCCGGAGATGATGCCGTCGTACATGTTGAAGGTTCCCCTGTTAATGACACCGGGGCCGTACTTGGTGTTGCGGATGTTGCTGATGACCGGGCGATCCGTGGGGTAGTCGGAGCTTTTTTGATAGTAGCAGCCGCCGTACATATTGAACGTGCCGGCGTTATAAACGCCGCAAACCGGGTCGTTGTAAGTATCGCGGATGCCGTCCGTTTCCGAACTGGTCATGCAGATGCTCACACCGTAAAGCTCAAAGGTGGCAGAGCTGGAAACATAAACGGCAGCGCAGCTGTCGCCGGTGATGAGGCCGCGGTCGCCGGAGAGCTGGCAATCCGTAAATACCAGACGCGAGTTATTCATCACAAGGAAAGCGCTTTCTGCATCCGGTACATTGCAGGTAAGGGTATGACCATGCAAACAGATCACAAACGTGCAGCCCTCCCAAACATAGATTCGTTTCGTTAGGGTGACATCATTGGCAAGGTAATAGTAGAACGTTTTTCCCTTGCTGTTCGCTGCGTTATGGTGAATCTCCATAAGGTCCGCTTCCGATTGGATCACGTTCATCTTTGAAATGTCGTTGCCGGAGGTATTTTCCTTCCCGTCCTTGGTGAAGTAGACCCCTTCATAGGCCGTGTGTCCGTTCATGGCTTTATGATTGCTGATTCCTCCTCCGCAGACGCAATGCGAGGACGGATGCGGCCAATCAAGGCGAACCGCGCTTGCCGTGAGCGGGAAGAGCTGCGCGAGCAGGCAGAGCGTCAGCAAAATGGCGAACAGTCGTTTTTTCATGTGGTTTCCTCCGTTTCTGAAATCAAGGGGGCTTTAATTTCCTGTAGTGAAAAATCATAGCGCATCGCCAGCGTTTGGAACAAGGTATGCATCACGCGCTCGGCAATCGAGCGGATGTCCAGACGCTCGACGAAGCGAACCGTCTGCTCCAGCTCGTCCTCCGGCACCCGGTACACCCGCATCGCCGCCGTCAAAAAGCGGCTGAGCTTGCGTTCCAACGGGAAATGGATGTCGCATTTTCGTGCCATATAATTGCGCATCAGTCCTGCCGTGCCGATTTCCATCTCGTAAAAGTCGCTGTCGCTGTAATCCGGGAAATTTGCGCTGAAGATCTGCTTCAGCTCTGCCGTGGTATGCAGGTAGATATATTCCGACGTGTCGGGTAGGGAATAGGCCTCAATGTAGATTTCCCGCAGGTTCTCGTTCAACTCGGTCAGTGTCAGCTGGATCGCCGTTTCCACCGCATAGGCGTAAACCGGCGGCAGCTTGGTGTCTGCAATGCTTCTTGCCATGCCGAACTGTCCGCCGAACATCGTTTCGGTCAAGTCCAGCAAAATTTTATCCTTGGTGGGAAACAGATTCAAATAGCTTCCTCTTGCAACACCTGCTTCGTTCACAATCTGACTGACAGAGGTGCTTTTATACCCCTGCTTCAAAAAGAGACGAACGCACACGGTCAGTATTTTCCGCTTCGTCTCGCTGCTGTCTCTCCGCAAATATATCACCTCCCTTTAAGCGTTTTAGTACGCATACTAATAATATCATAACAAGTGCAAAAAGGCAAGTGGAATTTGAAACTTTACCTCCGTAAATTGTGACATTTCGCAAACGCTGGCTTGTATAATGCGGATTGTGGCATTTGTGCGGTGTTGCCCTAACACAATTATGTACTGGGCAGAGTTTGTCGCAGAAGGGCGTTTTTGCGCCGTTGATCCGACAGCCGGTGCAGTTCATCATCTCCGGGGAAATCGGTACCCCGTTGAGTTTTGTCCACAATGCGGCTGTTTTTTCACGCAAAGCGTTGCTGTTCGTGAGTGTTGCAATTCTGGCATCGCAGGTTTCACAGTCCAGCCCACAGCAGGCAACGAGTGGATTCCTGTATATTCCTTCTTACAAAATATAAACGCAGCACAACCCAATCATCTCGGATTGCACTGCGCCTAAGCGTCTGGCATTTTGATTTCTTCCATTTTTCCGCCCTTGAAACGGATCACGCAGGTATATTTGCACTTCGGACAGAATAGAGGAAAATCCTCTAATACCGTGCGTGGCCGTATCTGTGTTCGTGTTTTACTGCCGCATTTGGGACAGCAAAGCCAGTCGATTGGGGCGTTTCCTTTTTCCGTCACTCGATACCACCCCGATTTACATTGAAATCAATGCGCGGAATTCCGCATCACGGTCAAAGGTGCCGGCCGCAAAGCCGGGGATTTCTTTGATGGACTTGCAAATGCTGATGCTGAAGCCGGTTAGGATCTGCCCGATCTCCCGATCCGAATAGGGGCAATCGCCGGTTACGATCATTGTGGACAGGCTATGCACAACGAACCATAGATCACGGAAATAAAGGTCTGCTTCTGCGGTGGTAATGTGATAAATGTCCACCAGTGCCGGACGAACAAGCTCCTGCAAATGCCGCATGGACTTCACGGCGCTGTATTCCTGATCCTGCGTCCGCGTCAAAAACAGAAACCGGTAAAGCTCCGGCTCTTCCCGCGCAAACCGGATGTACTGCATCCCGACGCCGAAAAAGGGGATCTTCTCACGCAAGCCTGCATTTGTGTAACTGTCATACACGCGCACTGCTGCAGCGTAAACCTCCTGCCTGACGCCCTCCATAGAGCCGAAGGCGGTAAAAACCGGCTGGGTGGAGGTGCCGAGTTCGCCGGCCAGCGTTTTAGCGGTCAGACCGGCGATGCCCTTTGCCCGCACTACACGCATTGCCGCTTCCACCATTTCTTCTTTCGTAAACTTATTCTTCGGAGCCATCGCTTGCATCCCTTCCTTTTTGTAGATTGCCCAATGCATATCAAATGATATATATTAAATATTTTATACCGAAAAAGGAAGAATGTCAATGGGTAAGAAGGGAAGCCCTTATGCTTTTTATGGAGCCTCTCAGCGGTATCATACTCTGCATTTGTGCTTTCTTGCTCGCCGAGGGGTGAAGCAGGCCGACATACAATCTGCGGGTAGGGTGAACAAGGAACAGCGGCGCCTGCGGCGAGCGGATGGCGCAGGATGGTATTTACCGCCGCCTTGTCAGCGGACGCGAATGGACGGTGAGATAGAAGCAGTAAAGGACATTTGAAAGAAGCCGCATTCCCGTTTGGATGGCTGCCCATGGAAGGAATTACGGCTTCTTTGCATATTAAGCTGTGCCCGGATGGTCAGAGAAACAGCAGGACAGCGCATACGGCAGTGATCATGCCGCCAATCACGCTGACAATGGTATAGAGTTTCTTGGATTCCGGATCGTGCTTTTCCTTGGCAAGGTAGTAGATACCTGTACAGAGAACAAGAATGCCGATGAGAAGACCAATCATTTGGATAGCCATTATTTTTTCCTCCATGTTAATAAAAATCCGCAAGCACAAGGTCGGTCTGTATGCCGAGCTGCTGACTACCGGCAAGCTGAACGATTACCTTGCAGACCTCAACGAGCAGGCAGAAGCATTGTTTTCTCGGCTGGTAAAGCAGCTTTCCGAAAAGGAGGGCGTAACGGAAGTGCTTAAAGCGGAAAACCAAATGCTGTGGGTGCAGAGAATGAACAACATCCGCAGTGCTGCTATGGAAATCGTTGCAAACGAGCTTATTTATCGCTAACACTGCACAAGTAAGGTCGCTGTCACAGACGGTGGCTTTTCCTTTTCGGGTACTATTCAAGAAGTCATAAAGTTTCGTGAGTAATGGAAGAGGCCAACGCTTTGAGAAAATAGAGAAGAGTAATATTCTGAAAACTACTTGAGATTTTGGGGAAAATCTGCTAAAATACCTTTGTATATCTATGGGGTAGGGGAATTCATATCCTTTTGCCTTAGAAATTATGGAAGGAGGACTTGGCTATGGCAAACGGAAATGCGACAATTATTGTCGGCTCGGCTCGGCAGGAGCATAGCGCCGTTTTTTCAGCGTGTCAAGTCTTGTTTCATACAATTTATAACGAACCAGTTGCCAGAGACAGGGCGCATTATGCCTTGGCTTCGGCTTTTTGCGTTTGCCGGAAGGATGGTGGTTTGATATTGAAGTCCTAACCACGACCGGCAAATCGATCTTTTCCGGTTAAACCTTCTATCTTCTCCGGCGTGTCCGCTGTCGGAGGAAGAAAATAGCGGATAGAATTATTTTGGAGGAATAAAAATGAAGAAGAAACTTCTAAGCCTTCTGCTTGCGTTGTGCCTTGTGATGGCACTTGTTCCGATGACAGCGTTTGCAGAAGAGAACGAGCAAAGCAACAAAACCTCAATCACAACAGTAGAGGAGCTTTTGCAATTTGCAAAAGCTGTGGACAATGGCGAATATGACGATAAAACAGATGCGGTTGTATCTCTTGATGCGGATTTGGATTTAACAGGTGTTGCGTGGAAACCGATTGGCAGCGTCTTTGACGGCG
>CABQNH010000040.1 GCA_902465435.1 uncultured Eubacteriales bacterium | reverse complement strand
CGGTCTGACTGCAATTCGGACAGTTCGGTATCCATTCCTGCATAACCAGCATAAGGAACCCAGAAAGAAAAGGCGCAGCCTTCGGATTTTATCCGAAGACTGCGCCTTTTCTTCTATTATCAAAACGAAGAACCGCCCCGCAGAAGCGAGGCGGCTCTGAACTATCCCAATAGGGGTATGTTAAATTATGATGCTGCGCTTAGGTCGCCCCGCCGTCCTGCTGGGCGTCATTCGTCCGCCGATGCGCCTTGGCGGTACTGGGAAGTGTAACGTCGGTAGGAGCGGCTTGCTTTTCCGAGGAATTGACCAGAGTGGAAAGCTCGTCCATGTCATTGTCATCGAAGCCGCGCTGGCGCTCTCCGTAGCCCTTCCCGTAACCATAACCGTAACCATAGCCCTTTCCATAGCCGTAACCGTAGCCGTAGCCATATTTACTGTAGCCGTAGCCGCCGCTCTTGCGGCCATAGCCGTAGCGCGTTGTGCTGGCCTGCGTGCCGTTCATTACACAGCCCGCAATGGGAAGATTTACGCTGACCAGAGACTGAATGCTGTCGAGAATCTGCGTTGTGCTGGCAAGATCCTGCCGGACAACATAGACGGCTGCGTCGGCATACTTGGCCAGCGTCGCGGCATCCGAAAGAATCCCGGCCGGCGGCGTGTCGAGAATGATATAGTCGAGCTGTGCCCGCAGTGCGTTGATGATCTGCGCCATTTTGGGCGAGTCAAGCAGCTTTTGCGGGTGGTCGATCGCCGCGTCACCGGACAGCAGCAGCAGAGAGGAGCGCGGGACATTCAGAAGACGGAACTTGGTGGTATTGCTGGTGAGCAGCTCCACAAGGCCCTCGGACGGCTCCGTGATGCCCAAAGAGGCCTTCAGCGACTGGTTGCGCAGGTCGGCGTCAATTAAAATGACGCGGTGACCGTTTGCCGCAAGGGACAGCGCAAGATTGGTGGAAATGGTACTTTTGCCTTCGTTCGGCAGGGTGCTTGTTACAAGAATCGTCTGGATTTTATGCTCCGTGTCGTTCTTCAAAAGCTTCAGCCGCAGTGTACGAATGGATTCAATAAAGGCCGTGCCGGAGCTGCGGTTCTGAATGGTGATCGTATTGCTGCGCTGCTTTTTCCGCTTTTTCATGCGTACCTCGGGAATATAGGCGAGGCAGGGGAGATTGACGAGCCTGCGCAGATCCTCGGCGGCGTGCACGGTCTTGCGGGCAAGGGACAGAAGCGCGATGAAGGCCAAGCCGATCAGGAAGCCGAGCGCGGCATATTTCAGAATCGAAATGCGCGGCGCCTGCTTGTTATACGGCTCGAGCGGCATGGTCGGCTCCTCCAGCACCTTGATCTGCGTGTCGCCGAGAATGGCCGTTGCGGCCTGCGGATAGACGTCGATCAGCGCGCAAAGGATATCGTAGGCGTCCTTCGGCGTGACGCTGATAACGCTGAGCTGAAACATTCCGCCGTCCCCAACGGACTGCGCGCTGATGGTGCCGCGCAGAAACGGGACGCCCAGCTCATGCTTAATCAGCGAACGCATGGTTTCGCTCTGCACGATATAGGGAGAGGTCGCGGCAAGCTGTGCAGCTGCGGCGGCATCATAATAGTAGCTGAAGTTCATGATATCCGTCGTTTTGGAATAGCTGGCGCTGACGGCAAAGAGCGCCGTGCAGCGATAATAGGGCGTGTAGGCCTCGCGGCGGCGCGTCGCGCCGTAAACGCCGAGCAGGAGCGCCAACACGAGACAAATCCAATACAGGCGGCGGAAGGCGCAGACAAAATTGTGCCAAAGCACGCCGGGGCGAACATTTACAAGCCCCTCGCCGGATTCGGATTCCCCGGTTCGTTCCAGATTATCAGCCATCGCTGCAGTCACCTCCCGTCTCAGATTTATTTACGCTTTCATCCATACTGAGATCCGCAGAGGGGAAAAGCGACTTTTTCTGTTTTTTCTTCTTCCCATAACCGTAGCCGTAACCGTAACCATAGCCGTAGCCATAACCGTAACCATAGCCGTAGCCATAACCCCTTCCGAACAGCGGCGCGGCCTTCAGGGAATGAATGTTATTGAAAATATAGCCGAGGAAGCGCTCCTCGCCGCGTTCACACAGAACGTCAATGACGTCGTTCAGGTCGGCGGCCGGAACAAAATCCTGGCGGATGACCAGCATGGAGGCATCCGCGAGGTTCGTCAGAATCTCAGAGTCGGAGAACAGGCTGATGGGCGGGCTGTCAATGATAATAAAGTCAAACTTTGCGCCGAGCTGCCGCATCATCTTTCGGCCGACTGCGGAATCCAGAAGCTCGGCCGAGTGATTCTTGTGGCCGCTGCCGAGCAGCAGGGAAAGCCCGGTGGCTTCGTCCTTCACGATGGCGTGCTCCATCTCTGCCATGGTAAAGTCCTTGGCAAGCAGCGTGCCGAATTCCGTTCCCTTCGGCACGGTACGCTCAAAAATCAACTGCTGCGCCGGCTTGCGCAGGTCGGCGTCGAGCAAAAGCACCCGTTTGTTCTTTTGGGCAAGCGACAGGGCAATGTTGGCGGCAATGGTACTCTTGCCCTCGTTCTCGCTGCAGCTTGTGACCAGAAAGAACTGGTAGCCGTAGGCCTGATGCGCATGCTCAATTTGGGTGCGGATCTGATGGATCGTTTCGCAGTAATAAAACGTCGTCGTCGGATTGGTGATCAGCAGAGACTGCTTCTTATTTTTCAGGAAGGAGCGAAGCGTGCGGTGCTTGCGCTCGTGATAGAGGTTGGCAAGCGAACGGCCGTCAAGCTGATCCTTTGCGCCGACTACGGTTTGCACCGTGCCGGTCTCGATGGAGAAGTAGAGCAGAAGCACAATGACGGCGAACGCACCGAACGGCGCGGCAAGCCGCATGAGAAGCTGGCGAGTTCGCAGATCATTTGGCTTTTGCGGGATACTCGGGCCGTCGATCACATTCATGATCGCGTTTTCAAACACCACGTCGGCGTGCGAATAGGACGCAAAATTCTGCGCGATCGACAGGGCGGCGCGGAAAGCGGTTTCCGGTGTGCTTGCGGTGATGGACATGTTAATGATATTGGTGTCGTCAACGACCTCAAGCTGAATTCTTGCGGGGAAGCTGTCGAAGCCGAGATCGTCCGCAACAGCCTGCTTGACCACTGCGCTGTTGATCAGAACGGAGAAGCGGGAAGCGACGGTGTTGGTTGCGGCGACATTCGTCGTTACGCTGCCGAAGGCGGTTCGCGAGGTGACGGCGAAGGTGACATAGCTCGTGTAGGTGGGCTTGATAAAGAGAAGCAGCGCCAGATAGACGCTCATGAGCGTGATCAACACGCCGAGGAAAACCATCCAGATATTCCGGAGAATGTACCGGATGATGCAGTACGGCTCGAAATCCGCAAGAGAGAGTCCTCTTTTCTTCATAATCTAACCTCCCTGTGCGGCTTATTCGACTACGACCGTCAGCGTTGCGGTCGTGGTAGCGCCCGACGGGCTTAAATAAACATAATTGATCTCATAGGTACCCGCGACTGTGTAGTCGATATCCGAGTTGATTTGCAGACGGTCGGTCGTAAGCGGCTGGCTGCCGCCGTCCGTCGGATCGGTGATTTCCTGCAGATAATCCATCGGGTCAAGCACACTGCCGCCGTCGGTATAAATCAGGTAATCCGTAAGCGTAATCGTCGGATCGGTGGCCTTGCGGTTGCAGATGGTGACGGTGAGCGGAAGAATTGCCGTGTCACCGACGCTGTTGGAGACGATCACGCGAATTTTGTAGGTTCCCTCGATGGCGTTGGTCAGGGTGAGCGTGGAAAGACGGATCTTGTCGCTGATGTCGCCGTCGATCACGTCATAGGCCGAGAGTCTGCCGTCTGCGATCAAGGTGATCGTTTCGTTGACATCGTAAACCAGCGGCTTCGTCAGCTTGAAATGCGGCCGCTCGTAATCCGTATAGTAGACTGTGCGCGTATAGGTGCTGACGTTGGAGGACGAGTCGAATACAATGTAGGTGATCTGCGCGGAATTTACGCCGATCAGCTGCGAGGTGGACACGACCTTGATCTGATCGGTCAGATCGCCGTCTACGTCGTCATAGGCGGTAAGTCCGGCGCAAAGCTCCTTTTCGGTGGCGTTTGCGCTGACGGAAAAGGTTTCTATGCTGTTTTTAAAGCGCGGCGCTTTCCTGTCGGCGTAGTATTCGTTCTGCGCATAAAAGTATCCGAATACGATGGATAAGACGGCGAATACCACGCAAAGAATGATTTTGACCTGTTTCATACATGCTCCCTCTGCGGCCTCAGTTCGCAGGAACGATCGGCCGGTCGTGAATGACCCGGTCCGGATTATCCTCCAAAAGAATTTTGATATATTCCGGCGGGTAATGCTCTTCTAAAAAATCACGCAGCGCGTCCATACTGGTGGTGCGGACAAGCGGACTGTGCGCGTCGCTTGCGATCACATGCGCGAGTCCTCGATTCAGGATCCAGATTGCGGCCTGCCGCGCCGGACGGCCGAGGCGGCCTAAAATGCTGCCCTTATTGAGCTGAATGAGGTAGCCCATACGGAACCACTCGGCAATCAGCATGGGGTTTTCCTGCACGCAGTCATAGCGCTCCGGGTGGGCAAGCACCGGCGTATAACCCGCACCGGCGATTTCCGCCAGCACGGTGCGCAGCACCTGCTCCGACTCGCCGAAGCAGAACTCAATGAGCAGATACCGCGAGCCGTTCAGCGTCATAAGCTGCCCATGCCGCAGAAGCCGCAGCACGTTCGGCTGCGCGAGAACCTCTGCGCCCGGCAGGATCTGCAAGGGGATCTGCGCTGCCTGCAGCGCGTCCCGAAAGGCGTGCAGGCGCGAGAAGAACGCTTCGTCGCGAAAGTTCCCGGGACGGCCGGGGTTATTGCAGTGCGGCGTTGCGACAATTGTGCGGACACCGCTTTCTACGGCCATGCGCGCCATGGAGCAGGCGTCACTGAGCGTCGAGGCGCCGTCGTCCACGCCGGGGAGAATATGACAGTGCAGATCGATCACGGACAGCCCACCTCGTCTTTTATGCCGAAAAACGGCGAAACTTCACCGCAATAAATTCTCTATTTTGAAATAGTACCATATACCGCTGCGAATTTCAACAGAAAACTGCATTTGGGGGGGATTTCCACAATGTCGCCGAGCAACGGGAGAGATTCCGCAATCGCGAAAATGCGCGAAAGAGATTGACTTTCTTGGAACGCTGTGGTAAAGTGTTATCGCGTTATTCTTTTGAAAGAATAAAGGAGGTAACTGTATGAAACAAAAGAATTGGCTTTCCCGTAACTGGCTGATCCTTGTGACCGGCCTTGTCATCGGCTTTGCGGCGGTATTCCTTACCTCGCAGGGCAATCCGCCCAACATGGGCTTCTGTATCGCATGCTTCCTGCGCGATATCTCAGGCTCCGTGAAGCTGCACAGCACTGCGGCCGTACAGTATTTCCGCCCGGAGATCCTCGGCATCGTGCTCGGCTCCATGCTGATGGCGATTGCGTCCAAGGAATTCAAGGGCAAGGGCGGCAGCTCGCCCGTCACGCGCTTCTTCCTCGGTGCTCTGGTCATGATCGGCGCACTGGTATTCCTCGGCTGCCCGCTTCGTATGGTAATCCGTATCGGCGGCGGCGATATCAACGCCATTGTCGGTCTGGTCGGCTTCCTTGCCGGTATTCTCGTCGGCGTCGTGTTCCTGAAGAAGGGCTTCAGCCTGCGCCGTGCGTATGAGCAGAGCAAGGTCGAGGCGGCCGCGTTCCCGGCTGTTCTGGTCGTTACCGCAATTCTTTGCACCTATTATGGCAGCCGCGTCTTCCTGTCCAGCGTGACCGGCCCCGGCTCCATGCACGCACCCTTTGTGCTGTCGCTCGTCGTCGGCCTGATCGTCGGCGCGCTGTGCCAGCGCAGCAGACTTTGCATGGCGGGCGGCCTGCGTGACGTCGTCATGTTCAAGGACTTTACACTGATCGCAGGCTTTGCGGCGATTCTTGTCGCCGTGGTCGTCGGCAACCTGATTTTTGGCAACGGCCTGCACTTCGGCATAAAGAGCCAGCCCATTGCGCACACGGACGGCATTTGGAACTTCCTGAGCATGGCGCTTGTCGGCTGGGGATCCATCCTGCTCGGCGGCTGCCCGCTTCGTCAGCTCGTGCTGGCGGGCGAGGGAAATTCAGACTCTGCCATTACCGTCCTCGGTATGCTTGCAGGCGCAGCCTTCTCGCATAACTTCCGTCTGGCTTCGGCCGGCTCCTCAAAGACCAATCCCGACGGCATGGTAACGCGCGGCGGTAAGCTGGCCGTTGTCTTCGGTCTGGTCGTGCTGCTGGTCGTTTCGCTGGTCAATATCCAGAGGGAGAAGAAAAAGAATGGTTGATGCAAGAGGCTTTTCCTGCCCGATGCCCGTGATTATGGTGCAGAAGGCGGTCAAAAAGGAGAATCCCTCCACGCTGGAGGTGCTGGTGGATAATCAGTGCGCCGTGGAGAACGTTACCCGTTTCGCGGGCAACAACGGCTATACCGTCACGGTAGAAAAGGTGGACGGGGATTTTCGTCTGCGCTTGAAAAAATAACGCTTCTGTGATAGAATCGGACATATCACACGAGGGAGCGGCTGTACGATGATGTATCTCTGGAAGAAGGATATGGTATCCTTTATGAAGGACGCGTCGGAGTACGGCCGCTTCCACGCCATTTTGGCGGAAAAAATGCGCCCATTCCTGCCGGAAGGGGCGCATTTGTGCGACGCAGGCTGCGGCCTTGGCTATTTGAGCCTTGCGCTGGCACCGTTTTGCAGCCGCGTGACGGCGGTTGACCGGTCTGACGACGCGCTCCGGGTGCTGCGGGAGAATCTGCGGCGGTACGGAACGGAAAATGTGCGCATCGTCTGCAGTCCGATCGCCGAGGCCGCGCAGGAGCGGCCTTATGACGCGATGGTATTTTGCTCCTTCGGGCGGATCGACGAGATTCTGCGCGTTTCGGCGCAGCAGTGCTGCGGAACGGTGCTGATCGCCAAAAAGGTTCGCACCGCGCCGCGATTCGGCGTGCAGGGGCGGCGGCTGCATCACGAGTCTGCGGAGCAGGCGTGCGCGGCGCTTACCGCGCGCGGCATCCCTTTTGAGATGCAGCTGCACAAGATTCCGCTTGGACAGCCCTTCCGCACGGTGGACGATGCGGTACGCTTCTTTGCACTGTACAATCCGGGCTGCGAAATTGACCGCGCATGGGTGGAGGAACGGCTGACGAGGACGGCGCGGGAGGATTTCCCGTATTATCTGCCAGAGCAGGGGCGCGTCGCGCTGCTGGCGCTCCGGGCAGAGGACATTCCGCGTTGAGGGGGGGAAGGGTATGCATGTTTTGATCGTCGGAAAACGCGGCGTCGGGAAAACCACGCTGATTCGCCGATTGGTACGGCCGGAATACGGCTTTTTCACGCGGAAGGAGCGCCCGTGGCCGGATGGCAACGCGCCCGTTTATCTGCACAGCTTTACCGAGCCGCTGTCCTGCACGGCGCGGAATCTGGTGGGGCTGTGCCGGGCACAGCGCGCCGTGAAGTATCCGGAGGTTTTTGACACCGAGGGCGTGCGCGTGCTGCGAAAGATCCCGCAGGGGGCGACGGTCGTGCTCGACGAGTTGGGCTTTCTGGAGAATGATGCCGCAGCCTTTCAGGGGCGTGTGACGGCGCTTTTGGACGGCGACTATCGGGTCATTGCGGCGGTGAAGGATAAGGTTACGCCGTTTTTGGAGCAGGTGCGGCAGCATCCGAGGTGCCGCGTCTATTTCATAACAGAGGAAAATCGGACGCTTTTGCCCGCAATCATAACGGCGGAAAACAGCTGGATTCGGGAATCGGCGCGTTGAGAAGCCTGCGGCTTTCCGCAGGCGCGGGTGGCGAAAGAGCTGGTTACCTGCTGCAGAAGATGGATTTTGCATTTTTTCTTATAATGCATCGCTGCGTAATTCGGCAGAACGCGCCGACGCAATCATGCGGCGCTGCGTTCTGTCCGGCGCAGCCGAACATGGCGCACAAAAAGCACAGAGCAGGAGACAGGCATGCGCCATCTCCTGCTCTGTGCTTTCCTGCGGCAGTGCGGTCCTGGAAGAACATGGAACGCCGCGGGCGCGCCGTTACGCGCGGCGCAGTCCCTTGGGGAAGTGATTTTTCAGCTGGCCGTTGGAGCCCTTGACCCAGCCGAGGGACAAGCCGTCCACGGTCAGAAGCGTCCAGCCGACGGCCTCGCCCGGTAGCGATTCTCCGCGCAGATAGGCGGCAATCTCCCGACTGTCGGCCGGAAAGTCCACGCGGCTTGCGGCCGTTTTTAAGAAGAGCGCCAGTGCATGCGCCGGTTCGAAGCGCCCTTTGCGCAGTGTGCCGGTCTCCAGCCCGGCGCGCAGCACGCGAAGGCCGCGAAGCTGCGGTGTTTCCTCCGGCGCAAGGTAGAGCGTTTCGCCGAAGAAAACGGGAAGGCCCGCCGGTACGGCGATGCCGAGCGAAGCGCAGAATTGGGAAAGCTCCGGCGGCAGACGGTCAGGCATTTGCAGCGGGAGTACGGCGCGTCCGGCACCCTCGCGCCGCAGAACGGCGGCGTAGTGCCCCTCGCCCCGCAGCTTGTGCGGGAAGAGGCGGAAGGTTTCCGACAGCGCGCCGTACGGCGCGTCCAGCCAATCCGGCCGCCCGGGGGAGAAGTACGGGGCGGAAACCGTTTCTACGGAAAAATCCGGGTGTGCGCGGAGAAATTCGGAAACAACGCCCTCGTTCTCCTGCGGCGAGAAGGTGCAGGTCGAGTAAACGAGCCGTCCGCCGGGCGCAAGCAGCTGCGCGGCGCTGTCTAAAATCGTAAGCTGCCGTGCGGCGCACAGCGCGACGGTCTCCTCACTCCAGTCGGCGATCGCGGCTTCCTCCTTGCGGAACATGCCCTCCCCGGAGCAGGGCGCGTCGACCAGCACGCGGTCAAAGAATTCCGGCATCCGCGCGGCGAGCCGCTGCGGCGTTTCATTCAGCACAAGCGCGTTGGCAATGCCGAGCCGCTCGATGTTGCGCGACAGGATCTTTGCACGGGCGGGGTGAATTTCATTGCAGCAGAGCAGGCCGCGCCCGCAAAGCTGCGCGGCAATCTGCGTGGATTTTCCACCGGGTGCGGCGCACAGATCCAGCACGCGCTCGCCGGGCTGCGCGTCCAAAAGCTCCGCCGGCGCCATGGCGCTCGGCTCCTGAAGATAGTAAAGTCCGGCTTCGTGGTAGGGGTGCAGTCCTGGACGCGCTGCGGGATCGTAGTAATATCCGTTTTTTGCCCAGGGAACGGGCGTCAGCCCAAAGGGCAGGGAAATGCTTTTTCCCGTTTTCAGAGGATTCCGGCGCAGACCGACGTTGCGCGGACGGTCATAGGAGGCGAGAAAGGCATCAAATTCCGGTTCCCCCAAAAGCGTTTTCATTCTTTGTAAAAATTCCTGCGGGAGCATGGCTGCGCCTCCTTTGCAATTTCCTTCATTGTAGCAGAAAATAGCGGGGATGGCAATTTTATTTCCGACACGAGGCAGGAAAAATCTGCGCAAAGGCCGCATTGGGGACGGCTTAGAATATTCCGGCTTGCAAAGAAGAAAAATCCGGTTTACAATAAGAAAAAAGCGGGGAAGGTCGAGCAGCGGTAGCGCGAAACGTCCGTTTTGCGGAAGAAGCCGCACGCAGACCGTCCGCCGCATTGCAAAGAAAAAACAAGGGGGAAGCGCGCAGATGAAATTCATCAACTTTGGCTCACTGAATATTGATTATGTATACCGCGTGCCGCGTTTTGTCCAGCCGGGCGAAACGCTGAGCAGTCTGGACCTTTCCGTCGGCTGCGGCGGAAAGGGACTCAACCAGTCCGTTGCGCTGGCGCAGGCCGGGGCGGAAACCTACCACGCAGGGCTTTTGGGCGACGGCGCGGAATTCCTGCGGGAGAAGCTGCTGGAAAAGGGCGTTCGCTGCGAATATCTGCGGCGTTATCCCGGTGCGAACGGGCACGCGATCATTCAGGTAAACGAGCAGGGGCAGAACTGCATTTTGCTTTACCCCGGCACGAACCACGCACTGACGCGCGCGTTGATCGACGAGGTGCTGGATCGGTTTGCAGCAGGCGATGTGCTGCTTCTGCAAAATGAGACGAACGAGCTGAGCTATCTCATGGAGGCGGCCTCGGCGCGCGGGCTGCGCGTGGCGCTCAACGCCGCGCCGATGACAAAGGCCGTGCCGCAGTATCCGCTTTCTCTTCTGAAATGGCTGCTTGTCAACGAGACGGAGGGCGCGGCGCTGACGGGGCAAACGGATACGGCTTGCATTGCCGATGCGCTGGCAGACCGCCTGCCGCAGACGGAGATCGTGCTGACGCTCGGCACGGAGGGCGCAATTTACCGCTGTGGAGCCGAACGGGTTTTTGTTCCTGCACGGCGCGTCACTGCCGTGGATACCACCGCGGCGGGCGACACCTTTACGGGCTATTTTCTGGCGGCGCGCGCGGAGGGAAAAGACGCGGAATACGCCATGCGGCTTGCGACGGCGGCTTCGGCCATTGCAGTGACGAGACACGGCGCTGCGGATTCCGTCCCCACGCTGGCGGAAGTACGCGCTACGCTTTGAGGAGGTCTACTATGGAAAACAAAACGATTCCGATCATCATGGACTGTGATCCCGGACATGACGACGCCATTGCCATGGTGCTCGCGCATGCCTCGCCGAGGCTGCGGGTGCTGGGCGTGACGACGGCGGCGGGCAATCAGACCGTCCGGAAGACGACCTATAACGCGCAGCGAATCTGCACGCTGCTCGGCATGGAGGTGCCGATCGCCATGGGACGCGAGCGCCCGCTTACGGCGAAGCCGATCCACGCGCCCAATATCCATGGGCAAAGCGGCTTGGACGGCCCGCAGCTTCCGGAGCCGAAGACGCCGATCTGCGATTGCAGCGCGGTGGAGCTGATGGCGAAGCTGCTGCGCGAGAGTGAGCAAAGGGTGACGATCGTATCGACCGGGCCGCTGACCAATACGGCCTGCCTTTTGCTGACGCAGCCCGAATTAAAGAATAAAATCGAGCGGATCTCGCTGATGGGCGGCGGCATCGCGCACGGAAACTGGACACCTGCAGCGGAATTCAACATTCTTGTGGATCCGGAGGCGGCGGATATTGTGTTTCGTTCCGGCATTCCCATCACGATGGCGGGGCTGGACGTTACGCTCAAGGCGCTGATTTACGAGGAGGATTTCGACCGCATTCGCGCCATCGGCAATCCGGTTGCCTCGGTTGTCGCGGATTGGCTGGAATTCTTTTACCGCTTTCACCGGTCGATCGGCTATGCCGGTGCGCCGCTGCACGACCCGATCGCCGTTGCGGCGCTGATTCGGCCGGAGCTGTTCGAGTTCCGCAACCTCTTCGTGCAAATCGAGTTAGAGGGCGAATATTGCCGCGGCGCGACAGTGGGCGATTTAGAAGGGACGACTGGGCACGCGCCCAATGCAAGCGTCATTCTGGGACTGGATCGCGAGGGCTTTGTGGAGCTGCTGTGCGATGCGGTCAGGACATATGGAGGGTAACGGCATGGAGAAGAGAAGGGTATGGCTCGACTGCGACACCGGCACGGATGACGCCGCTGCCATTTTATGTGCAAATCAGCTCCCGGAGCTGGAGATCGTTGCAATTTCGGCCGTTTCCGGCAATGTGGAGCTGGAGAAGACCTACCGCAACGCGCTGCGTCTGAACCGCCTGATGGGGACAAACTATCCGGTTTACCGCGGTGCGGAGAGGCCGCTGGTGCGGGAGGCGCGCTATGGCCACCTTTACCATGGGGAAAACGGCCTTGGCGGTGTGGAGCTGCCGCTCCCGGACGGTTGGACGGAGGAAACGGAACCGGCGTGGGATGCACTCTACCGCACGGCGAAGGCGCTGAACGGCGAGCTGGAGATTATTGCGACCGGACCGCAGACCAATTTGGCGCTGGCGTTTTTAAAATACCCGGAGTTGAAACGGTATCTGCGCCGCATTGTGTTTATGGGCGGCGCGGCGCGCGGCGGAAACTGCACGCCGTCGGCGGAATTCAATATTTATGCGGATCCTGAGGCGGCGCAGATCGTAATGCAGTCCGGAGTGGAGCTTGTCATGTGCGGCCTGGACGTGACCAATCAGGCGACCTTTACCGCCGAGGATTTGGAACGAATCGGCGCAAAGGGAACGGTAGCGGCACGGCTGTTCCGCGATTGCCTGCAGACGCCGCTGAAGGCGCAGCGGGTTCCCGGCAGAACGCGGCTGCATGATGTGGTCGCCGTGCTGTATGCGGCGCGGCCGGAGCTGTTTTCCGGAAAAATGGCGGGCGTCGCGGTGGAAACGCGCGGTACGATCACGCTGGGCAAAACCGTGACGGATCTCTTTTCCGACAAGAAGTTTGAAAAGCAGAACGCCATGGTGGTGCTCGGACTGGACCATGAGGCGTTCCAAAGAACCGTGCAGGAGTTGATTTGGGCATACTGATCGGGAATCCGGCGGAATATAGAGCAGTCCCCTGCTTCTCAATTCGAGAAGCAGGGGACACAGACTGTCAATAAAGTCCGCAACCGTCAAAATGAGAAAACATTTTTGACGATTTCTATGGGAAACGTATTCACTCTATTTTGGAAAAATTCAAACAAATACAGTTCAAAAAGTGGATAAAGTTTATTATTTTGACTTACTTCGGAACTCGCGCCCTACCGTACCTATGTACTTGTGCAGGCGCGAGTTTCTTGTATTTCGAACTTTCTTGATAGTCTGTCAGACTGTCAAAAAACCTTTTTGACACGCTGAGTCCCCTGCTTCTCGAATTGAGAAGCAGGGGACATTTGCGCGGGGAAAGCCCGCAATATCAAGAATTACAGAAGATTCTCTTCCGTTTCCATGCTGAACAGCTGCAGCAGCTCCGGGCGGAAGCGGAAATGTACCGTTTCGTGCCGACGGGGGTCAAAGTCGGGATGCAGCTCGTGGGTGGCGACCACGGCGACGATATCCGTACCGTCCGCGTCCAAATGCAGATGCATCTCGCTGCCCATCATTTCGGCGACGTCGATTCGCGCCGGGATGCCCTCCTGCGTCAGCTCAATGTGCACCGGGCGAATGCCGACTGTGACCGTCTGCGGCTGCACGCCTGCGGCGTCCAGCTTTGCGCGCTGCTCGCGCGTGAGCGGAATGCGGCCGTTGAACATGGCGACATACCAACCGTTTTCATCCCGATCCAGCCTGGCGTTGTAGATGAAGTTCATCTGCGGCATGCCGATAAAGCCGGCCACGAACAGATTCTTCGGATGGTTGAAGACCTCCTGCGGCGTACCGATCTGCTGAATAAAGCCGTCCTTCATGACGACGATCCGGTCGCCCAGCGTCATAGCCTCGGTCTGGTCATGCGTGACATAGACAAAGGTCGTGTCGATGCGGTCACGCAGTTTAATGATCTCCGCACGCATCTGATTGCGCAGCTTGGCGTCCAGATTGGAGAGCGGTTCGTCCATCAGAAAGACCTGCGGGTTCCGGACAATGGCGCGGCCGATGGCGACGCGCTGCCGCTGGCCGCCGGACAGCGCCTTCGGCTTCCGGTCAAGATACTGCGTGATATCCAGAATCTCGGCGGCCTCCATAACGCGCTCGCGAATCTCCGCCTTCGGCGTTTTGCGCAGCTTGAGGGCAAAGGCCATGTTTTCATAGACCGTCATGTGCGGATACAGGGCATAGTTCTGGAAAACCATGGCGATGTCGCGATCCTTGGGCGGTACGTCGTTGACCAAACGGTCGCCGATGTACAGCTCACCGGAGGTGATGTCCTCCAGACCGGCGATCATGCGAAGCGTTGTGGATTTGCCGCAGCCGGAGGGGCCGACCAGAACGATGAATTCCTTATCCGCAATTTCCAGATTGAAATCGTGGACGGCTACGACGTCGTTGTCATAGACCTTTTTGATGTTTCTGAGGATTACGTGCGGTTGTTTTTCCATAAAAGCAGACTTTGATGCGACTGCCTCCGCAAAATCGCACCTCACGGCCACGGGCGATGCCATGCGCCGCATACGGCAGGTCTCCACGCTGCCGCACCGCAAGTCGGGCGGTTGGAATCATTTCCTCCTTTTTGGGGTCGAGCCTGTTATATGGGTGGAGTAACCGGCGCGCCCGTAGTGTTGAAGCGAATACTTCCTTAC
Organism: uncultured Eubacteriales bacterium; assembly: GCA_902465435.1. Classification (GTDB taxonomy): domain Bacteria; phylum Bacillota; class Clostridia; order Oscillospirales; family Oscillospiraceae; genus CABQNH01. The sequence continues at coordinate 644 of CABQNH010000040.1, read as the reverse complement.
TAAAATAGCACAGTTTTTCGTCCGATGCAAGGGGTTTTTATGTGCCATTCTACAAAAAAAGAAAAAACCGCGCAGTAGGAGCGGAAACGGACGCGGAAAGGTGAAAATTGCGGGGCGCAACGGAAAAACAACGCTTCCGGCGCGGCGCGGAAAGAAAAATTTTCAGCAGGGGGAAGAAACGGAAAAATTTCGGTTGCATTCGGCAAAGAATTCTGCTATAATCCAATTCGTAGATTTTGCGGGTATAGTTCATCGGTAGAACGGCAGCTTCCCAAGCTGCATAGGAGGGTTCGACTCCCTTTACCCGCTCCAAAAGCAGCCTTTGCCCGGCCGGACAAAGGCTGCTTCCCGTTTCATAGAGCCTTTTGACGCGCTTGCCATATATGGCAAGCGCGTCAGCGTGTCAAAAAACCTTTTTTGACACGCTGGCAGGCTATCAAGAAAGTTCGGAATACGAGTAACTCGCGCCAGTCGGCGTACATAGGTACGATAGGGCGCGAGTTCCGAAGTAAGTCAAAATAATAAACTTTATCCACTTTTTGAACCGTATTTGTTTGAAATTTTTCAAAAACCGAATAGATGCGTTTCGCATAGAAATCGCCAAAAATGTTTTCTCATTTTGACGGTTACGGACTTTATTGACA
>CABQNH010000039.1 GCA_902465435.1 uncultured Eubacteriales bacterium | reverse complement strand
CTCTGATTCACTAAGTTCTACCGTGCAGGTGTCCAACTTGCACTTGCAATTTGCGAACTCAATTTATTTCAATTTTTCCATAAAATGAAATGGACTCGCTGAAAGAAAAATCGTCAAAATTGTTTTCCTGTTTTGACGGTTACGGACTTTATTGACAGTCTAAGCCGCCTTTTTCCGCAAGCAAAAGCTTGCAGAAAAAGGCGGCTATGCTTTGTGTACATTATGTTAGAGCGATTATTTTCTGGTGAGTTTGAGCTCCTCACCACCGTCTTCCGAGATCGTCAGCGTTTTGCCTTCGATCTTGAAATCAGCGGATTCTTCTTCGCCATCGACCGTGAGAACAAGCTTGCTGCCGTCGATCTTGTACTCAATTTCCTGCTCACTAAGGGACTCGCCGTTATACAGGATGCTCATCGTCGCCTTGCCGTCCTTCTTGAATTCCATGACGATTTCTCCGCCGTCCTCCTCACAGCTCCACTTCCCAAGAATCTTATCGCTGTCCGACTCCTTGCCGCCGCAGCCAACGAAGAGCATCGCGACCATAACGATAACGAGCACAAGTGCAAGTGTCTTTTTCATGTGGTGTTCTCCTTTCTTTCATACTTTCTGCGCCGAATGCGGAGCCATCCGCAATGGCTATATTCATTATAAAGCATTCCTTGCTAAAATGCAATAGTAATTATTCAGTGCGGCTGCTTGTCTTTCCGCTTAATCCGCCAGCAGCTCCAGGAATTCCTGCTCAGACAGCACCGGAATTCCCAATTCGGTTGCCTTCCGCAGCTTTGAGCCTGCATTTTCGCCCGCTACGACATAGGTCGTCTTTTTGGAAACAGAACCGGACGCTTTTCCGCCGAAGCGTTCGATTTTCTGCGTGGCCTCGTCCCTGGTAAACAGTGACAGCGCACCGGTCAGGACAAATATCATGCCGTCAAAGCGCCGATCTGTAACCTGTAGGCGGCAGGTAAAATTCACACCGGCCTCCCGCAGTCTCGCAATCAAATGCTTCGACTGCGGATTGGAAAACCACGAAACAATGTTTTGCGCGGTGATCGCACCGATATCGCGTACCTCTGTCAGCTCCTCGCAGCTTGCCTCCATCAGCGCATCCAGAGAGCCGAATTGCTGTGCCAGCACCTTGGCTGCCTTCGCGCCGACCTGCCGGATTCCAAGTGCAAAAATCAGCTTGCTGACGTCGTTCTGCTTGCTGTCGGCAATGGCGCGCAGCAAATTGTCCGTGGACTGTTTGCCCATGCGGGGAAGTGCCTCCAGACGCTCCCGCTCCAAAAAGTACAGATCTGCTGGAGAATGCACCAGCTCGGCCGCGATCAGCTGCTCTACGATCGCCTCTCCCAAGCCGTCGATCTCCATAGCGTCCCGCGAGACGAAATGCGCCAGATTTCTGACAAGCTGTGCAGGGCACTCCGCACCCGTGCAGCGAAGCGCCGCGCCATCCGGGTCGCGCTCGACCGCACTTCCGCAAACCGGGCAATGCGTCGGCAAATGGTACGGCTCCGTATGCTGCGGTCGCTTCTCCGGAACGACGCCCAGAATTTCCGGGATAATCTCCCCCGCCTTGCGAATGCGCACCGTATCGCCGATGCGGATATCCTTTTGCGTAATAAAATCCTGATTGTGCAGCGTTGCGCTTGTCACCGTCGTGCCCGCTAAACGCACCGGCTCGACGACCGCCTTCGGCGTCAGGACGCCGGTCCGCCCCACCTGCACCTGAATATCCCGCAGCACGGTTTCCTTGATCTCCGGCGGATATTTGTACGCAACCGCCCAGCGCGGGAACTTCGCCGTGCTTCCGAGGCGCTGACGATCCGCGAGGCGGTTGACCTTAAGCACCGCGCCGTCAATGTCATAACCCAGTGCATACCGGGTTTCGTCAATCTCTCTGATTTGCTGCTCGGCCTCCTGCAGCGTGCGGCAGAGCGTATAGGGGATCACCTTAAAACGCAGCGAGCGAAGGTAATCCAGCGTCTGCGCGTGCGTCTCAAACGACGCGCCCTCGCAGAGCTGCAGATTAAAAATCAGGATATCCAACTGCCGCTCGGCCGCCACCTTGGGGTCCAGCTGCCGCAGACTGCCTGCCGCAGCATTGCGCGGATTGGCAAACAGCGGCTCCCCGCGCTCCTCCCGGATCGCGTTGAGCCTGTCAAAGCTGGCCGTCGGCATAAACACCTCGCCGCGGACGATCAAGCGGTGCGGCGCATGCTCCAGCTGCATCGGAATTGAACGCACGGTTTTAAGATTTTCCGTCACATCCTCGCCGATCCTGCCGTCGCCGCGCGTCGCGCCGCGCACAAAACGGCCGTCCACATATTCCAGCGCAACGGAAAGCCCGTCGACCTTCGGCTCTGCGGTATATAGAACCCCGCCAAGCGCCTCGCGTGTGCGCGCGTCAAATTCCGCCAGCTCCTCCATGGAAAAAACGTCCTGCAGGCTTTCCAGCGGCACGGCATGCTCCACCTTTTCAAAGCGATCCAGCGCCTGCCCGCCGACCCGCTGCGTCGGAGAGAGCGGCGAGGCCAGCTCCGGATGCGCCTGCTCCAACGTCTCCAGTCGGCGCAGCATCCGGTCATATTCATAGTCGGAAATTTTCGGATCGTCAAGTACATAGTAGCGATGATTTGCGTCCTCCAGCTCCCGCGTCAGCTTTTCGATTTCTTCCTTTGGCGTCATGTTTCTTCTCCGTTCATCGTAATGTAAGTGCTCGGCACCGTACCGACAATTACCGTCTGCGCAACGAGCACCGTCGCCTCCACCGCCTGCTCCGTGGTACCGTTCGGCGTGCTGACGCTGACGTCCAGCCGAACCAGAATCGATATGCGGTGCAGCGTCTGATTGATTCCCTTTGCCGTAAAATCATCCTCAAACTGCGCATCCGACGAGCTGACGGCCAAAACCCGAACCGGCAGCATCGGCCCATAGCCCGACAGAAGCTGCGGCAGGAGGATATTGCCCAGCGGAACGCCCAGCTCTTCCAGTGAAAAGTCCGCGATTTTTTCATCCAGCCGCTTCAGGATCTCCGTCCGAATGCGGTTTGCCTCGTTCATATTCGTTTTCATCGCGCTGATTCTTCCGTCGGCATCCTTTTCAAAGCAAATCAGGCTGTCATAATCGATCCCGTCATATTGAATCTGCTCATTGACCGCCTCGTTGATCAGGCCGGAAATTCGGTTGTTCACCTGCATACAGCCCAGCTCCTCCGCCAATGGAAGATACTGCGTGCGGACAACCAGCACGACCAGCGCCGCCAGAATCAGCAGCACCGCCAGAATCAGCCGAAGCCTGCCGCGCATTTTTGCAGACATAGCACCACCCCTCATACGAATATGAGCGGTAAGCAGCGTTCATTACAGCTTTCTCATGTGCAGGGAGGCAGTTTTTGCAAGTAGCCGCTTGGTTCCGACATTGTCAAAGGCAATTTCCAGCAGCGCGTCGCCGCCCATCGGTGAAACCGTTAATACCAAGCCCTTGCCGAACGCATCGTGCTGCACCATATCCCCCTTTGACAGGGCGAGCATGGCGCTCGACGGCTTTGCCGCGCCTGCGGAAAAGCTGCCCGCACCCCCAAGCGTGCTTCGTCTTTTGACCGGCGGCGTCTGCAAAGCGGTACTGCGGCTTTGCGGAACCTGCGTCTGCATAGCCGCGCCGCGTGTCTGCATGCCGGATTGCGCCCGTGCGTTTGTGCGAATCAGCTCCGGCGGGATCTCACCAAGGAAGCGGGACGGTCGGTTAATATTCGTATGTCCATAGAGCATTCTCTGCTTTGCATAGGAAATCGCGAGCGTCTTTTTTGCGCGGGTGATTGCCACATAGCAAAGCCGCCGTTCCTCCTCCATCTCGGTCAGATCACCAATCGCGCGAACGCCGGGGAACAGGCCATCCTCCATGCCGACAATGCAGACATGAGGAAATTCCAACCCCTTCGCCGCGTGCATGGTCATCATAACGACGGCGTCCGCCTCCGGATCATACTGCTCAATGTCCGTATAAAGCGCGATCTCCTCCAAAAAGCCGTTGAGCGTCGGATCCTCCGTATGCTCCATATAGCTGAGGATGGAGGACTTCAGCTCGTGCACGTTTTCCAACCTTCCAATGTTCTCCTCCGTCTTCTTTTCCTCCAGCATAGCCGTATAGCCGGTGCGGATCATCAGCTCCTCGTAAAAATCCGGCAGGCTCAGCGTCTGCAGAAGCTGAGCGCATTCCTCGATCATAACGGTAAAGCCCATCAGCTTCCCGGCTGCCTTTTCCAGCGCGGGATAGGAGTAGGGATCCGAAATAATGCTGTAGAGCGGGACATTAGACGCCTCGGCGATCCGCTCGATCATCTCGATCGTTTTTGCGCCGATGCCGCGCGGCGGATTATTCAGAATGCGCAGCAGGCGCAGGTCATCTGAGCGGTTGTTGATGACCCAGAGATAGGCAAGCATGTCCTTGACTTCGGCGCGGTCAAAGAAGCGCGTCCCGCCGATAATACGGTACGGTATTCCGTTCCGCTTGAACGCATATTCCAGCGCGTTGGACTGCGCGTTGGTGCGGTAAAGGATTGCAAAATCACGGAAGTTTTTCCCCCTCCCGATCGTAAAAATGCGGCTTGCAACAAACTGGGCCTCTTCCTGCTCGTTGTACGCCTCAAAAACCATGATCTGGTCGCCGTCATCATTCTGCGTCCAGAGCTTTTTGCCCTTTCTGCCCTGATTATTGGCAATTACCGCGTTGGCGGCGTTTAGAATTGCCTTTGTCGAGCGGTAGTTTTGCTCCAGACGAATCACCCTTGCACCGGGATACTGCTTTTCAAAGTTCAGAATATTCTCAATTGTCGCGCCGCGGAAGCGGTAAATGCTCTGGTCGTCGTCGCCCACGACGCAAATATTCTGATGCCCGCCCGCGAGCAGCGACGCGAGCTGGTATTGCAGGCGGTTCGTGTCCTGATACTCGTCGATCAGCACATAGCGGAACTTTTTCTGATAATACTCCCGCGCCTCCGGGAATTCCGCAAGAATCCGAACGGCAAGGAGAATAATGTCGTCAAAATCCAACGCATTGGAGGCCTTGAGCCGCTTTTGGTATTCCGTATACGCCGCCGCAGCCTTTTCCATCCGAAAGTCCCCCGCCGCCGCAGCCGTTCTTTCAAATTCCGCCGGGTTCTGTCCCTTATCCTTTGCTCTGGAGATCAGGTTCAAAAACAGCTTTGGCGGGAATGACTTCTCGTCGAGGTTCATATCCCGGATCACGGCCTTCATCACCCGTTCGGAATCCGAGGTGTCGTAAATCGTAAAGCTTCTCTCGTAGCCGATGCGCTCAATCTCACGCCGTAGAATGCGGCAGCACGCGGAGTGAAACGTCATGGCCCAAACGTCGTTTCCCTGCTCGCCAAGCATGGCAGCAAGCCTTGATTTCAGTTCGTTCGCCGCCTTGTTGGTAAACGTAATGGCAATAATGCTCCACGGCGGCGCGGGATCCAGAGCGCACAGAGCATCGGCGCGGCCTTCGTATTGCGCCGGCGCGCCGCTCTCCAGATATTTTTCTAAAAATTCAACATCGCTTTCCGTAATAAAATCCGGAACAACTCTGGACTGCGCTGCAGAGCCATAGCGGATCAGATTTGCGATTCGCTGAATGAGCACGGTCGTCTTGCCGCTTCCTGCGCCGGCAAGCAGCAGCAAAGGCCCCTGCGTTGTCAGCACGCCCTCGCGCTGTTCGGGGTTTAGCTGCGAAACGCGGCTTTCAATCACCGCACGGCGCAGCTTCAAAAAACGTTTTTCAAATTCCTGTGTCATCGCTTTATCCTGCCTAAGTTCATTTCTGTACGCTCATATTCTATATCATTTTTGGCAGGAAATAAAGTCTAAAGTTCCGGAAGCTTTGAGAAAATCGTCATGTGCGGTCGGCTGTCGGCACCCGGTCTGCCGTCAAGGTGCTGGAAAGGCAGTTGGCAGCCTTTCGCACCTCGGGGCAACGACGCCCGGAAGGCAGCTACCCCTTTCCCTGTTTGCCGCCGACGCTTCCTCAGATGGTTTTTCTCAGCAGCGCCAGCGCCTTCTTCTCGATACGCGACACCTGCACCTGCGATACGCCGAGGAGCTTCGCTGTCTTGTCCTGTGTCAGGCCATGAAAGAACCGCAGCGCAATGACCGTGCGCTCCCGCTGCGGAAGCTGCGCAAGCGCCTGCCGCAGCGCGATTCGCTCCACGATCGCCGTCTCCATGTCGCCGCTCGTCAGCACGTCCTCCAGACAGAAGCCGTCCTCTCCGCTCTGCCGCTGGATCGACTCCGTCGCCGCCGTTGCCGTCTCTGCTGCAGCAATTTCCTCCACCGTCAGCCCGATTTCGCCTGCAATTTCCGATACGGTCGGCTCCCGTTCCAGCTCTCCGGTCAGCCGTTGTCTGGTCGCCTTGATGAGCGCAGCGCGCTCCTTCACCGAGCGGGAAACCTTGACCGTACCGTCATCACGCAAGAAGCGGCGGATTTCACCGGAGATCTTCGGCACGGCGTAGGTCGAAAACTGTGTGCCGAAGGCCGGGTCAAAGCCCTCGATCGCTTTCAGGAAACCCACGCAGCCCAGCTGATACAGATCGTCCGGATCCGCGCCGCGGCCGAAATAGCGCCGCGCAATCGACCAGATCAGGCCGGAATTTTCCGTCACAAGCTGCTCCGCTGCGGCGCGATCGCCCTGCTTGGCAAGCAGGAGCTGCTCTAACTGCGCGGCCATCAGCGTCCCATGCTGCGCGGCAAAATGCGCCTGCGCATTCGCACCGTCGTGCCCTTTCCTACCGTGGAGGTGATGCGAACCTCCGACATAAAGCTCTCCATGATCGTTATGCCCATTCCGGAGCGCTCCGCGCCGCCGGTGGAAAACATCGGCTCGCGCGCCTTCTCAATATCCGCGATGCCGCAGCCGGTGTCTTTCACCACGATCTCCAGCACACGCTCCGGCAGGATTCTCGCGCGCAGCACGATTTTTCCCAGCTCGTTGGGATAGGCATGAACAATGCAGTTTGTCACCGCCTCGCTGACTGCCGTCTTAATGTCGCCAAGCTCCTCGAGCGTTGGATCCAGCTGCGCGGCAAAGCAGGCCACGACCGCCCTGGCAAAGCTCTCGTTGGCCGATTTGCTTGGAAACTCCAGATGGATGTAGTTTTCAAATTTCATTGTGCGCTTCCTCCCGTATTTCTACGATTTTTTCAATTCCTGCCGCATGCAATACCTTTGCGGCCTGCAGCGGTAAATTCTGCAGATAGGTCTTCCCCTCCAGCTCACGCATTTTGCGGATGGTGCGAATCACGACTGCGATACCGCTTGAATCCATAAAGGTCACGTCATGATAATCGAGAATGCACACAGACGGCATATAGCTATCGATCTTATTGGCGATTTCCGCCATCATTTCCTTGGCGGTGTGGTGGTCGATCTCCCCGCAAAGCGCAATGGTCAGCCGTCTGTCCTGTAAATAGCTTGTCAGTTTCATTTGTTCACGCTCCCAGAAAAAAATAAACGCACAGGACACGATCCTGTGCGTTTAGTATAGTATGATTTTCAAAAAACTCCTGTCGAAAAGCAGGCGTTTCCCTTAGCTTTTCAGTTTTTTCAGGCGTTCTTCGCTCTCTGTAAGCTGCACGAGCAGCGCCTTGAGCTTCTCCGCCTTGTCGCGCTCAGCCGCCACGACCGCCTCCGGTGCCTTTGCAAGGAAGCCCTGGTTGCTCAGCTTGCCCGAAATCCGGGAAAGATCGCCCTCCGCCTTTGTGCGCTCCTTCTGAATTCTTGCAAGCTCCTTGTCCACATCAACGAGCTGTGCAAGCGGCATATAGAGCTTGGCATCTGCGGTAACGCAGCCCGCCATCTCCTCGTGTCCCTCGGGATCCGCGCCGAGAACAACCAGTCGGTCGGCATAGGCCAGCTTGCAGATAAACGCCTCGCCCGCTTCAAAAATTCTCTTCTTTTCGGTTACGACATAGAGCGTGCATTTCTTCGACGGCGGAACGTTCATCTCCGCACGGCGGTTGCGCACGGCGCGAATGGCCTGCATGACCGTCTCCATCGCAGCCTCCTCCGCCTTGAAATTCAGTTCCTCCCGATAAACGGGCCACGCCGCGCAGATCAGCGTATCGCCGTCGTGCGGAATTGCCTGCCAGATTTCCTCCGTGATAAACGGCATAAACGGATGCAGCAGCCGCAGGAACTGATCCAGAACGTACAGCAGAACACGCTGCGCATTTTCCTTGCTCTTTTCGTTCTCGGAATACAGTCTGGCCTTGGTCAGCTCAATATACCAATCGCAGTAGGTGTCCCAGATAAAGTCATAGACCTTTGCGGACGCAACGCCCAGCTCAAAGCTGTCAAGATTATCCGTTACCTCGCGGATGAGGGTGTTGAGCTTGGACAGCACCCATTTGTCCTCCTGCTCCAGCTCGTCAAGCGGCGGCAGCTTGTTTTCCTCTACCGTCAGATTCATCATGACATAGCGGCTGGCGTTCCAGATCTTATTGGCAAAGTTCCGCATGGCCTCGCACTTCTCTACATAGAAGCGCATATCGTTGCCGGGCGAATTGCCGGTAATCAGGTTAAAGCGCAGAGCATCCGCGCCGTACTGCTCTACAATCTTCAAAGGATCAATTCCGTTCCCGAGCGACTTGGACATCTTTCTGCCCTTGTCGTCGCGGACAAGGCCGTGGATAAGGACAGTCTTGAACGGCTCCTTCTTCATCTGCTCCATTCCGGAGAAAATCATTCTCGCGACCCAGAAGAAGATGATATCATAGCCCGTGACCATCACAGAGGTCGGATAGAAATAGTTCAGATCCTTCGAGGACAGATCGGGCCAGCCCAGTGTGGAGAACGGCCACAGCGCAGAGGAGAACCAGGTGTCGAGCACATCCTCCTCACGCGTCAGTTCCTTGCAGCCGCAGGCCTCGCATTCGGTCGGATCCTCGCGGCTGACGTTGATATGGCCGCACTGATCGCAATACCATGCCGGGATCTGGTGTCCCCACCAGAGCTGCCTGGAAATGCACCAGTCGTGGACGCTTTCCATCCAGTTTGTATAGGTCTTGGTGAAGCGCTCCGGCACAAAGCGGACACGCCCGTCCTGAACGACCTTGAGTGCTTCCTTGGCCAGCGGCTCCATCTTGACGAACCACTGCGCCGAGATGAGCGGCTCCACATCATTGTGGCAGCGGTAGCAGGTGCCGACATTGTGGTTATACGGCTCGACCTTGACAAGATAGCCCGCATCCTGCAGATCTTGAACGATCTGCTTGCGGCAGGCATAGCGATCCATGCCCTCGTAGCTTCCTGCGTTCTCGTTCATACGGCCGTCGTCGCCGATCACGCGGATGGTATCCAGGTGGTGACGCAGACCGACCTCAAAGTCATTGGGGTCATGCGCCGGCGTCATTTTGACGCAGCCCGTTCCGAAGTCCATTTCGCAGTATTCGTCGCCGACAATCGGAATTTCACGATTCACAAGCGGCAGAATACAGGTCTTTCCGATCAGATGCTGATAGCGTGCATCGTTGGGGTTCACCGCAACGCCGGTATCGCCGAGCATGGTCTCCGGACGCGTCGTCGCAACGACCAGCTCGCCGCTGCCGTCTGCCAGCGGGTAGCGCAGATGCCAAAGATGGCCGGGCTTGTCCACATACTCGACCTCTGCGTCGGACAGCGCCGTGACGCAGTGCGGGCACCAGTTGATGATGCGGCTTCCCTTGTAGATTAAACCCTTTTCATACAGCTCGCAGAAGGTTTCGCGCACCGCTTTGGAGCAGCCCTCGTCCATCGTAAAGCGGGCACGGCTCCAGTCGCAGCTTGCGCCGAGCTTCATCTGCTGCTTGACAATGCGGTCGCCATACTGCTTTTTCCAAGCCCAGACACGCTCCAGAAACTTCTCGCGGCCGAGGTCATAGCGCGTCAGTCCCTCCTTGGTACGCAGCTCCTCTTCGACCTTGATCTGCGTTGCGATGCCCGCATGATCGGTGCCCGGGAGCCAGAGTGCGCTGTAGCCCTGCATTCTTTTAAAGCGCGTCAGGATATCCTGCAGCGTCGCGTCCATGGCGTGCCCCATATGGAGCTGCCCGGTGACGTTGGGAGGCGGCATCACGATAGAAAACGGCTTTTTCTTCGGATCCGCGTCCGCCTGAAAGCAGCCCTTATCCAGCCACATCTGATAGATTTTCCCCTCCACCGCCTGTGGTTCGTAGGTTTTCGGCAATTCCTTCATAGTATATTGTACACTCCTTCTTGGGAATCCCAGATTCAATCCGCAGGGTTACGCACTGAAAAATTCTCCGCCCGGGTACGGCAGGAATGCCGGATTTTCCTCCGATTTACGGAATCGAAGGCTTGGAGAAAGGCTCAGCGCACCGCTGCGGTTTGATCAAAAGATTCCCTCATATTTGCAAAATAAAACGCCCCGAGCGTATGCTCAGGGCGAAAGACCGCGGTACCACCTGAATTCCCGCAGACTGCGGGCACTCGATCTCTGTAACGGGAGAAGCCGTGCGCGCTTACTTCCAAATTCAGCGCGCCCACTCGGGAGCGACCTTCACGCAGCCGCAGCGGAAACTCACACCATCCGTTTCCTCTCTGTGCGCAGCAAGCAGCGTTACTACTCTCCGTCCTCGTGTTTTCCGATTGCTTTTATCCTATCGGAAAACGGGGAAAAAGTCAAGCTTTTTCCCCGTCAAATCTTATTTTATCGCATTCCGGGCGTACAATCGACCGTGCGCAGCTTATTTGCACTCCTTCCATGCAGCGTCAATGGCATGGAACAGTGTACGAACTTTCTCAAAAGCAACCTCCTCGTCAAAAGCAGCCACTGCAGCATCCAGCCTGTCAAACACCTGCTGCCGCACGCGCCTTGTGCACGATGACTGGAAACGGCAGGAATCGCACCGGTTCAAATCGCAGCAAATCAAAAAACGTCGGAATGGATTCTTCTGCTGGGAAATGACGTCGTACACCTCATCCAGAATGTGCTTCGGGTAGAACAGGCGCAGCTTTTCTGACGTCTCGTCCAGTTTTGCGGCAAGCGGCTGCAGTTGACACCAGCAGCGGAGATAGGTTCGATCCTCGCCGTCTATCAGACTGGCAGCATACTGCGCGTATGGCTCCACATTTCGGTTTCCGCACGCCCACTCCAGATATGCCATATACAGGTGTCCATAGGCAACGTCTTCATTTGCGGTAAGAGAAAGTTCAGAATTCCGCAGGAAGCCGGAAAGCATCAGACGGTTGTTGCCGTCAAGGCGTTTTTTGTAGGTATTAAGCTTATACCTCCAAAGAATCTGCAGCTCCTGCAGTTCCGACTCCGAGGCGTCCGCCAGATTGCGGCTTACCCGTTTGCTGGTGCTCTCCAGCGCGTAAATCGGCAGACTCTCCGCCAACTCGGAATATACGACCTCACTAAGCCCCGGCACAAGGATCTGATAGGTGCAAAAGCCCAAATGAGAAAGATCCCGCACCAACAGGGATCTCCCGCTGTCCTTCAGATATTTCACAATTCCCGCCAGCAGATCTGCATTCTTAGCGCGTGTCTCAACCGGAAACGGCTCAAACGGCTCCGTCGGCTCTCCGGTAAAGAAGTCCAGCGGATAAGCGCCGAGTCCGCGAACCAGCAGTCCAAGAATGTCCTTCGCGCCGCGATGTCCCTTCTCCCCCGCATAAAGCGAGCTTTCTGTCAGCGCATACTGCAGGCTGATGCCCTGGAACATTTCCGTCAGGCTTCGCTCCAGCGCGATTTCAAATACGGGCGAAGCGCCCATATGTACGCGGTAACGGCCGTTTTCCCTATCGATGACCACAGCGGCGACCAGCGGAAAGCGCTGCCCGCAGGAGCAGTCCTTGATCATAACGTCCATTCCGCTTGCGCGAAGGTTTTGAATAATCGAATAGGCCGTATCAAATTTTTTCAGATAGTCCTCCGGTACGGTCGGCGGTACGCGATCACCCAAAAAGAACGGGAAGCGGTAATGGCGTTCAAAAATCTCGCTGAAGCCCTGCACCATTGCCTCTTCCGGCGAGTTGCCAGCCGCAAGTCCGTTTGTAATATAGAGCTGTTCGTTCAGCGCACGCGGAAACCAGGTCATCCTTTCGCCGATCACGTCGTAATACGGCAGAACCTCCACCGTTTCCCCGCCGCCGTCTGCCGCAAATGCAGCTTCGAGCACCTTTTCCTCCGTAATCGGTCTCTTTTCCCGCTGGGTTGCCGCTTCTGCAATGGCGCGCAGCCACTGACCGCATTCCTGCTGCAGCTGCTCGCGTGTAAAGTGCGCGGCATCCCGATAATGAAAATCCTCCTTGGTCAGCCAACCAGATTGCAGCCGTTCCATCATTTCGCCGTAGCCGCTTGCGCGTGCCAGCTCCTCGGAAACGCCCTTCCCGTTGGTGTACATCTTTGTCCCGTCAATATATACACCGAGCGAATAGCAGTTTCTTACACCGGAAACCGTCACATGCTCGTTCGTTGTCATGCCATTCTCCAATAGGATTCTGCGCACGCGCGCAATGGTCTGCTGCGGGGTAGCATCCTTAAACTGTACATCGATACATTTCATAGAGTGTTCCTTCCTTGATAGCATTGCATAGTTTGAGCAAAGGAGTCCTGTACCTCCAGTACCCCCGCTTTTCTCCCACTGACGGGAAGCCTACGCCTTTTCCTCTTTTCCTTAAGTACATTAATTTCAATATACATCGATGCGGCGAGCTTGTCAACCATTAATTTACAACTTACGTCGTAATACCTCATACATGTAAATGATAGGTCAGTTAGCTGAATTTATCTTGCATTTTCTCTTCCAAAGCGATATGCTATATGTGGCATCCACAGAAATATGCCATTCATATATTTTATTTCAGGGAGGTGCTACCCTTGCGCTTAATCGGAAATATACTCTGGTTCCTTTTCGGCGGTTTGATCGGCGGTATTTGCTGGATCCTCGCGGGATGTCTCTGGTGTGTCACCATCATTGGAATTCCCGTTGGTCTGCAATGCTTCAAATTTGCGCAGCTTGCCTTTTTTCCGTTTGGGAAAGAAATTCGCTATGGCGGCAGCAGTGTATCCTTTCTCATCAATCTGCTGTGGATCCTGCTTTTTGGCTGGGAAATGGCCTTGTGCTATGCAATTTTCGGTTTGATTTGGTGCATAACGATCCTTGGAGTCCCCGTTGGTCTGCAGTGCTTTAAAATGGCAAAGCTTGCGCTTATGCCCTTCGGCGCGAGTGTGCTGCCCGTGAGCGTTTAGCACGCGGCGTGTCAAGCCCGTCAGGCACGGGCGATCAGTAAGCACAGAAGACACAAAACTCGCGCCCGCATAAGTACATAGGTACGGTAGGGTGCAAGTTCCGAAGCAAGTCAAAACAATGGATATTATCCTTATTTTTATACTTAATTTATTTGAATTTCCCCATATAGTTTAATGAACACACTGAAAGTGAAAATCGCCAAAATTGTTCTTCTGTTTTGACGGTTACGACTTTATTGACAGTCTGGAGGGCTGCAGAGTGCTTTGGCACCCTGCAGCCCTCCTGGCCCGCGGCCTCTTACTTCATGTTGCGCTCGTAGGACTCGATCATCTTCTTGAACGTGTGACCCGTACGACCGGGTGCGTCGGGTGCGTCCGCAGCATCGGAATCTTCCTCTTTGCCTTCCGTTTTTTGGGTAGTGATACCGGCCCGGCGCTTGAGCTTTTTAAGATACTTTTCCGTGACATCCCCGGTGAAAATCTTAATGGCCAGGTGCATGGAGCCGTCCTCCTCCGGGGTCACATAGATCTTATCGATAAAGGTATCGATAAATTCCTTTGTAATGGCTCCCTTCGCTGCGTCCGCCTCGGCTGCCCGCAGGACAGAGCGGATCTTTTCCATATGGGTACGGAACTCATGGCTGGATTCCTGCTGCTCCTTCAGCTCGGCAAGTTCCTGCTCCAGGGCGTGGATCTCCTCGTTGCATCCGGCGGTCATGGACTTGAAATCGGCGGGCGTGATGCTGTCCAGGGCTACCAGCTCCAGCAGCTTGCTTTTCTTCTTACGGGCAAGCTGCAATTTGCTTTCGGAGGCTTCCATTTTCTTCGTCAGGTTCCCATCAGCGGTCATAGACTTGTACATCTGCTCATATTCGGCCAGCATGGCGGCAGAGAGGTCCTTGGTATCCCGGAATACCTCAAACAGCAAAGGTTTGATCTCGTCCTCGTAAATTGGGAAGGAGCAACAGGAGCCTTTGCCGTTGTTGATTTTCCCGGAGCAGACCCACTTGGAATTTTGGTTCCCACTCTTATCTTTGGATTCCCGGCGATAATAGGGCGTTCCGCAGTGGGTGCAGAACAGCTTGCCGGTGAGAAGGTTCTGGTGGTTGCAGATCCCTTGCCGGTTTTTCACATCCTCGCTGCGGCGGCGGAGAACGGCATTGGCCTGTTCCCACAGTTCCTCGGAAACAATGGCCGGGACGATCTCCCCGGTTTCGTCCTTGAACATGACCCATTCCTCCGGAGGGAGAAATTTCTGCTTCTTGGTGAACATATCCACCACCTTGACCTTATTGCCCACATAGTAGCCCTTATACTTGGGGTTGGCGATCATGCCCGACATGGTGGAATGGGCAATTTTTTTGCCGTTGAGGTTTCGGTAGCCCTTGCTCCAGAAAATTGTCTCGATCTGCTTCATGGAGTATGCGTCGGTGGCATAGAGGGTGAACAGCTCCCGGACCATGGGGGCCTGCTCCTCGTCAATCACCAGCCGCCTGTTGTCCTTGCGGTAGCCAAACAGCCGGCTGTTGCCCAGCACCACATTCTGTTTGATGGCCTGCTGATGGCCGAATTTCACACGGCTGCTGAGCTTGCGAAGCTCGTCCTGGGCGATACTGGACATGATGGACAGACGAAGCTCGGAATCCTCGTCAAAGGTGTTGATGTTGTCATTCTGAAAGAACACCCCTACGCCGGAGGCCAGAAGCTGCCGGGTGTACCGGATGGAGTCCAGGGTATTACGGGCAAAACGGGAAATTTCCTTGGTGATGACCAGGTCAAATTTGTCCTCGCCGGCGTCGTCCACCATGCGATTGAAATTTTCCCGCCTCTTGGTGGAGATGCCGGACAGCCCCTCATCAATGTACCCGGGCACGAAGGTCCACGCCGGGTTGCGCTTGATGAAATCCTCATAATAGGTGATCTGGTTACCCAGAGAATTGAGCTGCTCGTCAGACTCCGAGGAAACGCGGGCGTAATAGGTCACCCGCAGGGGAATGTCATAAATTGATTTGGTTCGCAGCATTTGCCGGACACTGTGGATATCCATACTTTACCTCAAAAGTTTGTAGAATCATGTTTATTAACATTATAGTCTATCATTGCGAAAATTGCAACACATTCGCAGAAGTATGTAAACGGCAGAAGCGCAACTCTTCTGCCAAAAAATATTTTTCTTATCGTTCCATGGAGGCGGCCCGGCTTTTGATCATCACACGCATTTTGTTCCGTTGCGCCTCGGTGATCAGACCCTGCTCATACAGGGTATCGTTGTAGTAGGTGAGCCAGAGCTTTTCCAGTACGCTCTCCTTTTTCTGTTCGGTGATCTCGTTTCCTTTATTTACCATTGAATTCCTCCCTTTCCTGTCAGATAGCATGGCTTTTTTTTCGCAATTTATGCTCTGGTACGCTTCTTCTACTTGTTTCAGTACCCTGAGAATTTCTTGCCCAGCCTTTCAAGACAAGCAAAAGAGCGCCAGGTGGAACCGCTCTCGGTTCGTATCCCAACGCTCTTTGCTTTACATATTCAGTTATACACACTACGCTGCCTCAAGAATACATGATCTGCTATCTCACTCCAAAAGAGGATAAATGTCAATCTGTTTTCTAATCGCATTATTCTATTCCATTGGAAAGCAATTGAAACTGCTGTTTTTGAAGGCGGGAATCCGGATCAGCAGCGAGCCGTATTCGGCATTTTGGAACATGCCGATTCCAGCAAGCGGAAATTTCAAGAGGATTTCATCCGAAATCATATAGAACTTCCGGATGGCTGGGAATTCGCCGAACCGCAAGACGACGAGAAAAAGACATACAAGTACGCTGTTTTAAAAGTCGTTTCCGGAAAGACCGGGAATGTGCTGGGGTATCTATGCGTAGAAACCAATCTGTACATATATGCCGACAAGGGTGTACAGCGCAAAGGTATATGGAAGGATAAAGGAACGAAGAGGCCATCCCAAAATTTGTGTAAACCTCCAATGTGGTGTAGAATAGAAGTACCA
>CABQNH010000038.1 GCA_902465435.1 uncultured Eubacteriales bacterium | reverse complement strand
GAAAATCACTATGGATTTTTTCTTAGGTGTCCAACTTCATTTTACAATCGACCAAGTTTATTATTTTGACTTACTTCGGAACTCGCGCCCTATCGAACCTATGTACGCCGACGGGCGCGAGTTTCTTGTATTCCGAACTTTCTTGATAGCCTGCCAGCGTGCCAAAAAGGTTTTTTGACACGCCGCGGGAAATCCCTTTTTCTATGCAGAGGATTTTTTCTTGGATGCCCAAGAAAAATTGATAAAAAGGCGGAACATATTTCCACGAAAAACGTCTAAATAAGCAGAAAGGATGGGATGACAATGAAACGAATATTCACATGGCTTCTGCTTTTCAGCCTGCTGCTGACCGCACTGCCGTATTCGGCGCTTGCCGCACAGAGCACGGTGAGCCAGACGACCAAGGACATACAGCCGGCACAGGCCGATGCGCAGGAGGACACGACGCAGGCTGCGTCGTCCGCCAAGCTGATCGCGATCACCTTTGATGACGGCCCCGGAAAGGATACGGCGCGGCTTCTGGACGGCCTGAAGACGCGCGGGGTCAAGGTGACCTTCTTTATGCAGGGCTGCAACGCAGAGCGCTATCCCAATACGGTGCAGCGTGTTTACGATGAAGGACACGAGGTCGCCTCGCATACCTACAACCACCCGACGCTCTCCACCCAGTCTGTTTCGCAGATTCGCTGGCAGCTGGATAAGACGGCGGAAATTCTCGACAAGGCCTGCGGCGCAGGGACAAAGTACAACCTCCGCCCGCCCTACGGCGACTATAACCAGACGGTTCTGAACAACATCCATTGTCCGGCGGTTATCTGGTCGATCGATCCCGTGGACTGGCGCGACCGCAATGCCGATACGGTTTGCAGCCGCATTGTGGAGAAGGCCTTTGACGGTGCAATTGTTCTGGTACACGATATTCATTCTACCAGCGTTGACGGCGCGCTCAAGGCGATCGATAAGCTGAAGGCGCAGGGCTATGAATTTGTGACGGTGAGCGAGCTGTACCGCCGCAGAGGCGTTGCGATGAAGGACGGCGAGCTGCATTACAGCTGCAAGCCGAAGAGCGTCAGCCTTCCGGCTGTCTCCGCACCGACCATTCAGACCACGCCGGTCACGGGCGGCATTCGCGTGACCATTTCTTCGAAGGACGGCGCGCCGATTTATTATTCGCTTGATGGCAGCGAGCCTGCGCGCACCAAGCAGCGCTATACCGGAAGCTTTACCGTGTCTGTGGACTGTACGGTCAAGGCGCTTGCTGCGTTCCGGCTCAATGGCGGCCGCAGCGAGACGGTATCGAGCCGAATTCGGATGGCTGCGGCGGTAGAGCCGCGACTGACACTGGGAAACGGCTTCCTGCGCTTCGATGCCGTACCGAACGGCAGCGTTTATTACACGACGGACGGAACGCTCCCGACCACAAACAGCACGGCCTATACCAAGCCAATCCCCTACTATGAGGGCATGCTCCGCTACCGTGCAATCGGAACTGGCTACATCGGCTCCACCTATACGATGTACCTGACTAAGCGCGGCAACCTGTTCCGCGACCTTCCGCAGAGCAAGTGGTACTACGATTTCTGCGACAGAGCGTACACCCTGGGGCTGTTTGCCGGTACCGGCAACTATCGCTTTGCGCCGGAGACGAAGGTGACGCGCGGGATGTTCGTGACGCTACTTTATAAGCTCAGCGGCGACTGCTATGAAGGCGGCGGCAGCGGCTTTACAGACGTTCCGACCGGGCGGTATTATGCGACGGCGGTTGCCTGGGCCTATGCAAACGGCATTGCTTCGGGCGTTTCTGCCGGACGGTTTGATCCGGACGGCGTGATTACCCGTGAGCAGATGTGCGTGATGCTGCAGAGCTTCCTGCGGTATGAAAAGAAAACGCCAAGACGTATCACGGTGCCGAACTTCTCGGACGCCATGCTGATATCCTCGTGGGCAGCCGAGGCGGTGGACGAAATCGCAGGCTACGGCTTTTTGTGCGGCGTCGGGGATAACTGCTTCCTTCCCCGCGGTGTCGTATCGCGAGCCGAGGCTGCGACGGTACTTCTGCGGCTTTACGATTTCCTGAACGACTGAAGGCACTGTCGATTTTTCCATCTTTCTGCATAGTATGGTTTGGGAGCCTTTTGCTGTATAATTTCAGCGCCTGCGTGGGACAATAAGGTTACGTCCACTTCCGAAAAGGGAGAGCGGCGGAACTAAATTTCACGGAGCGTGAAGCGAATGGATACGATCGTAAAACGCGGCGATATTTTCTATGCAGATCTCAGCCCGGTGGTCGGCAGCGAGCAGGGCGGTACGCGGCCGGTACTCATTGTGCAGAACGATACCGGCAACCGGCACTCCCCAACGGTGATTGCCGCAGCCATTACGAGCCAGACCGGGAAAGCGCGTCTGCCGACGCACATCGATCTGGCGGGGCATGATGTCGGCCTGACGAAGGATTCCGTTGTCCTGCTTGAGCAAATCCGGACCATCGACAAAAAGCGTCTGCGCGAGCATATGGGCAGACTTGACGATGGCCTGATGAATCAGGTGGATTCGGCAATCGCCGTCAGCTTTGGACTGCAAAAGGGCTGATACATGGAATAAGCACGATCCCTCCTGCATAGGCTGTGCAGGAGGGATTTTTTATGGAGTTGGAGATTTTTTATCTCGGTCGGCCGGTGGGCCATATGACGATTGAACGGCAGGGACTATATTACCGCATCAGTGCCGAATGTCGCCCGCAGACGCAGGCGGTGCTGCGGCTGTATCTGATTTCAGGGCTGCACTGCCGGAGCCTCGGCGCGATGCTGTATGAGAACGGGCAGTTTCACTTAAAAACCTGCCTTTCCCGTCACCTGCTTGCGCCGGAGAAGCTGACGGCTGCAGTGGTCGGACAGACGCACGGCGACGGATTTTGCCCGTGGCGGGGCGAGCTGGACGGCGCGGTGGTCGATCATGCACTTCTGTCGGAGCAGGAGGGACTGACGCTTGCGCTGAAAGAGACAGAGGATTTTCCACTGCTGGGCTGGCTTCCCTATTGCAGGAGGACGTCTTTGGATGGTGAGGACTATTTGGCCCTTCGCTTAACGCCGGACGGACGGCCGGAGGCACAGACCGAAGAAAGCGAGCAGGCAGCGTCAGCCGAGCCGACGCGGGAAGAGGAAGCCTATAAGAAGAAAGCGCCGGAGGAAATGCAGGAGTCGTATCCCACGGCAGACGACCGGGAGGACGAAAGCTATTTGGAGGTATAGGAGGAGGCGGCGTTCCCAAGGAACGCCGCCTCAGGCTGTCAATAAAGTCCGTAATCGTCAAAACGAGAAAACATTTTTGACGATTTCCATGCGAAACGCATCTGTTCTGTTTTTGAAAAATTTCAAACAAATACGGTTCAGATAGTTGATGAAGTGTATTATTTTGACTTACTTCGGAACTCGCGCCCTACCGTACTTATGTACGCCTACGGGCGCAAGTTACTAGTATTCCGAACTTTCTTGAAGTCTGCCAGCGTGTCAAAAATGGTTTTTGACACGCTGCGGCGGCGTTCCCAAGGAGCGCCGCCCTCTTTATGACGCTGCGGCGTCATTTTTTGACCGAAAATGCAGCTCGGGCGTCATTTGCAGGAGGGAGGAAATGCGCCGTCAGTTTTTGCATCCTAAAAAATTTTTAGGGAATTCGAAAAAAGAATTGTTATGTTAACGCAAGGGACGCTTTCGCGAAAGAAAGAACTTCACATGCCGCAAATTGTAACATTTTGGCAAAATCGAGGTCTGACGTTGGAAATTCAGGCGCTTTGCCTGTGGATAAAGCTGTGAAATCTGTTTATAACTTTATACGGCGGGAGAAAAAGCGGAGAATTACGGTCAACAACGCCGGTTTTTCATAATTTGCATATCCAATGATGTTATGTAAAATTCCGTGAATGAGCTGCGCGGCGGATTTGCAAATACGTCTCCATCGTGCCGTTTCGATAAAATTCAGAAAAAAGACAAAATTGCGAAACGAATTTTGCCTCGGATGTGTTATACTATAAAATACAACGAGACAAAGGAGTGGGGTGCGGAATGGTAACGCTGAATCCGGACACGGAGCTTGTAAAGCAGATTAAGGCCGGCTTGATGATGACGGGCGGCTTTTGCCCCTGTCGGCTGGAGCGTACAGAGGCCAATCGGTGTATGTGCGAGGAATTCCGGCATCAGATGGAGGACCCGGATTTTGAGGGCTTCTGTCACTGCATGCTGTATTACAAATCCAAGGAGGACGGGGATCGACCCGCGAGGAAACAAAAGACAAAGGAGGAGAAATCGAATGGCTGAACTTGCATTGAACCAGGAGAATTTTGAGAGAGAGGTGCTGCAGTCCGAGCTGCCTGTTTTGGTGGACTTCTGGGCGACGTGGTGCGGCCCCTGCCGGATGCTGGCACCGGTCGTTGCGGAGCTTGCCGAGGAATATGACGGAACGGTCAAGGTCGGAAAGGTGAATGTAGACGAGGAGCCGGAGCTTGCAAGGCAATTTGGAATCGTCAGCATCCCTACCGTGCTGGTCTTCCGCGGCGGCGAGCTTGCCGCGCAGCACGTCGGCTTCTGCCAGAAGCGGGAGCTGGAGTCGCTCCTAAGGGAATGATGCGATAGACTGACAATCGAGTCCGTCACCGTTAAATCGGCAATGCGCTGCGTTCTTTGTGCGAATCGTTTTTTAACGCTGAGCATGAAATCAGAAAGTCCATGAGTCTTTTTAGAAAGAGATGGGGAAAAGCATATGGATGGGAAACGACTGCTGGAGGCTCTGCACACCGCAGAGCGATTAAAGGATACGACAAGGCACTGCAACACCACAAAGGGCAGACGCGAAAGCGTGGCCGAGCACAGCTGGCGTACGGCCTTAATGGCGTACTGGATGCACGACGAATATCCCGACGCCGATCTGGATAAGGTGATCCGAATGTGCCTGATCCACGATCTGGGCGAGTGCTTTACGGGCGATATCCCGACCTTTCAAAAAACGGAGCGGGATGAGGAGGTAGAGGCGGCTCTTTTGGATGCATGGGTTGCCGCGCTGCCGGAGCCGTACTGCATGGAAATGTGTGCGCTCTATGAGGAAATGGAGGCACAGCAGACCGTAGAGGCGAGAATTTACAAGGCGCTGGATAAGCTGGAGGCGGTCATTCAGCACAACGAATCGGATCTTGCGTCCTGGTCGCCGAACGAGTATGCGCTGAACCTGACTTACGGCAGTGAAAATACTGCATTTTCTCCCTACCTCACGGCATTTCGCCGGTGCATCCGCGAAGAGACGCTGCAAAAGCTGGCGCAGGCCGGAATACAGCCGCCCAATGGAGGGACGGAGGATGCTGCTGCCGCTTCTTCGGCGGTCGATTTCGACCTTCCCGTCAAGGCAACGGCGGAATAAACGCGGTTCGCACGGAGGAAGGAAAGGGCAGCACGAACTGCCGCCAGCGGCTCATGCAGAGGCGATTACGGAGAAACAGGCGCGTCGGAGGGGTTAACCGGCGCGCCCCTTTTTTGCAAAATGAAATGAATCCGACTTAAGCGTATCGCCGGTTTTTCATCTCATGGCACGCGGGCGGTCATGGAGCGTTCGTTTTTCTGATTTTTGCTTGATTTTTCCGGGCTTTCGTGCCATAATATAAAGACGCATGAGTCTATTGGGAGAAAGGAAACCGATGAATCAATTTCCCGCAGCGGACAGCGGCGATTTTCCGCCGGTGTATCTGCGCGGATTGAAGCTGCGGTTTCGAAGGAAAAAGGAGGCGATTGTATGGCAAAACCATTGGTCGCGATTGTCGGACGACCCAATGTCGGCAAGTCGATGCTGTTTAACAAGCTGACAGGCCGCCGTACCGCAATTGTAGAGGATACGCCGGGCGTGACGCGCGACCGGATTTACGGCGCCTGCGATTGGAATGGCAGAAGCTTTGAATTGATCGATACCGGCGGAATCGAGCCGTCCACGGACAGCGAGATGCTGCTTTTTATGCGCCGTCAGGCGGAGATCGCCATCGAGACGGCGACGGTGATCGTGATGGTCACGGATGTGCGCGTCGGAATGACGGCGGCCGATCAGGAGATTGCCAATCTGCTTCTGCGCGCAAAGAAGCCGGTCTGTCTTGCGGTCAATAAGTGTGATTCCGTCGGAGCGACAAACCCCGACGTTTACGAGTTTTACGGACTGGGGCTGGGAGACCCGATCGAGGTATCGGCGATTCACGGCCACGGCACGGGTGACCTGCTGGACTGGTGTGTGGCGCATTTCCCGCCGGAGACGGAGGAGGAAGAGGAGCAGGACGTGATCAAGGTTGCCATTGTCGGCAAGCCGAACGTCGGCAAGTCCAGCCTGCTCAACAAAATTCTGGGGCAGCAGCGCTCGATCGTCTCCAATGTGGCAGGAACGACGAGGGACGCCATTGACAGCTATTTTGAAAACGAGCACGGGAAATACTGTTTCATCGATACGGCGGGAATGCGCCGCAAGTCAAAGGTTGACGATGCGATCGAAAAGTATTCCAATATGCGCTCGGTCAATGCGATCGACCGCTGCGACGTGTGCCTGATTTTAATTGATGCGAATGAGGGCGTGACCGACCAGGACACCAAGATTGCGGGACTTGCGCATGAGGCTGGGAAGGCCTGCATCATCGTCGCCAATAAGTGGGACACCGTCGAAAAGGAAACCAAGACGATGGACGAAAAAACGGCGCAGATTCGCAGAGATTTGAGTTATATGACCTATGCGCCGCTGTTGTTTATTTCGGCACTGACCGGGCAGCGTGTGGACAAGCTCTTTGAGCTGATCAATTTTGTCAACGAGCAGGCAGCGCTGCGCATCACGACCGGAATGCTCAATAATATTCTGGAGGATGCGACGGCGCGTGTGCAGCCGCCGACGGATAAGGGCAGACGTCTGAAAATCTACTATGTGACGCAGACCGGCGTCAAGCCGCCGCATTTTGTGTTTTTCTGCAATGATGCGCGCCTGTTCCACTTCTCCTATCAGCGCTATTTGGAAAACCAGATTCGCGCGGTTTTCGGGCTGGAGGGAACGCCAATCCGAATTACCATCCGCCAGAAGGGCGACAAGGAGGACTGAGGTATGCTCTACCGGCTGGGAATCGTACTGATTGTTTCCTATTTTCTGGGGAACTTAAACGGTGCAATTTTAATCAGCACGCTGGTTCGCAAGGAGGATATTCGGAAAAAGGGAAGCGGGAATGCCGGCCTGACGAATTTTTACCGCAACTATGGCGGTGTGCAGACGCTCATTGTGCTGCTGATCGACGTTTTCAAATCCGTCGCCGCCTGCCTGATTGGGCAATGGCTCCTGAAGGGAACCGCAATCGCGCCCTATGGAAGGATGTTCGCAGGCGTCGCGGTGCAGCTCGGTCATGTATTCCCTGTGCTTTATCGTTTTCACGGCGGAAAGGGCGTGCTCTGCAGTGCCGCTGTCGTCGGTATGGTGGATTTCCGCATTTTCTTGATCGGGATCAGTGTGTTTATCCTTGTTCTGCTTCTGACACGCTATGTTTCGCTCGGCTCGCTGTGCGCGCTTCTGACCTGCCAGATTCTTTTGACGGTTTTGTACTGGAAAAGCTGGGGCATTGTGCTGGGCGCGTGGATGCTGGGCACGCTGGCAATTTATATGCACCGTTCCAATGTGGCGCGCCTGCTGAACGGAACGGAATCCAAATTTTCGCTACATCATAAGTCGTAAAGGAGAAGTCTATGAAGATTGCGGTGATCGGAAGCGGCGGCTGGGGTACAGCGCTTTCCAAGCTGCTGCATGAAAATGGTCATGAAATTACGCTGTGGTCCTATTCGAAAGAAGAAAGTGAGAATCTTGCACGGACGCTGGAAAATCCCTTTTTGAAGGGTGTCAGGCTGCCGGAGGATTTCCATTTTACGTCGGATCCTGCCTGCGTGCGCGGAAAGCAGATGGTCGTTATGGCAACGCCCTCCTTTGCCGTTCGCTCTGCAGCGAGGGCTGTGGCACCCTATTTAGAGGATGACGTGACGCTTGTCTCCGTGACGAAGGGCATTGAGGCCAAGACCGGAAAACGAATGTCCGAAATCGTAGAGGAGGAGACGGGAAAGACCGTTACGGCGCTCTCCGGCCCGTCCCATGCAGAGGAGGTTGGTCGCGGCGTGCCGACCGGCGTGGTCGCTGCCTGCCCGGATAAGGCAAAGGCAGAGCTGGTGCAGGATGTTTTCATGAATGATCGATTCCGTGTTTACACCAGCCCGGACGTGGTAGGCGTGGAGCTGAGCGCGGCGCTGAAAAATGTCATTGCGCTGTGTGCGGGCATTTGCGACGGAATGAAGTTTGGCGATAACACCAAGGCGCTTTTGATGACGCGAGGCCTGACGGAGGTGGCGCGGCTCGGCATGGCGCTCGGCTCCCGGCATGAAACCTTTGCCGGTCTTGCGGGCGTGGGTGATTTGATCGTGACCTGCACCTCCATGCATTCGCGGAATCGCCGCGCGGGCATTCTGATCGGCGAGGGCATGGGCGTGCAGGAGGCAATGAAGGAGGTCGGCGCAGTCGTCGAGGGCTATTACGCCGCACAGTCTGCCATGGAGCTTGCGCAGCGGGTCGGTGTGGAGATGCCGATCACGCAGGAGGCCTATGCGCTTCTGTATCACGGGAAGGACCCGCGTGAAGCGATCAACGCTTTGATGCTTCGCAGGAAAACGCATGAAATAGAGGATGCCGGCTGGGTCAACAGCCGGTGAGAAGCGAGGAGTCGGGCAGATACCCAATGTCACTAAGTTAGCAACATTGGGCAGACACCCGGCTCCTCTTCCACACAAGGCGCGGTTCAATGAAAAATAATTTAAAAATGAGAAACAATTCCGGCGCATGGCGAAAAAACAGGCTGATTGCGGCGGTTTCATTTTTTAACAAGGAAATGCAACATGGATTTACTATCGCGCGCGTCGTTTTTTGTTCGCGGTTTTTGCCATATTAAAAGTGAAGCAAAAAAATTGCGGGAGGATGGCGGAATGAAGAAAAAAACGACAAAACGGTATTTTGGCCGGACAATTTTCGCGTTTGCGGCTGCACTGCTGATGACGGTCACCGCCGGCGCGCAGGTGCCGAATGCCTTGGTGCCGGTGGGCAGTGCGATCGGAATCCAACTGCAAAGCCGCGGCGTTCTGGTCGTTGGGTTTGAGGAGGACGTGTCGTCGGCGGAAAAGGCGGGAATTCGAAAAGGAGATCAGATTATGCGGGTGGATGGAGAGAACGTAAAAACGGTCGAGGAGCTACGAGACGCTGTGGAGCGGGGACAGGGCTGCGCGCTCTGCATTCAGCTGCAGCGCATGGGAAGAGACGTCAGTCTCCAGGTCCTGCCGACAAGAACGGCCGACGGCTATCGCTTGGGACTCTATGCGCGGGATCGCGTAGCGGGTGTTGGAACCGTGACCTTTTATGACCCGGAAAGCGGCGAGTTCGGTGCGTTGGGGCACGCGGTCAATGAGCCGACGACAGGCGCACTTTTGCAGATTCGCAGCGGCCAGGTGATGCGGGCAAGCGTGGTGCAGGTGAAAAAAAGTCATGCCGGAGAGCCGGGCGCGCTGAAGGGCGCGTTTGATCCCGCCCAGACGGTCGGCGAGATCCGACGCAATACGGAGCAGGGCGTTTTCGGTTCGCTGGATGGTCAGCCGTTTGAGGGGACGGCGCTGCCGGTGGCAAGCAGCGACGAGATACGAACCGGTGAGGCGACGATTCTTTCGAATGTGGACGGAACCAATGTATGTGCTTATTCGGTGCAGATCCGCAAGCTTCTCCCGGCAGATCCGCATTGCCGAAACCTTCTACTGGAGGTCACGGATCCGGTGCTCCTGGAAAAGACGGGCGGCATTGTGCAGGGAATGTCCGGAAGTCCCATCCTGCAAAATGGGAAACTGGTCGGCGCGGTGACCCATGTCCTCGTTGATAAACCGACGACGGGCTACGGGATTTTTATTGAGAATATGCTGCAGGCGGCAGCTTAAAAATAGAATGGGCGATGTCGGCGGTTTTCAGCGGTGGGACGAAGAACGGCTGCGGCAAGTCGGGAAATTCACACAGAAAACCGCCGGACAATTTTCCGGGAAGCGTGCAATGGAATTTGACGGTGCGCGAAAGCGTGCGGGTAGGGAACCTCTGAATCCATTCTCAGTGCAAGAGGCAGGACTTTTTCGATAGAAGCTTGCATGGACGAAAAAGCCCCTGCCGGACAGATGGGTTGCTTCGGAGGTTCCTTATCATTTTGCGGAGCTGCAGGATGGTTTTATGGTTGACAAGCAGCGGCTATGTCGCTATAATATGTTTCGTAACGTGCGATATATAATATGCGCTTTATTTTGAGAAGGTATGACACAGCACGGAATTAATCGGATGTCAGGATGCGGAAACGCAGTATGTCGTTTCTTTCCGGAGTCCAAGGTCGATGCCTCCGAAAATCAAAACGGAAGCGGCTATGCATGTTTTTTAGGAGCAGCTATATGAAAAAAGTTGTCGTATATGTTCATGGAAAGGGCGGCTCTGCAGAGAAGGCGGCGCATTACAAGCCGCTGTTCGCCGATAGCACGGTAGTTGGCTTTGATTACCGCGCGCAGACTCCGTGGGAGGCACGGGAGGAGTTTCCACCGTTTTTGCCGAACAGCGAAGGCACTGCGATCAGCTTATGCTGGTGGCAAACAGCATCGGCGCGTTCTTCTCCCTTGTATCGCTTCCTGAAATGCCGATTGACAATGCCTGGTTCATTTCGCCGGTCGTGGATATGGAAAAGCTGATCTGCAACATGATGAGGTGGGCGAATGTGACCGAGCGGGAGCTTGCGGAAAAGCTGGAGATTCCCACGGTATTCGGGGAAACGCTGTCATGGAGCTATTTGTGCTATGTGCGGCAGCATCCGATTTCGTGGCACATTCCTACCCGCATCTTATATGGTGAACACGATAATCTGACCGCAATGGAGACCATATCGGCGTTTGCAAAACGCATTGGGGCAAGCCTAACCGTCATGCCGGGCGGAGAGCACTGGTTCCATACAGCGGAGCAAATGCACTTTCTGGATGCATGGATCACAAATTCAAGCGGTGACTAAATGAAACGATATGCCGCAAACGGAATCACGGTCTGCCGCATGATAGCAAGCGCCTTTCTGCTGATATGTCCAACGGGTTCCGCCACGTTTCTGATTACATATCTTGTCTGCGGACTGAGCGATATGGCTGACGGAGCCATTGCAAGAAGGACAGGCAGCGTCAGTGCGTTAGGGGGAAGGCTGGATACGGCGGCCGATTTCCTGTTTACAGCGGCGACCATGGCTAAGCTGCTGCCGCTTCTTCCAATTCCGTTGTGGCTGTGGATATGGATCGCTGCTGTGGCGGGCATCAAAATTGCCAATGTGGCAGTTGGTCTTATCCGGCAAAAAAGCTGGTCACGGTGCATTCCGTTTATAATCGAATCACGGGACTGTGCCTGTTCCTTTTTCCATTGCCGCTGCGTTTTATCGAATGGAAATTCAGCGCTGTGCTGCTGTGTACCATCGCGACCCTGTCCGCCGTTCATGAGGGGTATGTTACAGACAGTGTCTCGCGTCACGCGGGGGGAGGCAAAGCCTACGCATATTTCAGGAAAAATGAAGCCGCACACGAAGATGCTCTGCGGGCTACGAGTCTCTGGGAAATGACCGTGAAAATGGAACGATCAGGGGGCGGTAGCCTTACGGGCCAAACGTCAATGCGCAGAGCTGAGGGCGGAACGGACGGAGAAAATTCCGGGACAAGGCGGAAGAGCGCACTGCAGCTCCGCCGTTAGGGGCGCGCAGCAATGCAAAAAGGGAGCAAACTGACATTACAGTTTGCTCCCTTTTTATAATGCAATAATTACAGCTTGGTTGCGTTGACCTTGACGCCGGGGCCCATGGTGGAGGCGACGACGCAGGAACGAATATACTGACCCTTGGCTGCAGCCGGCTTTGCCTTAATGATGGCGCCGAGCAGGGCGTTCAGGTTCTCGGCCAGCTTTTCAGCGCCGAAGGAAACCTTGCCGATCGGGCAGTGGATGATATTGGTCTTATCGAGACGGTACTCAATCTTACCGGCCTTGACTTCCTTGACGGCCTGCGCGACATTCGGCGTGACCGTACCGGCCTTGGGAGAAGGCATCAAGCCCTTCGGGCCGAGAACCTTACCAAGACGACCGACAATGCCCATCATATCCGGAGAAGCAACGACGACGTCGAAGTCGAACCAGTTTTCCTTGGTGATGCGCTCGACCAGATCCATACCGCCGACATAGTCCGCACCGGCAGCGGCTGCTTCGTCAGCCTTTGCGTCCTTTGCAAAGACGAGAACCTTGCGGGTCTTGCCGGTGCCGTTCGGCAGAACGATAGCGCCGCGAACCTGCTGGTCAGCGTGACGGGAGTCAACGCCGAGCTTTACATGGATCTCAACGGTTTCGTCGAATTTGGCGGTAGCGGTCTTGCAGACCAGTGCCAGTGCGTCCGGCACTTCGTACTGTACAGAGCGGTCAATCTGCTTTGCACTATCTCTATATTTTTTACCTCTAAACAATGTTATATCCTCCTTAAAGTGGTGATGCGGAATAATCCTCCCACATTTTGAGGCTCAAGAGAACCTCGGTAAGCAACGGTTTAGTCAACGACGGTGATGCCCATGGAGCGAGCGGTGCCGGCGATCATGCTCATTGCAGCTTCGATGGAAGCGGCCGTAAGATCGGGCATCTTCTTCTCCGCAATTTCACGAACCTGTGCGGACGTGATGGAGGCAACCTTCGTCTTGTTGGGAACGCCGGAACCCTTTTCAATGCCTGCCGCCTTCAGAATGAGCATGGGAGCAGGGGGGGTCTTGGTGATGAAGGAGAAGCTGCGGTCGGCGTAGACAGTGATGACTACGGGGATCTTGAAGCCTGCCTGATCCTTCGTGCGTTCGTTGAATTCCTTAATAAACTGAGAAATGTTTACGCCGTGCTGACCGAGAGCCGGACCAACAGGGGGAGAGGCAGTCGCTTTTGCTGCCGGGATTTGCAGTCTAATGTAACCTGTAACTTTCTGTGCCATGATAAGCACCTCCTGAAATAATGTGGTGATGCACGCGCGCGTGCATTTTTGGCGGGGGGAATCCCCCTCCCACGTTCCGGCCGGAGATCGGCCTGATGCGTTTTACTGGGAAATTACTTCGACCTGATCAAGCTCCAGCTCGACCGGGGTCTCGCGTCCGAACATGGAAACGACGACACGAACCTTGTTTTTCTCGACATCGAGCGCCTCAACCGTGCCGGTGAAGGTGGTCAAGGGGCCGTCAACGATCTTCACGCTGTCGCCGACGCCGTAGGAAACGACGATCTCACGCTTTTCGACGCCGAGCTGGAGAACCTCCTCCTCGGTCAGGGGCGTGGGCTTGCCGCCGGAGCCGACAAAGCCGGTCACACCGCGAACGTTCTTAATGACGTACCAAGCTTCGTCGGTCATGATCATCTTAACAAGAACGTAGCCGGGGAAAACCTTACGATCGTAGGTTTTCGGGCCGTTGTCGGTAATTTCGGTGACGGTTTCCATCGGAATGGAGACAACATGAATCAAATCTTCAAGGTGGCGGGTCTGAACGGTTTTTTCGATGGTTGCCTGTACGGTGTTTTCATACCCGGAATAGGTATGGACAACGTACCACTTTGCAGCTTCAGCCATTTCGATCCCTCTTAGCTGAGGAGGCTAATGAGAGCCTGAACTGCCTTGCCTGCTGCAAGGTCAAAGATCCATACGAACACGCCGACAACGAGGCAGCAGAGCAGCACGACGAGCGTGTTGTTTACGACCTGGTTCTTCGTCGGCCATACGACCTTCTTGAGTTCGCTCTTCATCTCGCGGCAATAGCGCTTAAGACCGCTCCATGCGCGGACGAAGAAATTTTGCTTTTTGTTTGCTTCAGCCATTTCGTTCACCCTTTCTGTGTTGCGTTCAAGCGCATTACTTCGTCTCCGTATGGAGCGTGTGCTTTCTGCAGAATCTGCAGTACTTCTTCATTTCGAGACGATCAGGGTCATTTTTTTTGTTCTTCATGGTGTTGTAGTTTCTCTGCTTGCATTCGGAGCATCTGAGAGTGATTTTTACGCGCATTATCGGCACCTCCTTATAAATTGCCTCCCTGTATCACCGCCGGCTATCAAAAATTTAGCGGACGCCGAAACTACACACGGCGTTCCTCCGGGGCTGAAAAATGGGCGCAAAAAAAGAAACCCTTTTTCACAGGTGAGGTCATTTTATCACAGATTTCTTTCCAGGTCAATCATTTTTTGCTTCCTTTTTGCGATTTTTTTGATATAATGTTGTCAAAACGTTCTGTAGGAAGCTTCCTACGGAAAAACGGGGGAATTTTGGATGAGAATTATGGCGCTGGACTATGGGGACGCACGTACCGGCGTGGCCGTTTCCGATCTGACCGGCACGATCGCCGGCCAGACGACGGTCATACAGAGCTGGAACCGGGAAAAAACGCTTGCAGAAATTGTGCGGCTTGCGCAGGAATTCGGTGCGGAAGAGATCGTTATGGGCTTCCCGAAAAATATGGACGGGACGGAGGGGCCTCGCGCGGCGCTCTACCGGGCCTTTTCCGAAAGCGTGAAGGAAGCGACCGGACTGCCCGTAACGCTCTGGGATGAGCGGCGCACGACAGTAGAAGCACACAATATTCTTTCCGCGAACGGCAAGCGGATGAACAAGCACAGAAAAAACGTCGACGCGGTAGCGGCCAGCCTGATCTTAGAGGGCTATCTGGCGTATCGCAGACGGTAACGCACAGGAGAACAGCATGAAATTTGCTTTTTATACCTTGGGCTGTAAGGTCAATCAATATGAAACGCAGGCGATGGAGCAGCTTCTGACCGCGCAGGGGCACAGCCTCGGCGGCTTCGACGAGCCGTGCGACGGTTATATTATCAACACCTGCACGGTGACGGCGGTTGCGGACAAGAAAAACCGCAATGTGATCCGACGGATTCGCGCGAAATATCCCGACGCGGTCGTGGGTGTCTGCGGCTGCTATGCGCAGATCAAGCCGGAGGACATCCGGGCGCTCGGCGCGGATGTGATCGCGGGCAGCGGCGGACGGCAGGAATTCCTGCAGATGCTTCTGCAGGCGGCGCAGGATAAGACCCGGCGGGAGGCGCTGGATAATGCGCTCAAGCGCCATGATTTCGAGGAGCTTCCGGCCGGCGGACTGGCGGAGAGAACCCGCGCCATGCTGAAGGTGCAGGACGGCTGCAACAATTTCTGCTCCTATTGCATCATCCCCTATGCACGCGGTCCGGTGCGCTCATTGCCGAAGGAAAAGGCCGTGGCGCAGGCGCAGGCCGTCGCACGGGAGGGGTATCGGGAGATCGTGGTGACCGGCATCGAGATTGCATCCTGGGGCTATGATTTTAAGGATGGAAGCTGCCTGCGCGACCTGCTTGCCGCGATCCTGGAGGCTGTGCCGACGCTGCGCGTGCGCCTTGGCTCCCTGGAGCCGCGCTGTGTGGACGAGAGATTCTGCCAAACGCTTTCGCACTATCCGAATTTATGTCCGCAATTTCATCTTTCCATGCAGTCCGGCTGCGATACGGTGCTGCGGCGTATGAACCGAAAGTATGACACGGCGCGCTATTTTGAGAGCGTGTCGCTTTTGAGAAGGTATTTCCCGGACTGCGCCGTGACGACGGATATGATCGTTGCCTTCCCCGGCGAGACGGAGGAGGAATTTGAGACGTCGCTGGCGTTTATCCGCCGCTGCGGCTTTGCCGCCATGCATATTTTTCCCTATTCCCGCCGGACGGGAACACCGGCTGCGCGGATGGCCGAGCAGCTTCCCAATGCAGTGAAGGAGCAGCGCTCGGCGCGCGCAATTGCCGCTGCGCAGGAGCTGACGAAGCAGTATCAAAGCGCCATGATCGGCACGGTGCAGGAGGTGCTGTTTGAAGAGACTGCGGGCGAGTTTTATACCGGCCATGCAAAGAACAGCGTGCGCGTGTTCGCGCTGGGGCAGGCCTTGCAGAATCAGGTGCGGCGGGTCCGCATTACGGGACTGTGTGCCGACGGCGTCCTCGGCACGCTGCTGAAAGAGGAGGCGTAGCATGAAGCAAAGGAAACCGATTTGGAAGAAGGTTCTTCTGGGCATTGGCGTTTTCCTTTTGACGGTTCTTGTGCTGGCGGCAGCGCTGATCGGCTATCTTACCGTCACGGAATATCGCCCGCCTGCGGTACTGTCGCTCCCGCTTGCGCAAAGTGAGACGGCGGAGGTCTTTTCCGGTACGGAGCTGACGGTCGTCACGCTCAATACGGGCTACTGCGGACTTGGGCGGGAATCGGACTTCTTCATGGACGGCGGCGAGCAGGTCAGACCGAAAAGCCGGGATTATGTCCGCACGAATCTGGCGGGTGTGACTGCAATCCTGAAACGGGAGGATGCGGACGTTTATTTCCTGCAGGAGGTCGATCAGGATTCCAAGCGCGGCTATGGCGTCGATCAGGCGGCACATTATCCGCAGGCACTCGGCCTTGGCTCCGCCTATGCGCTCAATTATCGTTGTAATTATGTGCCGTATCCGCTGCCGACGATCGGGAAGGTGTATTCGGGTATTCAGACGCTCAGTGCATACCGTATGGACAACGCCGAGCGCGTAAAGCTGCCCAGCCCGTTCTCCTGGCCGGTTTCCACGGCAAACCTCAAGCGCTGCCTGCTCGTTACGCGTCTGCCGATTGCAGGAAGCGATCGGCAGCTCGTGCTGGTGAATCTGCATCTGGAGGCCTATGACGACGGCGAGGGAAAGCTGGCGCAGACCCGTATGCTATGGGCACTTTTGACGGAGGAGTACGAGAAGGGGAACTATGTTATAGCGGGCGGCGACTTCAACCAGACCTTCCCAGGGGCGGCGGAGGCGTGGCCGCTGCCGGAGGACGCTGCGTGGAAGCCCGGCGCGCTGGAGGAAGCATTGCCGGATGGCTGGCGCTATGCCTATGACCTCGCAGCGCCAAGCTGCCGCAGTCTGCAAATGCCGTATGACCCCGATTGCTCGGAAATGCTTTACTACGGTATCGACGGCTTCATCCTCTCACCCAATCTTGCCGTGAAGGAGGTCAAAACGCTGCAGGAGGACTTTGCCTATACCGATCATAACCCGGTGCGGCTGACCGTTTCGCTCCTGCCGTGAGTGAATGACGGAAGATAGAAATAGCGATAAATCATCTTGCCAACAGCAGAGTATTCTATGCTGTTGGCAAGACTTTTTGTAGCAAGAAAACCACCGGCAGTGCCGGTGGTTCCAAAAAGCTTTAGCTATGCCTAGAAAAA
>CABQNH010000037.1 GCA_902465435.1 uncultured Eubacteriales bacterium | reverse complement strand
ACAGAATGGATACGTTTCACATGGAAAACGTCAAAATTGTTTTCCCATTTTGACGGTTACGGACTTTATTGACAGTCTGAGAAGGGAACCCCTGACTCTATCAGGGGTTCCCTTGCTTTTCTCTGTGCTTTAGGCCTCTCCGCGCTTTTTCCGCTCTTCCTCCTCCAGCTCCCGGTAGGCCACCTTGCCCACCAGCGTCTTGGGAAGCTGCTCGCGAAATTCGATCTCATACGGCATGGCGTACTTGGCAATGCGCTTGCGGCAATAGTCCATCAAAAGCGCGCGGTTGGCCTCTGTCGGCTCCGCGCCGGGCTTCAGCATGACGAAGGCCTTGACCTTCTGAATTTTGATCGGATCGGGCACGCCGATGACGCAGCTCATCTGCACGAGCGCATGGGCGTCGAGAATGTTCTCTAACTGGGAGGGGTAGACGTTATAGCCGCTCGTGACGATCATACGCTTGATGCGCTGGCGAAAGTACACAAATCCATCCGAATCCATAATACCGAGATCGCCCGTGTGCACCCACGTCAGGCCGTCGGCGTGCTTTTTCATGGTCTGCGCCGTTTCCTCCGGCTGGCCGACGTAGCCCATCATAACCGTCGGGCCGGAAATGCAGATCTCGCCCTCCTGCCCATAGGGCTGCTCCTCCAGCGTGCCGACGCGGACAATTTTGTAATAGGTGTCCGGGAACGGCAGGCCGATGGAGCCTTCCCTTGCCATATGCGGCGGCGTCAGGCAGCTTGCCGTAACGCATTCGGTGGTGCCGTAGCCCTCGCGCACCTGCACCGTACTATGGTGTTCCAGAAGAAAACAGTCGACCCGCTTTTTCAGCTCCACGGACAGGGAATCCCCGCCGCTGAACACGCCCTTGAGGAAGCGCAGGTCGGCATTTTTCATGCTCCCGCTGCGCAGCAGCGCCTCATAGAGCGTCGGCACGGCGGCGATAAAATTGCACCGCTTGCGGCAAAGCAGTCGGCTGTAGCTCTCCGGCGTGAAGCGCGGAACCAGCACGCAGCAGCCGCCCTGCGAAAGCATGGAATGGATGCTGACGCCCAGACCGAAGCCGTGGAAAATCGGCATGGCGGCAAGCATCCGGTCGCCCGGGCGGAACATCGGGTTCGTCGCAACGATCTGCTGGCCGAGCGCGTTGAAATTCAGGTTGGATAAAAGAATGCCCTTCGTCAGGCCGGTCGTGCCGCCGCTGTAGAGGATCACGGCGGGATCCGTGCCGACGCGCTTTGCGCGGTATTCGCCGGAGCTGCGCCGTCCCATTTCCAGGAACGTCCTCCAGCGCAGGATCGGCGTGTCCTTGGGCAGCTTCGGCAGCTTGCGTCCCTGCGTCAGCGCATAGCCGACGCGCATCGGAAGGTGCATTGCGTCGCCGATGCCGGTCACGATCAGATGCTTCAGCGCGGGTGTCTGCGCGCGAATGGCTGCAAATTTTTCATAAAACTGGTCGAGCGTGATGGCGCAGACGCTTTGGGAATCCCGAAGGTAGAACTCGATCTCCTTCTCACCGGACAGGGGATGTACCATATTAGAGATGCCGCCCACCAGATTGACCGCGTAGAACATCACGACAGCCTGCGGACAGTTCGGCATACAGATCGTGACCCGGTCTCCCTGCTGTACGCCGATGGCGGACAGCGCCCGTGCGCAGCGCGTCACCGCACGGCACAGAGCCGGATAGCTCGTCCTTTTTCCCATAAAGTCGAGCGCGGTGAGGCGTGGATACTGTGCGGCGATCCGCTCGACCGCCTCGTACATGCTTCCCGAAAAATAGGTCAGGTGCGCAGGGACTTCGCCAAGATTTTTGACCCAAGGGGTTTTGACCGCCTGCTCCATAGGCCGTGTTCCTCCTGTGCCGCCGCGCGCGGGAACCGGTGCGGCGGAAAAAATAAACGGAATTTGATCGAAATTTCATTTGGGCAACGCCGCACATTGCGTCTGCGGGCTTTGACGGTGCTTTTGCCCTGCAAATCCGCTGTGAAAATTCTGAAATGCACAAAGTATTCCGGCGCTTTCATAACAAATTTGTGATGCAAAACTCCTCGCCCGATCCCGTTGCGGAATGATGCGGCATTTTTCTTAGTATATCATGCCCGGCCCCAATACTCAACTCCCCATTTTTCTTCCCGAACCGCGCGGCAGGCGGAAGCTATCGCCGGTTCTTTCCGGCAGGGGCATTTTTGCAAAAAATGCCGGAAGGAACCGCATTTGATTCCTTCCGGCAGGCTGCACCAATTCATTTAAAGGGGATTCGCTTTCTGCAAGGCGCTGCGGAGCATGCGCCTTCCTGTGCTGCTCAGTCCTCGTAGAACACCTTCATGCCCTTAAAGGTCATATAGGTGTCGAGCTTCGAGACGATCTCCATCGGCGCGTGCATCGAGAGCACGGGAACGCCCGCGTCCACGGTTTCAATGTTGCGGTTCGCCATATAAATGGCGACCGTGCCGCCGCCGCCCTGATCGACCTTGCCCAGCTCGCCGGTCTGCCAGATGACGTCCTTCTCCGAGAACAGGCGGCGCACATAGGCCATGACCTCGCCGGCCGCGTCCGAGGAGCCGGACTTGCCGCGCGCGCCGGTGTATTTGAAGATACCGGTGCCGTAGTTGATCTTCGTGTTGTTGCGGCGGTCGCAGGTTTCGGCGTAAATCGGGTCGAAGGCGTTGCTCACGTCTGCCGACAGGCAGAAGGAATGCTCAAAGCAGCGGTGCACGCAGGCGCCTGTCGCCTTGCACAGATCGTGCATAAACGTCTCAAAGTAATGGCTCTGCATTCCGGAGATGCCGCCCGAGCCGACCTCTTCCTTATCCGCCAGCACGCAAATCGCCGTCTTATGCGGCGTTTCGAGCGTAAGGAGCGGACGGAAGGCCGCATAGGCGCAGACACGGTCGTCGTGGCCGTAGGCCGCGATCATGCTGCGGTCAAAGCCGACCTCGCGCGCACGGCCTGCCGGAACCATGGTCAGCTCCGCCGAGAGGAAGTCGTCCTCCGTAATGCCGTATTTTTCGTTCAGCAGGCACATCACCGCAAACTTGACGCGGTCCGCGCCCTCGTCGTCCTTCAGGGGACGGCTGCCGAGCAGAATGTTGAGGTTCTCGCCGGTCACGCCCTCTGCCAGTGTCTTTTTCATCTGATCGGCCGCCAGATGGATGAGAAGATCGGTCACGCAGAAAATGGGGTCGTCGTCGCTTTCGCCGACCGTCACCTTGGCTACGCTGCCGTCCTTCTTGGCGACAACGCCGTGGATCGCGAGCGGCGTCGTCGTCCACTGGTACTTTTTAATGCCGCCGTAGTAATGCGTTTTGAAGTAGGCCAGCTCGGAATCCTCATAAAGGGGATTGGGCTTGAGATCCAGCCGCGGCGAGTCGATGTGCGCCGCGCAGATATGCGTGCCGTTGTCCAGCGGCTCCGTGCCGATCACCGCAAAAATAACGCTCTTGCCGTGGTTGTTGCCGTAGACGCGGTCGCCGGGCTTCAGCGTCATGCCGGGCACGAGCTTGCGGAAGCCCGCCTTCTCCGCCTCGGCGATCGTCCAGTCCACTGCCTCGCGCTCGATCTTGCAACGGCTGATAAAGTCCATGTACTCCCGGCAGTAGTCGTCCATGGCCGCAAGGTCCTCTGCCGAGATGCGGTCATAGCCGTTCTTCGGGGCAAAGAGAATGTTCTTTCTCCGCTCTGCATAATTTTCACTCATGTTGGAATACTCCTTTCTGATTCTGAACAGCCATGCATGGCATCGCTGTAAAAATACTTCCTTTGCCGCGCAGTCGTTTTGCAGAATTTCGCCGCATTCGGCGGCAAACTGCTCGTCCTTTTTCTGCGCACGCAGCCGCAAAAGCGCATAGTCGCGGGAAATTCCCTCCCGCGCCATCAGCCGCGTGATGCGCGCCTGCTCCGGCGCAAGCACAGCCACCGTGACGGTGCAAAGGCGACTCAGGCCGCTCTCAAACAGGCCGACGGCGTCGATTGCCGCGAAGGGGCAGCGCCCACGGCTTTTTTCCAGCTGCTCCTGCACCGCGTTTACAACAAATCGGTGCGTGATCGCATTCAGCTCGCGCAGCGCGGCCTCGTCCCCGAATACCAGCTTCCCCAATTCCCGGCGGTTTAATTCGCCGCCCGGAAAGGCGGCGGGGAAGCGCGTCCGCAGCGCGGAAAGCAGCGCCTGATCCTCACGCAAAAGCCGATGATAGATCTCGTCGCAGTCCAGAGCGCAGCCGCCCTGCTCCCGCACGGCCTGCAAAAGCGTCGTTTTTCCGCAGCCGCTGCCGCCCGTGATACCGATCACAAGCATGCCTACACCTCGATTACCCGGAAGGCTGCCGCCTTTTTCAGCCGGTTCTGCACAGCGTAGCATTCGCCGCCGCCGACGGGGCAGCGGGCAAAGATCCGTGAAATTTCGGGCGTATCCAGCTTGCGCAGCGCGGCAAAAAGTCCGGCTGCCAGCGTATGCGGCTCGTCCTCGCGGCCGTAGGCCGTGGGGTTCATGTTCTCATAAAGCGCCAGCTCCTCCGCGAAGCAAAGCACCGCGTCGCCCGCCCGGAACTGCGCCTTAATGTACGCTGCGGCATGTTCGCGCGTGCCTGCGATGATATAGACCTCCGCCTGCGGCGCATAGTGCTTATACTTCATGCCGGGCGCGCGCACGACCGCGCCGGGAGAGAGCTGCTTCGTCACCGCCTCGTCGATATCCAATTCGCCCAGGATTGCGAGAAGCTGCTCCGGCGTGATGCCGCCCGGGCGCAGCAGCCGCGGCTTAGGCTGCGTCAGGTCGACAATGGTGGATTCGACGCCGACCTCACACGGACCGCCGTCTACGATCGCGTCGATCCGGCCGTCCATATCGTGCAGGACGTGCTGCGCCGTCGTTGTGGAGGGCTTGCCGGAAAGGTTTGCCGAGGGCGCGGCGATCGGCATGCCGGAAAGCCGGATGATCTCGCGCGTCGCCGCCGTCCGCGGGCAGCGGACGGCTACGGTGTCGAGATTTGCCGTTGTGCGCTTCGGCACAACGGCGCGCACCGGCAGCACCATAGTCAAAGGACCCGGCCAGAAGGCTTCGGCCAGCCGGTAGGCCGACTCCGGCACGTCGTGGCAGAAATCCGCAAGCTGCTCCGGCTGCCAGATGTGAAGGATCAGGGGATTATCCTGTGGCCTGCCCTTCGCCTCAAAAATACGCAGAACGGCGTTCTCGTCCAGTCCGTTCGCGCCCAGTCCGTAGACCGTCTCCGTGGGAAGCCCCACCAGACCGCCGTTTTTTAAAATTTGCGCGGCAAGTCTCAGATCCTCCGGCCTTGCCGCCGACAGCATTTTTGTTTCCATGCTCAAGCCTGCCCTTCGCTGCTGCGGAGCTTCTCCGCCCGATCGGCCGCGATAAGCGCGTCGATCAGCTCGTCCAGATCGCCATCCATGATGGCGTCGATTTTATACAGGGTCAGTCCGATGCGGTGATCCGTCACGCGGCCCTGCGGGAAATTATAGGTTCGGATGCGCTCGTTGCGCATCCCGGTGCCGACCTGACTGCGGCGCTCGCTCGAAACCGTGGATTCGACCCGCTCCCGCTCGATCTCGTAGAGTCGGGAGGCCAGCATTTGCATACACTTCTCCCGGTTCTGGAACTGCGAGCGCTCCTGCTGACAGGAGACGACGATGCCCGTCGGCTTGTGGATCAGCCGCACCGCCGACGAGGTCTTGTTGATATGCTGGCCGCCTGCGCCGGACGAGCGGTAAACCTGCATTTCGACGTCCTCCGGCCGGATATCCACATCCACGGCTTCCATCTCGGGCAGCACGGCGACCGTTGCGGTCGAGGTGTGGATTCTGCCGCCGGATTCCGTCTCCGGTACACGCTGCACGCGGTGCACGCCGGACTCAAACTTGAGCCGCGAGTAGGCGCCTGCGCCGCTGATGACGAAATCGGCCTCCTTCACGCCGCCCAGCTCCGTTTCGGAGTAGTTGAGAAGCTCTAACTTCCAGCCGCGTGCGTTGGCGTACATGCTGTACATCCGATACAGGCTGTGGGCGAACAGCGCGCTCTCTTCGCCGCCGACGCCGCCACGCAGCTCGACAATGACGTTTTTGTCGTCATTCGGATCCTTGGGGAGCAGGAGAAGCC
Source organism: uncultured Eubacteriales bacterium (assembly GCA_902465435.1). Classification (GTDB taxonomy): domain Bacteria; phylum Bacillota; class Clostridia; order Oscillospirales; family Oscillospiraceae; genus CABQNH01. The sequence continues at coordinate 11,595 of CABQNH010000037.1, read as the reverse complement.
TCAGGGTCTGCTCCAGCTCCTCGCGGCGCTTTTTCGCGTCGGCGATCTCCTCCTGACAAAGCGCCTTGATCTCCGGGTCGGTTTCTCCCTCCAGAAGTGCGAAGGCATCGTCAAGATCCTGCTGTGCGCGGGTGTAGGCGCGATAGGCTGTCACGATCGGCTCCAGCTCGCGCTGCTCCTTCAGGAGCTTTGCCGCCTGCGCGGGATCCTTGTAAAAGTCCGGCTGCTCGCTGCGCGCGCACAGCTCGATGTATTTTTCCTCTACAAGCTTCAGCTTGCTCAGCATGCCCTCGCACCTCCTTTTTTCGAATGCGCTGCTGCAGGCGGCGCCGCGCAGCTGCGTCGGCGCGCCCTGATACTGAGATAGTATATCACGCTTTTGCCATAATGTAAAGAAACCGCTTGCCGCGAAGACCGTCTGCCGCGCTGCCTACTCTGCGCGGTAAACGTTAAAAACGACCTGCGCGCGGTCATGCAGCCGCTCTGCCGCTCCGAGCCGCGCCGCGCCCTCTCTGGTGATGCGGAAAACATGCGGCGTCATGGAAAACAGGCACTGGATCTGCCGGTTCGTATCCAAATCAAATGAAAACTCCAGCGTTTCCTGCAAAACCGGCGCAAAGCCGGGGAGCACGGGGTGCAGCGTCTTTTCTTTTTCAATGATTTCAGGATAAATGATCCGCTTCAGGCCTAAAAGATGCTCCGCACCGGCCAGAACCTGCACAAATATGCCGCCCTGCTGCATCACGCGGGCAAACTCCGCCGGACAGGTCAGCGCAAACAGAGAAAGAACCGTGGAAAAGCTGCCGTCCGAGAACGGAAGATGCGCCGCCGATGCGGTCAAAAACCGGGCGCGCTTGTTCGCGCCTGCGGCATAGCGCACGGCGTCCTTGGAAATATCGATGCCCCATAGCGCGGCGTCGGGAAACGCGCGCCCGACGGCGGAGAGATAATAGCCTTCGCCGCAGCCTGCGTCCAGAACGGCCGTCGGCGCATAGGGCGCGAGCAGCGCGCAGAGCTTTTCAGCAATCGGCGCATACAGGCCGCTTTGCAAAAATTCGCGCCGCGCGGCGACCATTTCCTTCGTGTCGCCCGGATGCAGCGAATGCTTCTGCGTCACCGGCAGAAGGTTCACATAGCCCTGCCTTGCAACGTCGAAGCAATGCCCGTTTTCACAGCGCCAGACTGCGGCGCCCTCTATGATTTTTGCCCGACAGACCGGGCAGATCGGCTGCACCATAAGAATTCCTCTTTTCGCGGCATGTTCCAATTGGGGTTATTTCAAAGAAAATGGACCGAAGCAGGTGGAATCGATCCCCGCCATGCGCCGCAGGGGATTGATTCCGCGCTCCCCGGGACATACTATCGGGGGTGATAACATGAAAAAACTACTATGCGCGGCGCTCTCCGCACTTCTTCTGTGCAGTACGGCAAGCGCGGCAAAGCCGCAGCCGCGTTATGCCGCCATGACCTTTGACGACGGCCCCAGCGCAAAAACGCCCCGGCTTTTGGAGGGGCTTGCCAAGCGAAACGCCCACGCCACCTTCTTTGTCTGCGGCTATCGGGTCGAACAATTCCCGGAAACCTTGGTTCAAATTCGGGAGGCCGGCCATGAAATCGGGATGCACGGCTATTCGCACCGCTATTTCACGGAGCTTTCGCCCGCAGAACTGTATGAGGAGCTGACGACGCTTTCCCTGCAGATCACGGAAATGACCGGCTTCGCGCCGACGCTTGTCCGCCCGCCCGGCGGCCTCAGCTCAACGGAGGTGCTGCGCGATTCTCCCTGCGCGGACTATCCCGTTATTTTATGGGGCGTTGATACGATGGACTGGAACACTAGGGACGCGGTGTCCGTCTGCCGCAAGATCACCAAAAGCACCCGCTGCGGCAGCGTGATCTTAATGCACGACACCTCGGAAAGCTCCGTCAACGCCGCGCTTTCGGCGATCGACTGCCTGCAGGCGCAGGGCTATGTGTTTTTGACGGTCTCCGAGCTGGCGGAGCAGATGGGCTACGCCCTGCTCGGCGGGCACGTCTATTTCAGATTTCCGCCCAAAACGCCTGAATCTGCGCTTGCTCTGCCTGAATGCTGCCTTGCGCAAAGTCCGGCCTTCCGCCGCCGCGTCCGCAAAGGCACGCGTTCAGGCGCTTGACCGTTTCGCGAAGATCCGCGCCGTTTGACGCAAGCGTATAGCGATAGCCCGTCCCGTCCGCTGCGCAGACAAGGCAGCACGCCGCGCCTGCCTGAATGATCTGTGTCGCAAGTGCGCGCTGCGCGTTCGGCGAAAGCTGCGGCTCGATCAGGAGCACGCGCTCCTTTCCGGCCGCTTCCGCCGCCAGCAGCGCGACAAGGCGCGCCTCCAGCGCGGCGGTCTGCCTCTGCGCCGCTGCCTTTTCCTCCTGCAAACGGCGCACGGCCTCATAGGTCGCCGTCGGCTTGGCGGAAAGCGCCTGCGAGACGGCGCGGTTCTGCGCAAAAATCGCCTGCACATAGTGCGCCGCACGGTCGCCGCAGAGAAGCTCCACGCGCGTTCCACCGCGGAATTTTACTGCTGAGACGATCAAGATCAGGCCGATCTCGCCCGATGCGCGGACATGCGTGCCGCAGCAGGCGCAGCGATCGACGTCCCCGATCTCCACAAAACGGATTGCGCCGTGCAGATTGTCCTTAGCGCGGTAGGGGAGCGTGCGCAGCTCCTCCTGCGTGGGATAATAGCATCGGATCGGGACGTTTCCCTCCACAATGCGGTTGGCCTCGCGCTCTAAGACGAGAAGCTGCTCCATCGTCAATTCCCCGTCAAAATCCGCCGTCACAAGCTCGGCGCCAAGGTGAAAGCCGACATTGGCAAAGCCGTAGCGCGCGTGGATCAGCCCGGAGAGAATATGCTCGCCGCCGTGCTGCCGCATAAAGTCCATGCGGCGCGCCCAGTCGATGACGCCGTGCACCGTGCCGTCGAGCGCCCGGTCGCAAAAATGTACGATTTCATCGCCGCGCCGCTGCACGTCCAGCACCCGCGCGGTTCCCAGCGTGCCGGTGTCCGCGCTCTGCCCGCCGCCCTCCGGATAGAAGCCCGTCCGGTTCAAAATGACCTCCCAGCCCGTATCCTTCTGCGTGCAGGAAAGCACCCGTGCTGTAAATTCTCTGCAGTATTCCGCCCCTTCATAAAGCCGCTCCGTCACCATGGCTCCCGGCCTCCCCGTCATTTTTTTACTATGGTATCATACTCTTTCCCGGTTGACAAACTTTTATTTTTGGAATATGATATTTCATGGCGAAGCCGCCGAACGATTTGATCAAAAAGGGGTGAAAACATGGACGCGGGGAGTAATTCCGGCAATTATCATCATCGAAGTAGCGCAGACGAAGTCCCTTTGCGTCCGTGCAGAGGGTAGTGCTGCCTTACTTCCCGGTTTTATAGGGAGGAGAGTTTATGGCAGAGCATACCGTAACGGTCGAGAGCACCCTGTTAAAGCTGCTCGACGAAAAAAAATACCAGAGCCTTCGTGACATTTTGGTCACGATGAACCCGTCCGACATTGCGGCGATCTTCGACGAGCTGGAGGAAGACCGCCTGCCCCTGCTGTTTCGTCTGCTGCCGAAGGAACTGGCGGCGGACAGCTTTGTCGAGATGGAGCCGGACGCGCAGGAGCTGCTCATTCGCGGCTTCTCCGATTCCGAGCTGAAGGAGGTCATCGACGAGCTTTACGTCGACGACGCCGTTGACATCGTGGAGGAAATGCCGGCGAACGTTGTGCGCCGCATCCTTTCACAGGCCGACCCGGAGATGCGCAAGAGCATCAATGAGATCCTGCGCTACCCGGAGAATTCCGCCGGCTCCATCATGACGACGGAATATGTTTCGCTGCGTCCTGGCATGACGGTGGAGGAAGCGATCCTGCGCATCCGCCGTACCGGCGTGGATAAGGAAACGATCTATACCTGCTACGTCACCCGTGACCGCACGCTGGTCGGTCTGGTCACGGTGAAGGATCTGCTGCTGGCGGAAAACGACGACGAAAAAATCAAGGACATCATGCAGACGAACGTGATCTCCGTTACAACCATGGACGATCAGGAGGACGTTGCGCAGATGTTCTCCAAGTATAATTTCCTGGCGCTGCCGGTTGTGGATGCGGAGCATCGCATGGTCGGCATCGTGACCTTTGATGACGCCATGGACGTCATGGAGGACGAGGCCACCGAGGATATGGAGATCATGGGCGGCATGATCCCGTCGGATAAGACCTATCTTCGTTCGACGCCCATCGATATTTTCAAGCACCGCATTCCCTGGCTGCTGCTTCTGATGATCTCCGCAACGTTTACGGGAATGATCATCACCGGCTTTGAAAGCGCCCTGCAGGCGCAGGTCGTGCTGACGGCCTTCATCCCGATGCTGATGGATACGGGCGGCAATTCCGGCTCGCAGTCCTCGGTCACGATCATCCGCGGCCTGAGCCTGAAGGAGCTGGAATTCAAGGACATCTTCCGGGTCATGTGGAAGGAGCTGCGTGTTTCCGTTCTCTGCGGCATTGCGCTGGCTGTCGTCTGCTTCGGCAAGATCATGCTGGTCGATTATCTGCTGCTGCATTCCATCGCCGCTGCCCAGCACCCGCTGCTGGTTTCCGCCGTTGTCAGTTTGGCGCTGGCCATGACTGTGATCCTCGCGAAGCTCGTGGGCTGCACGCTGCCGCTTCTGGCCGATAAGATCGGCTTTGACCCGGCCGTCATGGCAAGTCCGTTCATCACCACGATCGTAGATGCGCTTTCCCTTCTGATTTATTTTAATATTGCGAAGGCGCTCCTACCAATTTAAGAGAAAAAGAGCCGCCGCAAAACGATTGCTCATCGTTTTGCGGCGGCCCTTTTTTGCTTGCGCAGCGGTATACTCAGAAATACTTTCTCGTATTCTCCGAGGCCTGCTCAGGATCGTCCGAAACCGTAATGGTCACGTCGACGCCGTGCTTTTTGCCCAGCTCCTCGCACCAAGCGTAGAATTCCTCGGCCGCGGCCTTGTCGTCGCCGATGATTTTATACAAACTGTCGATGAACACGTGCGTAATATCAAAATTTCCGGCGTGCAGGCCGCTGAGGAAGCCCTTGAGGAAGGCGGCGTCGCTCAGACCATATTCCTCAATATCGATCAGGCGCACGCGATAATCTATGTCGTAACGCAGCTTGCTGCCCTTTTCAATGCAGACCATGCTGCCGCTTTCGTTCTTGACCGCTTCGTTGATGGACTGCACAAGATTCTTCGTTTTGCCGGAACCTCTGGCGCCCATAATGAGTTTAACCATAGGAAACTCCTCCTTTGTAATCAACTTTTCGGAAGTTGTGCGCCGATCGGCAGGGGACAGACGGCGGAAAATTGTCTGCCGCGCCCGCGGCCTGCCGAAGCATTCAGGGTGCGGCAGGACTCCCTTTTCCGGCGGTTCCGTCCGCGAAGAGACGTCGGCGGCCGCCGCAGGGGATCGGTTCACAGTTTCCTTTATTTTATCAGCTTTCGGGTCGCATTGCAACCGCGTTTGCGGAAAATTTACATTTCCGGTGCACGGCGGAAGCGCGATTGCTCAATAGCCGGGCTTGCCCAGCAGCTTGAGCATGTTTTTCTTATAAAACTCTACGCCGGGCTGGTTAAAGGGATTCACGCCCAGCATGTACGCGGAAATGCCGCAGGCCAGCTCAAAGAAATAGAACAGCTCACCTGTGGTCTGCGCCGAAACCTCGTCCGCCTGCAGAACAAGCGCCGGTACGCCGCCGTCCACATGTGCTGCGAGCGTTCCCTGGAATGCCTGCTCCTCAACGTAGTCGAGCGTCTTGCCCTCCAGATAATTCAGGCCGTCGAGATTCTTCCAGTCGGTTTCGATCGTTGCCTTTTTGGCGGGCGGCGCAAAGCGCAGAACCGTCTCAAAGAAGCTGCGCTCGCCCTGCTGGATCATCTGACCAAGCGAGTGCAGATCGGCGGTGAATTCCACATAGGCCGGGAAGATGCCCTTTCCGTCCTTGCCCTCCGACTCGCCGAAGAGCTGCTGCCACCAGCCTCCGAAGAAGCGGCAGGACGGCTCATAGCCGCAGAGCAGTTCGATCTTCTTTCCCTTGCGGTACAGAAGATTGCGCACGGCGGCATACTGCCATGCCGGATTCTCAAACGAGCGAAGATCCAGTGCCTTCTTGGCCTTGGCTGCGCCCAGCATGATATCCATGGGATCGATGCCCGCTACCGCCATGGGCAGAAGGCCGACTGCCGTCAGAACGCTGTAGCGTCCGCCGACATTGGGCGGAATGAGGAAGCTCTCATAGCCTTCCTCCGTCGCCATCTGGCGCAGTGCACCGTTCTTGGGGTCGGTGGTGACGAAAATACGCTTTTTGGCCTTGTCCGCGCCGTATTTGCGCTCCAGCATCCAGCGCAGCGCGCGGGTCGCAATGGCAGGCTCCGTCGTCGTGCCGGACTTGGAGATGATGTTAATGGAAAAGTCCTTGCCCTCCAGCAGCTCGCAAAGCTCCTGCCAGGCACGGGTGGAGAGGTTGTTGCCCGCAAAGAAAACCTGCGGATCCTCTTCCTTTAAATTGTGGTTTGCGCCCTTGATCAGCTCAATGGCCGCACGCGGCCCGAGATAGGAGCCGCCGATACCGATGACGACCAGAACGTCCGAGCTTTCGCGGATGCGGCGCGCCGCATCGCGAATGCGGGAGATTTCCTGCGTCTCCTCAAAGGTCGGGAGATTCAGCCAGCCGAGATAGTCGTGACCCGGCCCCTTTCCCTCCATCAGAACCTTATGTGCCTTTGCAACCTCACTTTCCGAGCCGAGCAGATCCGGCAGCGCCAGACTGCCCCAAACATTGGATATATCAACACGAATCATTGCGTTTCCCTCCTTGTGTCTCTTTGGAACCAGCGTTGCATCGCGAGGATGCTTTTCCTTCTCTATGGTAACGCAAAATTGAAAAAAACACAATCAAATTTTGGACTTTTTTGCAAAAAGCTTTTGCCGCGGCACGACCCTCCGTTGAAAGCTCAATAAACGGGGTGCTGCGCGGTCAGCTGTGCGACCGTCCGGCGAATTTCGTCGGCCGACGCGTCATAATCGCGGACGGCAAGATCGATGCAGTCGGCGATCGTGTCCATCTCCTGCTCCCGCAGGCCGCGCGTTGTGACGGCAGGCGTTCCGATCCGCACGCCGGAGGTCAGGCCGGGCTTCTGCGGGTCGTTCGGAATGGCGTTCTTATTGACCGTGATATAGACGGCGTCCAGCCGCTCCTGCAGCTCCTTCCCGGTGATGCCGAAGCGCCGCAGGTCGAGCAGCAGCAGGTGATTGTCCGTGCCGCCGGAGACAAGGTCATAGCCGCGCCGCAGGAACGCCTGCGCCAGCGCCTGTGCATTGCGTACCGTGTGCTCCGCATACTGCCGGAAGTCCGGCGTCATTGCCTCGCGGAAGCAGACGGCCTTCGCCGCGATCGTGTGCATCAGCGGGCCGCCCTGCGTTCCGGGAAAAACGGCCGCATTAAGCCGCTTGCCCAGCGCCTCGTCCCGCGACAGGATCAGACCGCCGCGCGGCCCGCGCAGGGTCTTGTGCGTCGTGGTCGTCACAACGTCGCAGTAAGGCACGGGGCTTTCGTGCGCGCCGCCCGCCACAAGGCCGGAGATGTGTGCAATATCCGCCATCACATACGCGCCATAGCGGTGCCCCAGCTCGGCGAAGGTCTTGAAGTCCAGCGCGCGCGGATACGCGGATGCGCCGCAGATCAGCAGCTTGGGCCGCAGCGTTTTGAGCAGCGTTTCCACCCGGTCGAAGTCGATGCGGCCGGTCTCGGGATCGACGCCGTAGCCATGGCTCTCATAATACCGACCGGATTGGCTGACGCTCGCGCCGTGCGAAAGGTGACCGCCATTGGCCAAATCCATGCCCAAAATGCGGTCGCCCGGCTGCAGCAGCGCGGCATAGACCGCCATATTGGCCTGCACGCCGGAATGCGGCTGCACATTGGCAAACTGCGCGCCGAACAACCGCTTGGCTCTTGCGATTGCCAGCTCCTCGACGCAGTCCACATATTCGCAGCCGCCGTAATAGCGCCTTCCGGGCAGTCCCTCGGCGTACTTATTTGTCAGCACCGTTCCCATGGCCGCGAGAACGGCGGGAGACACCAGATTTTCCGACGCGATCAGCTCCAGATTTCGCTGCTGCCGTTCGCATTCCAGCTGCGTCAGCGCCGCGATCTCCGGATCCTCCTGCGCAAGGTACTCCATTGCTTTTTGCATGAACTGTTCCATTTTTTCCTCCTATCCCCCGATTTCCTCCAAAAAAGAAAAATGGACGAACCGCTCCGGTTCGCCCAAAAAGTACGCCTGACCCCGCACAAGGCGCGGCCGGGCACACTCTGTCCTTTTGCCTGAGAGATTCGGCGGAAGACCGCCTTGCACCTTCGGCACTCAAAAAATGAGCTTCTCCAGAGTTCCCTTCGCGTTCCGGTCCTATCCCATCGGGATGCCTGAGAGCGTTACTCCTTCGGCGGGCAGAGCCGCTTTTCCGGGACGCGTCAACGGGTTTCTTTATTTGTCGAGATTTTAGCACGGCGTCTGCAAAATGTCAACGCCTCCTGACGGATTTCCTGAAATTTCAAGCCTTTTTCTGCAGGCGGATGTCCTCGCCGTAAAAGCTCAGCACCTTATAGGTTCCAAGCAGGCGGGAGGCGATCTGCGCGGAATAGCGCTTTCCGATCGTTTCCGGCGTCAGGTTGGTCGAGATGATGGTCGGCATGCCGTCCATGAGCCGCGTGTTGACTACGGTGTAGAGCGCGGATACGACAAACTGGGTCGTCATTTCCGTGCCGAGATCGTCGATGATCAGAAGGTCGCACTGCAGGTATTTGCGTGTGATCGCGCGGTTCTCCTCCGTGCTCTCGCCGAATTTCGCCGTCTCAAAGTCCGAAAACAGCTTCCCTGCGGTGTCATATACGACGGAAAAGCCGCTGTCCGCCACCACGCGGGCAATGCAGGCGGACAAAAAGGTTTTTCCAAGCCCGGTGTCGCCGGTAAACAGCAGGCTTCCCGCCCGTGGGGAGAACTCCTGTGCATAGCGGCGGCAAATCGAGAAAACTCCCTGCATCATACGGCGCGGGCTTGCGCCAATCTCCGGATCGTACTGGTCGGAATAGCAGCTCAGACGGAAGGTCTCAAAGCTCTCGCGCCCGTTTCCGAAGAGCGTTGTCAGCTCCTTTTTCTGCTCCTGCCTGCAAAGCTCCCGCAGACAGTCGCACATCTGCGCGCCAACGTAGCCGGTACCGCCGCATTTGGGGCAGATCGGCGTATCGTCGAGGTAGCCCTCCTCAAAGTCGCCCGCCTCCACGATCCATTCGCGCTCGCGCTGCAGGGCGAGATTTTCCTCCCGCACAGCCTCCAGCGCGGCGGACGGATCCTCGCCGCTGCGGACAGAGGCCGCAACGATCTGCGCCAGCGTGGTTCTGAGCTGGTGATCGATCTCCCGCAGACGGGGATAGCGGGCATAGGCCTGCTCCAGATGCGCAGCGTTTTCCTGCTCGCGGTCGGCGCGCACCTGCTGCAGGCGCTGCCTTGCCCGGCGAAGAACGGTTTCGTTATACGCCATCTTCGGTTCCCTCACTTTCCTGCAGGACGCGGGCAATCGCCTCGCGTTCCAGCTTGCTCAGCTGCCGCTTCTCGGGCGGCGCATCCTTTTTGCTGCGTGCCTGCGGCTGCCGATCGCCCGCCTGAATCTCCTGCAGGGTATGCAGCCCCTGCTCATGCCAGCTCTTCAGGATGGAGTTGAGATACGGCCATTTCAGTCCGCCGACATTCAGGCAGGTCTTTTCGTAGGCGTGCGCGATCTCCCGCTCGCCGAACCCCATCTCCAGCCAGGATAAAATGTACTTTTCCTCCGCGCTGGTCAGCCGCCGCTCGTCGATCTGCAGGCGGCTTTGAATCGCGCCGACGCGGCTGCGCCGATAAAGATCACGCTGCATGAAGCTTACCGCTTCCTCGATGGTATCGATGCCCTCGTCGGCCCAGCGGTACGCTTCCTTCTCAATGGCGCGGATCGACGGCGCGCGCCCGCGGCCGCGCGCACGGTCGCGGTCAATGCAATAGGTGAGCAGGATGCCGATGACCTCCGTCGGCAGCCCGAGATAGTCCGTCAGCGACAGCAGAATCTTCAGCTCCTCCACGGAGAGAATGCGGCCGAGCCGCCGCTGCGCCTCGCCCACAAGAAGGCCGAAATCGCTGCCCTTGCGCTCCATCTCCGCGCGGATATCGTTTTCCGTGTAGACCGGGCGCTCCGTCGGTTCCGGGTGTTTCGGCGCCGGTTCCTCCCAGAGGCCGAGCCGACGCAGGCTCTCCATGGCCGCCTGCATCTGTGCGGGCGTGAAGCGCAGCGCGTCCAGCGCCAGCTCGCGCGGCTGCCCGCTTTTATAATATAGGTACAGAAGCGCCGCCTCTGCATTGTCGCCGCCGAAAAGCTTTCTCAAGTCGCTCAGGGGAAGGGTGATCTGCTCCATCCCGCTCACCTCGCTTTCGAATTGGATAAGGAGCTTTGCGCCTGTCGCAGGCGTGCGAAGCAGCTCCGAATCTCTCGTAAACTGTATTATAACACACCGGATTGAGCCGGGCAAGCGGATTTGCCGTCAAGATTTGACGGTTTTCCCCCCTGCTTTTTGGCAGCGCCCCATATTTTGTGGCGCTGCCCGCCGCACGCAACAAGGCCGCCGCACAATCGGCGGCGGCGCGTCATAGAATGGCGAAAGACTTAAGGAACCTCTGCCTTCGTCCTGCGCGGCGGAGGGCGAATCCCTTCCGCAAGACCGCAGCTTGAAAAGCCGGAAAGCCATCCGGCGTGCCTGCGCTTTTTGCGCCTTGCGTCAGTGGCCGGAAAAGTATTCGCTGTCTATGCCTGCGGCGCTTGCAGAGGTTCCCCGGAAAGGAGGCAAAGAGCTTGCATCCGAACGACATCGAACGCGAGCGCGAGGTTTGGGCGCGCGTCACGCAGCGCGAGCCGGAGAGCACCGGCGAACGAATGCTGCAGCGGCTGCAGAAGGAGCGCTGCCGGCAGCGCGAAACGCTGCTTTTGGCCGGGCAGATCGGCCGACCCGACGCAGTGGCGCTGCGGGAGCTTGCGCGGGAGCAGTTTGAACGCGAGACAGCGCTGCGCACCCTGTATTACCTGCGAACCGGCAAGCAGGCGACCGTTTCGCCCTGCACGCCGCTGACCGTGCAGACAATGGACATTCTGACATTTTTGCGCCGACTGTACGAGGGAGAATGCGCCGCTGCCGAGGATTTTGCGCGGCTTTCGGCCGACGACGCGCGCCGCCGTGAGCGCTACCGGGCGCTGCAGGAAAGCGCGAAAAACGGCGCGCAGATGCTTGCGCGCATGATATCGGAACGGCTGTAGCGCGCTGCCCGGCGGCCGTGCGTTTCCCAAAGCGCCGCCCAAGACCGCTGCGCATGGCCATCTGAATGGCCATGCGCCAGCCCCAGGCTGTCAATAAAGTCCGTAACCGTCAAAATGAGAAACCATTTTTGACGATTTTTGAGGCCATCCCAAAATTTGTGTAAACCTCCAATGTGGTGTAGAATAGAAGTACCA
>CABQNH010000036.1 GCA_902465435.1 uncultured Eubacteriales bacterium | reverse complement strand
AGGCCGCACATTTTACTGTATTTGTCAAGTGTTTTTTGAAAATAGTTACAAAAAAACCGGGCCCCGCATTTCCGCGAGACCCAGCCTTTCTTAACTTAGTGACATTGGGCGAACCGCCCGGCTCCTTTGCTCTATATATGCTTATTCGAGGTTCAGCTTCCTGCGCAGAAGAAGCTCGGTCGGGAAGAAGAAAATCGCGCATTGCAGCAGCGTTGCGCCAAGGTACAGCCCGACGCTCAGAAGCGCGGCATCCAGCGGCGTATCGCTCACGGAGCGGAACAGCGTGGAGTCCTCGGCCGGTGTAACAAGCAGGGAATTGAACAGCGTCGTTACGATCGTGTTCAAAATCAGGCTGATGCCGAAGAACGCGCCGACGGAGCAGAGCACCTTGCGCTTGTTGGAGAGCTGCCCGATCGCCATGGAAATGTAGAAATGCAGAACGGTCTTTGCAACGCTGAAGACCAGAAGCAGGATCAGAAGCACCAGAAGCAGGACGCTCTTGAAGCTCCAGTCGATCTCGCGGAGCCACGCGAAGATCTCCTTCCACGGGAATTTATTGCCCGCTAACAGCGCGGTGGAGGCAACGCCGACAACGATGCTGCACAGAACCAGCAGCAGCGCGGTCAGCAGCTTCGAGGTGATGAGCTGCCAGTGCTTGACCGGCAGGGTGAACATCAGGTAGCCCTCGTCGCGCAGAAGGCCGGAGTAGAAGCGCTGGATGATGTAGACGACGGAAATGATGCAGACCGCTGAAACCAGAAGAATGTAGGCGATTAGAAATACCGTCTTCGGCAGATTCATGCTCGTGCTGCTGAACAGACGGAACAGCGTGAAGTGGTTGATGAAAGACAGCACCAGAATTGCCGCCCAGAGCGGCAGAAACAGGCGGAACATGGAACGATTGTCGTATTTTAAAAGTTTACCAAGCATGTTTTCTTTTCCTCCTTACAGTGCGTGTGCGCGAAATACCTCGCGGAACAGCGCGTCCACGCTCTTTCCCTCGCGTTCGCGAATGTTATCTACCGTATCATGCAGGACGATATGCCCGTTTTGCAGGAAAATGGCTTCGTCAAGCACCTGCTCGATATCCGCGATGAGGTGTGTGGAAATAATGACGGTACCCTCCGAATTGTAGTTCGTGAGAATTGTGTTCAAAATAAAGTCGCGCGCGGCGGGGTCAACGCCGGCAATCGGCTCGTCGAGCAGATAGAGCTTTGCCTTGCGGCTCATGACCAGCACAAGCTGCATTTTTTCCTTTGTGCCCTTGCTCATGGCCTTGATCCGCTGCTTGAGCGCAATGCCGAGGCTGGCGCACATGGATTCCGCCTTCTCATAATCGAAATCCGAATAGAAATCGGAAAACAGCTTGAGCATATCGACGGCACGCGCATGATCGTCAAAATACATCCGATCCGGCAGATAGCTGATGATAGATTTGGTGTAGGTGTCCGGCTCGTGTCCGTCTACGGTAACCGTGCCGGAGGTCTTTTGAATCAGACCGCAGAGAATTTTAATGAGCGTTGTTTTGCCGGAGCCGTTCGGCCCCAGCAGGCCGATGATGCGCCCCGTGCCGACTGCGAGATCTACGTTGTCGAGCGCGCGTACGCCGTCAAAGTTTTTGCTTAATCCCTGACAGGAAATCAGTGTTTGTTCCATATTTTATTACTCCTTCATTTTTGTGATTCGCCGGATGCGTCCTCGGCGAGCAGCGCGGCGGCTTCCTCCTTCGAGAAGCCGAGCTGTGCCATGCCGCTGAGATAGGCATCAATCTTGGCCTGTGCCAGACGTCTTCTTGTTTTCTGGATGGCGGCGTCGTCCTGCGTGACGCTGCGGCCGACCGTGCGGTTCGTGCAGACGAGACCGTCTGCTTCCAGCTGGGTCAGCGCGCGCTGCATGGTGTTGGGATTGACGCCGAATGCCGCCGCAAATTCGCGCACGGTTGGGATCCGCTCGCCCGCCGGGTAGACGCCGGTGACGATGCGTTCGGTCAGAATATCCGTGAGCTGCATCCAGATGGGCTGGCTGTTGGAAAACGTGTAGTCCATAGGCAACCTCCTCTGTATCATTGTGTTAGCAATATAATACAATGATACAAGCGAAATGTCAAGCCCTTTTCTAAAATTTTTTTCCGGCGCAGGAAAAGAACACTGCAGCGGGTACGGCTGTGCGCCCGCGCAGCCGGTAAATATAGTTCGAAACCGTCAAAACGGGGGAAGCATTTTCCCGTTTTGACGGTTTCAAACCGAACAATAGATAGGATTTACTTTTTGAACCGCATTTGTTTGAATTGTCCCTAAAAAACAAAATGGGTACGTTTTTCATGGAAATCGCCGGAGATGTTTTTCCGTTTTGACGGTTACGGACTTGCTTGGCAGTCTTCCTATACGCGGAGCGCCTCTACCTTTTCCTTTTCCGGGGTGACATAGCCTGTGGAATAGCGCTCGTAGACCACCATGCCCGGCTTTGCGCCGTTCGGCTTTTTCACGTTGCGCACCGGGCAATAATCCACCGGCACGCCCTGTCCCTGCCGCGCCTGCGAGAAGTAGGCCGCCAGCTCCATCGCCTCCGTGACGGTCGAGTCCGGCGGCACGGTTCCGTTTGTTTCGATGATAACGTGGCTGCCGTGGATCTTCTGCGCGTGCAGCCAAAGATCGCCGCGCTGGACGAGCTTGGTCGTGAGCAGATCGTTCTGCCGGTTGTTCCGGCCGACGTAGATCGTGTAGCCGTCCGAGGAACGAAACTGCATCGGCTTTTGTGGGGCGGTTTTGATTTTTTTCTTCTGCTCCCGGTCCCTTACATAGCCGCCGTCCGAAAGCTCTGCGCGGATTTCCGCAAGATCCTTTTCCGTTTCGGCGCGGTTCAGCTCGTCCAAAATGCTCTCAAAATAGGAAAGCTCGGTCTCGCCCTGTGCGATTTGCTCCGTCAGGATCTTCTCCGCGTGCTTTGCCTTGGCGTAGTCCTTATAAAACCGGGCGGCGTTTTGCTGCGGCGAGAGCTGCGGCGAGAGCGGAATCTCAATGGTGCGCATCTCCGGGTCGTAAAAATCTACCGCCGTCAGACGGGTTTGCCCGCGTGCAATGGCATAAAGATTGGACGTGACAATATCGCCCAGACGGCGCAGCCGCTCGCGATCATAGGTCGCGGTCAGCTCCTTGCGCTGCACGGCGAGCTTCCGCGCCGTGCGGTCGCGCAGGTTCGTCACGGCTCGGCGCAGGGTCTGCCCCTTCTGCCGCATGGATTCGGCGTGCTCCCGCTCGGCATAGAAGCGGTCGAGAAGCTGCGAAAAGCTTTCCAGCTCGACCTGTGCAAGATAGCCGCCATACTGCCGGATGGGGCGGTAGGTGAAGTCGCACGGCTCGCCGTTTCTGGTCAGAAGCGTCGGCACGGGCTTCTCGGTCAGCGCACGGAAGGCGGTAAACAGCCTGCCTGCGGCGCGCGCGCGTTCCGCCTCGGTCAGCGTCAGAAGATCCAGCTCCACCGTGGAGAACAGATCATAGGAAAGCTCCCGGCAGATGAGCGGCGAAAGGCCGACGAAATTCTCCTGCAGGAAGCTGTCAAAGCGCTTCGGGCTGCGCACGCAGGAAAGAAGCGCGAAAATCGTTGCCTCGTCCGTTTTTAAGGGGTTCCGCTTTTCCTGCTGCGGCGGCTGCTGATAGTAAAGCCCCGGCAGCACCTGCCGCCGTTCGCTCATTGCAAGGTCTACGCGCCGCACGCAGTCCAGAATGCGGTCGTCCGCCCCGACGAAAATGAGGTTGGAATTGCGCCCCATCAGCTCCAGAATCAGCCGCTTGCGCGACGGCTCGCCCATTTCATCCGTGCAGTCGAGCGTGATTTCCAGACTGCGTTCCATGGGAAGCTGCGAAAGCGCCGCAATGCGCCCGCCGGAAAGATGCTTGCGCAGCAGCATACAGAACATCGGCGGCGAAGCGGGATTCTCCATGACCGCGCGCGTAAGATGCACGCGCGGGCGGCTGCAATTTGCGCTCAAAAGCAGACGCTCCGTGCCGGAATGCGTGCGCAGCTGCAGAATGACGGTGTCGCGCGCGGGCATCTGCACCTTATCGACCTTTGCGCCGATGAGCTTTTGCTCCAATTCTCGCCGGACGGCGGAGAGAAATACGGCGTCAAACGGCATGGCGCGCCTCCATGAGCATGGAAAACAGCTCGTTTAGCCGGTCGGTCTCGCCCAAAAGATAGAGCGCGCCGAACAGCGACTCCAATCCGGTCGCACAAGCATACTCGTGCTTGCTGGCATTCTTGGGGATCATATGCGGATGGGCGTTGTAGCCACGGCGGTAAAACGCCTGCTCCTGCTCGTCAAGAAGCGGCAGCAGCGTCGCGCAAAATCGCGCCTGCGACGGCGCGGAGACATAGGAGACGGTCAGCCGGTGCAGCTCACCCGCCCTGGAATGTCCTTCGCAGCACAGATAGGCGCGAACCATCAGCTCAAACACGCCGTCGCCGATGTGCGCAAGGCCGAGCGCGCTGACGGCATTCACCTCGCGCGGCGAAAGCGTTAAATGGAAATAATCGTTCACAAAAAGCTCCTCTTCTTCCCCGAAAACGGGGACTTTTCTCTGTTATCCACTACATTGTACGAAACAGGCGGGAAAATTGCAAGCGCAGATGTGCAGTTAGATGAAGTTTTTTAATTTCTTGTGAATTTTCGGGAAAAGCAAAGAAAAAGTGTTGAATTTTTGCGAAATTTATCATAGAATATGCAACGTAAAACCAAAGTGCGGGAAGGGGTCTTTTTCGCGTCGTGCTGAATATTGTACTGGTCGAGCCGGAAATTCCGCAGAACACCGGCAACATTGCGAGAACCTGCGCCGCCACGGGCAGCCGACTGCATCTCATTGAGCCGCTGGGCTTCGATATTTCGGATAAGGCGGTCAAGCGCGCCGGACTGGACTATTGGCACCTGGTCGACGTTTGCGTTTACCGGGATCTTGCGGACTTCTTTTCAAGAAACCGGGTGGAGGAGTTCTATCTGCTTTCCACGAAGGCGCCGCGCTGCTATACGGACGTTTCCTATCATGACGGCTGCTACCTGCTCTTCGGCAAGGAGACGAAGGGCCTGCCGGAGCCGTTTCTGGAGGCGCACCGCGACCGCTGCGTCCGCATCCCGATGATTCCGGAGGCGCGCAGCCTGAACCTCAGCAATTCCGTCGCCGTGACCGTCTTTGAGGCACTGCGCCAGCTGTCCTTTCCCCATTTAAAGGATTACGGGAAAATGAAGTAAACCCTTGCGATTTCCGCGTTTTATACTAAGGCAACACCGCACAATTGCGTCTTCGCGCTTCGGCGGATCTTTTCCGCCAATTTTGCGGTTTGAAAAGCTTGAAATACATACAGTATTCCAGCACTTTTCAACCCTTGACTTGACGAAAAATCACTCGCTGAATCAGTTTGCCGAATTGTGCGGTGCTGCCCTAACTATATTTTGGAGGTTATTATGAACTACAATAAGAAATCCATTCGTGATATCGATGTAGCCGGTAAGCGCGTTCTGTGCCGCTGCGACTTCAACGTGCCGACCAAGGACGGGAAGATCACCAGCGACAAGCGCATCGTTGCCGCCCTTCCGACCATTCAGTATCTGCGCGAGCATGGCGCGCGCGTCATTCTTTGCAGCCATATGGGCAAGCCCAAGGGTGAGTTTAAGCCGGAGCTTTCCCTGCAGATCGTCGCCGATCGCCTGAGCGAGCTGCTCGGCGTTGAGGTGAAGATGGCAAAGGATGTCGTGGGCGATGATGCCAAGCGTCTGGCCGCTTCCCTGCAGGATGGCGAGGTCATGCTGCTGGAGAACACGCGCTTCATGAAGGGCGAGACGAAGAACGACCCAGAGCTTTCCAGGGAGCTGGCCTCTCTCGCGGAGCTTTTTGTTAACGATGCCTTCGGTACGGCGCACCGCGCCCATTCCTCCACGGCGGGCGTAGCGGAGTATCTTCCCGCCGTCTGCGGCTTCCTGATCGAAAAGGAGATCGGCATTATGGGCAAGGCGCTGGCGGATCCGGAGCGCCCCTTCGTCGCGATTCTGGGCGGCGCAAAGGTGTCCGACAAGCTGAACGTCATCAACAACCTGCTGGAAAAGGTCGATACGCTGATCATCGGCGGCGGCATGGCCTATACCTTCGTGGCGGCTAAGGGCTACGGCATCGGCAAGTCCCTGTTTGACGCGGAAAAGGTCGATTATTGCCGCGACATGATGAAGAAGGCGGAGGAGAAGGGCGTCAAGCTTCTGCTTCCGATCGATACGGTGGTTGCAGCTTCCTTCCCCGACCCGATCGACGGGCCGATCGAGGTCCGCACGGTTCCCGTTACGGAGATCCCGGCGGACATGGAAGGCCTCGACATCGGCGAAAAGACCCGCGCGCTGTTTGCCGACGCGGTCAAGGGTGCAAAGACCGTCGTCTGGAACGGGCCGATGGGCGTCTTTGAGAACCCGACGCTGGCCAAGGGCACGATCGCCGTTGCACAGGCGCTGGCGGATGCCGATGCCACGACGATCGTCGGCGGCGGTGACTCTGCGGCGGCCTGCGAGCAGCTCGGCTTCGCAGATCGGATCACGCATATTTCCACCGGCGGCGGTGCTTCTCTGGAATTCCTGGAGGGTCTGGAGCTGCCCGGCATCGCTTGCCTGGAAGATAAATAAGCTTTTTGAATATTGATTATAAAGCAGGAGAAGAAATTATTATGAACAGAAAATATCGCAAGACCGTAATCGCCGGCAACTGGAAAATGAATAAAACGCCCAGCGAGACGAAAGAGTTTATGGCGCAGTTTAAGACCATTATGCCCAGAGGCCGCTGGTGCGACATCGCGCTGTGCGTCCCTGCCGTCTGCATTCCGGCGGCTGTCCGCGCTATGCGCGACACGCGCGTGGGCATCGGCGCAGAGAACTGCAATGCCAACGCTTCCGGCGCATATACCGGAGAGATCGCGACCAATATGCTCGTTGACGCGGGCTGCAAGTACGTCATCATCGGCCATTCTGAGCGCCGCGCCATGGGCGAGACGGATCAGGACGTCAACGCAAAGGTGCTGGCAGCGCTGGAGGCGGGGCTTGTTCCCATCCTCTGCTGCGGCGAGAGCTTGGAGCAGCGCGAGGCCGGCATCACGAGCGAGTGGATCGCCATGCAGATCAAGCTGGCGCTTGCCGGCGTGCCGGACAACAAGATCCGCAAGGTACACATCGCCTATGAGCCGATCTGGGCCATCGGCACCGGCAGAACCGCGACGCCGGAGCAGGCGGAGGAGGTCTGTGAGCATATCCGTACCGTCGTCCGCAAGCTCTACAGCTCCAAGGACGCCCGTGCCATTTCCATCCTGTATGGCGGCAGCATGAACGACAAAAACGCCTATGACCTTCTGGCGCAGCCGGACATCGACGGCGGCCTGATCGGCGGCGCTTCGCTCGTTCCGGAGAAGTTCGTCAAGATCATCGAGGCGGCAAACCAGCCTACGATCTGAGACGCTGTCTGCCCCGCAGCCTTGTGAAAATCCACAAATTCGCCGCAGTTTTTTCTGCGGCGAATTTTTTTATTTAACACTTCCTTTACAGACTTTTGGTCGCCCGCTTGGTATAATGACAGACGAGAAAGGAGGCCGCAGCTTGAATATTTTATTTTTCCTGACGCCAAAGACGGACTGTGCCTATCTATACGACGACTTTACCATTCGGCAGGCGCTGGAGCGCATGGAGTCCGCGGGCTATGCCGCGCTCCCGATCCTTCGGCGCAACGGCGAATACTTCGGCACGCTGACGGAGGGCGATCTTCTGTGGGCAATCAAAAATCTGGGCTGCTTCGATCTGCACGAGATGGAGGAGCACAGCCTGCTGGAGATCCCGCGTCGTCGGGATAACCGCCCCGTCACTGTGACGATGAATATGCAGGATCTGATCACGCGCGCCGTGGATCAGAATTTCGTCCCCGTCATCGACGATAAGCAGGCGTTTATTGGAATCATTACCCGCCGCGCCATTATGCGCTATTGCATGGAGAGCTTTATTCTTCCGACGGCGGTTCGATAATTTTTAGAGCAGAACCGCATAATTCGGTAAGCTGATTCGGCAAGTGATTTTTCGTCAAGTCAAGGGTTGAAAAATGCAGGAATACTGTATGTATTTCAAACTTTTCAAACCGCACAATTGGCGGAAAAGATCCGCCGAAGCACGAAAACGCAATTGTGTGGTGTTGCCTTAGAAAGCTCATAATACGGATCAAACGATCCCACCGTTTGATCGTCTGCGGCGGACGCCGGTGCTTTCCCAAAACAAAAAACGACAAAATTCCGCCTGCGGATGTTTACAGGGTCAAAAAACTGTAGTATGATACCTCTATAGACAAAAAATTTGGAGGTGGGCGCCATGAAGTGTATTCGATGCGGCCGGTCGATCGAGAGCGATGAGCTGTTTTGCGTAGAGTGTGAGGCAATTCTGGAAGCGGAGTCGCTGGCGGCGAACGAGGCGCCGCCTGCGCTGCCGCCGCAGCGGGGGACTGCCGCTGCGACAAAGGAAGCACCGCCGAAGGGAAAAAAGAAGCGGCCGGCTCTCTCCGACGGAAAACGCACCGAGGGCAAGGCAGCCGCTTCCGCAAAAGCACCCGCAAAGGAGGCAGGAAAGCTGCCGAAGGACGCTGTGCTTTGGCAGAAAAGCCGGAAGACCAAGCGCCGTTTGACCGTTGCTTTGTGCTGTGTCGGCGTGCTGCTCTGCCTGAGCGTCGCCGCCCTGATTTACGGCTATCGGACGTACTACCGGAACATTCTGGTGGAGAAAAATCAGCTCCGCCGCCGCGAGGACACGCTTGCCGCGCAGGAGGAAGCCAACCGGAAAACCGCCGCGGAGCTGACGCAGACGCAGCAGGCGCTGACCGCTGCGAACGAAACGATCTCCCAGCAGGAGCTTGCAGCCAAGACGCTGCAGGCGCAGCTGGACGAGCAGGAGAAGCAGGCGAAGCAGCAGGAGCTTGCACTGGAGCAGCAGAAGAAGGACTATGATGCGCTGCTGCAGGAAAAGGAGCAGCTTTCTGAGGAGCTGGCCGCCGCATCGGAGCAGCAGAACGCCATGCAGTCGGAGAATCAGTCGCTGTCCGGGCGGATCATTGCGCTTTTGAGCGAAATTGCCGGCCTGCAGAGCAAGAACAGCGGCCTGCAAACCACAACGGAGTTTTTTAAATCCTCCGTCTGCTTCGTGGGCTATAACGACCGATATTATCACTGCTACGGCTGCAGCAAGCTGAACCTCTCCGGAACCTGGAAGGTCTATCGCATTTACGCGGCGCAGGCCGCAGGCTATACCGCCTGCGCAACCTGCGGCGGATAACGAGAGAGGAAGAGAGCGCTTCGCGGGAGTGCGGGCTGCTCTTAAGGTTCGTAGCCGTAAAAGCGAGAAAACATATTTGATTTCTCGTTGAAAATTTATAGAAAAAAGCATACGAGATCCGCTTTTCAGCCGATTTCGTATGCTTTTTATATTTTTTGGACGTGTTTTCCACCGCAAGTCGATGCCCTTGAGATGCCTGCCCCCGCGCGTGGGCGCAGGATGTTTTTTGCGGCGCGGCGTTATTTTTTCGGTCGGCGCAGCTTCAGGTGTGCCGGGTCGGTCTGCGAGAGCAGGATCGCGCCGAAAATCAGGACAAAGCCGCAAAGCAGCGTGACGGTCAGCGTTTCTCCGGCAAACCAGACGGAAAACAGCACGCCGAACAGGGATTCCATGCTCATCAAAATCGAGGCCGTCGTCGGCTCTACCTTGCTCTGCCCTAAATTCTGCAGCAGCAGTGCGACACCTGTGCACATAAAGGCAAGGTAGGCAAGGTCGCCCAGCGCGCGCATGTGAAGCGCCGGTACGCCGCCCTCCCGCACGAGCGTGACGATCCAGCCGAATACGCTGCAAAAGAAAAACTGTACGATGGTCAGCAGGATCGGATCCTTCTTCTCGCCGAAGCGGTCGATCGTCACGATGTGCGCCGCATAGAAAAAGCTGCTGATGAGCGCATAGAGATCGGACTGCTCGATCGTCAGGCTGCGCAGGCTGAGATTTGCCGCAACGCCGACGCCCACGATGCAAAGCAAGGCCGCGGCGATTTGGCAGAGGTTCGGACGGCGCTTGCAGACGATCCAGGCAAGAAACGGAACCAGCACGCAGTAGATCGCGGCAAGCACCGTGCTTTTGCCCGGCATCCCGTCCACGACGGACAATGTCTGGATCCAATAGGCAAGGAACAGGCAGCCGCCGATCACAATCCCGGGGAGAAGATAGCTCCAGTCCAACTTCTTCAGGTGCTTGGGAAACAGCAGGCACAGCGCGATACAGGCAAGCAGCGTGCGCAGCGTGACCAGATAGTCGGACGGCAGGCTCTCGGTCGCGGTCTTGACCACGACCATGGAGCTGCCCCAGATGATTGCCACGCCAAGCAGCGCAAGGCGCGGCCAAAGCTTCTTGTTCAACGGAAAACCTCCCGAACGGTCAGTGGAGCGTTGCGTACATCACGGCCTTGATGGTGTGCATCCGGTTTTCCGCCTCGTCAAAGACAACGGACTGCTTCGACTCGAACACCTCATCCGTGACCTCCATCTCGGTGATGCCGAACTTCTCGGCGATCTGTGCGCCGATCGTGGTCTTGGTATCGTGGAACGACGGCAGGCAGTGCATGAAAATGGCGGTGTCCTTCGCATTGGCCATGGCCTTCGCGTTGACCTGATACGGCGTCAGCAGGCGGATGCGCTCTGCCCAGACGCTGTCCGGTTCTCCCATCGAGACCCAGATATCCGTGTAGATGACGTCTGCGTTCCGCGTGCCCTCCTCGACGCTCTCGGTCAGGGTGACGGTGCAGCCGTTTTCGGCGGCAATCGCGCGGCAGGTATTCACCAGCTCCTCCGCCGGGAACAGCGCCTTCGGCGCGCAGGCGGTGAAGTTAAGCCCCATCTTGGCACAGGCGACCATCAGGGAGTTGCCCATGTTGTTGCGGGCGTCGCCCATGTAAGTAAAGTTGATGCCCTTGAGACGGCCGAACTTTTCTTCGATCGTGAGAAGATCCGCAAGCATCTGCGTCGGGTGGAATTCGTCCGTCAGGCCGTTCCAGACCGGAACGCCCGCGTAATCCGCAAGCTCTTGCACGACCGTCTGGTGATAGCCGCGGTATTCAATGCCGTCGTACATTCTGCCCAGAACGCGCGCGGTATCGGCGATGGATTCCTTTTTGCCCATCTGTGAGCTGCCCGGATCCAGATAGGTCACGCCCATGCCAAGATCGCGGCCGGCAACCTCAAACGAGCAGCGGGTGCGGGTCGAGGTCTTTTCAAAAAGCAGAACGATGTTCTTGCCGCGCAGATGATCGTGCGGCATACCCGCGCGCTTCTGCTGCTTGAAGGTTTTGCTCAGGTCGAGCAGATAGCGGATTTCCGCCGGGGTAAAGTCGAGCAATTTCAGAAAGCTTCTTCCTCTTAAATTCACAGCCATGATGAAAACTCCTTCAATTCATAAATATTTCAATATTGTGTTCGTTTGGTCAGCGGGGAAGCGGATCCCGGCAGAGCGGCATGCTCATGCAGCGCGGGCCGCCGCGTCCGCGGGAAAGCTCTCCGCTTGGAATTTTGAGCACCTGAATACCGTGATCCTCCAAAAGTCGGTTTGTGACGTGGTTGCGGTCGTAAGCGATCACGACACCCGGCGCGACACACAGCGTATTCGAGCCGTCGTTCCACTGCTCACGCTGGGCGGCAATGTCGTCAAAGCCGCCGCAGCGGATGAGCGTGACCTTGTCGAGGCCGAGATAGGTCTGCAGCGTCTGCCGCAGGTCGGTCGAAAGCTCGCGGACGCTGATGCCGCCTTTGGCGGCGGGCTTCAGCTCAAAGATGCGCAGGGATTCCAAAATGATGGGATGGATGATGAACGTGTCGTAATCGGCCTGCGTCAGCACGGTGTCAAGGTGCATGAAGGCGCGCTTGCTCGGAATGCCGAGCGCAAGCACGGTGTCGATTTCGCAGGCCTCGTCGGCGAACAGACTGCGCGCCAGCCGCTCGATGGCCTCCGGCATGGTTCGCTGCGAGATGCCGACCGCAAGAACATGGTTGGAGAGATTCAGAATATCGCCGCCCTCCAGCGTGAAGGGGTCGTCCGGCAGGTAATAGAAGGGCACCTTGCCGGCGTAGTCCTTGTGGTACTGCAGAATGTAGCGGCCGTAGATCGTCTCGCGGTTGCGCGTGACGGAGTACATATGATGCAGCGTGACGCCCGTGCCGATCGCGGCAAAGGGGTCGCGGGTAAAGTAAAGGTTCGGGATCGGGTCGAGCGCGAAGTCGCTCTTGTCGTGCAGAAAAGCGGCCAGCGAATTGCCCATGCGCGGTGCAAGCTCGGTGAATTCCACACCGGCCATCGTTTTCAGGATCAGCTCCCGCGGATCGGAAATGCCGAGCAGAAACTCGCGCAGCTCGTCTGCGTAATTCTCCGCGATGCAGCCGGAGGCGTGGATGAAATCGCGCACGAACTGCTCCTTTACGGCGTCGTCCTGCGCGATTGTCTCCGCGGCAAGATCCGCGAGGTAGACAACCTCTGCGCCGCACGCGCGCAGCGTTTCCGCAAACCGGTCATGCTCCTGCTGCGCGCCGTGCAGATAGGGAATATCGTCAAACAGCAGACGCTCCAGCGCGCCGGGGATCAGATGATCCAGCTCCAGCCCGGGGCGCTGTAAAAGCACGCGCCGCAGCTTGCCGATCTCACTTTTCACCTGAATTGCCATATTGAAAGCACTTCCTCGTTCTATGCATTTATTCAATTATTAATATACACCATTTGCGTGGATATTTCCAGTAGTATTTTTGTTTTTTTTGCGGAATTTATGGAGGACGTGAAATTCTCATTTACTTTCCTGTGCGGCTTTGTTAAAATTAAAATAAGTTTTGATTTGAAAATGGGAAGTGTGCTTATGAAGGAAATGAAGGAAAAGAAACAGAAAAAATCAGGCGCTGCAGTCGCGGTGCTGCGGTTTATTCCGCTGCTCATTTTTGCGCTGCTGGTAATTCTCTTTCAGCTTGACCTGCTTCTGGCTGCGCCGATTGCAACCTTTGCGGCGATCCTCGTCTATATGCTTACAAAATCCGTCGGTTTTCAGGAAGCATTTGAGGAGGGGCTGAAGGCGGCGCGGCACATTACGCTGATTTTCTTTATTTTGATGTTTGCCTATGGCGTTGCGGAGTGCTTTATGGCCAGCGGCGTCGGCGCAGCGCTCATCAATCTGGCATTGCGGCTCGGCGTGACCGCGCGAACCATTGCCCCGGTTGCCATTCTGGTTACCTGCCTTTTGTCTGTTGCAACCGGAACCTCGTGGGGAACCTTTGCCGCCTGCGCGCCAATCTTCCTGTGGCTCAACCATTTGGTCGGCGGTGACGTGCTTCTGACCGTCTGCGCGATTGCGGGCGGCGCCTGCTTCGGCGACAACATCGGTATGATTTCCGATGTGACCGTCCTGAGCTGCGGGATGCAGGACGTCAGGATCATTGACCGCGTCAAGCATCAGAGCGTCTGGTCGATCCTGTGCCTTCTGATCGCAGGCGTTCTTTTCTTTTTAGCCGGTCTGCGGCTGCCAAATGTGCAGGGAGATGCGGTACAGGCAATCGCGCAGATCCCCGAAAGCGCCTATGCCGCGCTGGCGCAGGAGCGCCCCTCGGCGCTGCTGCTTCTTTCACAGGTACAGCAGGGCGTGCCGCTCTATATGGTGATCCCGCTGCTGATCGTAATTGTAATGGCGTTCTGCGGAATTCATACACTGCTTTGCCTTGGCGCGGGCATGGTGTTTTCCCTGCTGCTCGGCCTGCTGGCCGGTACGATGACGCTGGACGCATGGCTGCACGACCTGCTTTTGAAGGGGTTTGGCGACGCCGGCAGCTGGTCGGTCGTCATGATGATGTGGGTCGCGGCCTTCGGCGGCATTATGAACGCGATGAACGCGTTTGACCCACTGGCAAAGCTCGTCGTGCGAATTTCACGCAATGTGCAGCAGCTCATGGGCTGGTGCGGCGTTCTGTGTCTGCTTGGCAACATGGCGCTGGCCGATGAGGCCGCGCAGGTTGCCACGATCTCCCCGATCGTGCGCGATATCACCGAAAAAAATGTCGAATGCACGGACGAGTCGGATGCCTATCGGCTGCGGCTGCGCCTTGCGACGTTCACCTCCTCTATGGGCATTTACGGCTCGGAGCTTGTGCCGTGGCACTGCTTCCCGGTGTTCTTTGCTTCGATCGCCAACGCCGTTTATCCCATGTATCATTTCACGACCTTTGATATTATTCGCCATAATTACATGAGCTTCCTTGTTGTCGGCTCCCTGCTGCTTCTAACCTTTACCGGCTGGGATCGGTTTATTCCGCTTTTCGCGCTGCCGAACAAGGAGCGGGTTCGGTTGAAGAAGAAACCGTAATACACGCGAATAGAAAACGATTCGGTGCGGCTTTGGAGAGGAGAAAGACCGACGGCGCCGCACCGAAAATACCAAACTGTAAAATCAGGGAATCTCCGAAAGCCGGAGATTCCCTCAAGCCTTTGCGCGGTCAGAGACAACTGCCGCGTACACACCGCACAGGAGATTTCCATGGAACAAAATCGGACGACCGGCAGCGTCCTTCGGAACGTACTGACGTTTTCTCTGCCGTATCTTCTTTCTTATTTTCTGCAAACACTGTACGGAATGGCCGACCTCTTCCTCATCGGACAATTCGAGGGCGTAGCCAGCACGACGGCCGTTTCGATCGGCTCGCAGGTGATGCATATGCTGACGGTGATGCTGGTCGGCCTGGCGATGGGAACGACGGTCAGCGTTGGGCAGTCCGTTGGCGGCGGGGACAAAAGACGGGCGGCGCGGGAGGTCGGCAATACGGTGACGCTGTTTGCGGGCGTTTCGGTGCTTCTGACGGCGCTGCTCCTGCTGCTGACCCGGCCGATCGTTTCCGTTATGTCCACGCCGCGGGAAGCCGTGGAGGGAACGGGTTCCTATCTCACGGTCTGCTTCTGCGGGATCCCGTTTATCACGGCCTATAATGTCCTCAGCTCCATATTCCGCGGGATGGGCGATTCGAAAAGCCCGATGGCCTTTGTGGCGGTGGCCTGCGTCATCAATATCGGACTGGACGTTTTGTTTATGGGGCCGATGCACATGGGGCCGGTCGGCGCGGCGCTGGGAACGACGCTGTCGCAGGCGATCAGCGTTGCGGCGTCTCTGTGCTTTCTTTTAAAACGGCGGATTCTGCCCATTTCACGGCGGGATTTTCGCCCGCACCGGCCGACGCTTGCAAGAATTCTGCGCATCGGTCTGCCGATCACACTGCAGGACGGCCTGATTCAGGTTGCCTTTATCGTGATTACGATCATTGCCAACCGGCGCGGCCTGAACGATGCGGCGGCCGTCGGCATTGTGGAGAAGATCATCGGCTTCCTGTTCCTGATTCCCTCGTCCATGCTCTCTACGGTTTCCGCGCTGGGCGCGCAGAACATCGGCGCGAATAAGCCGGAGCGTGCGCGGCTGACGCTGCGCTATGCCATACTGCTGGCGGCGGGCTTTGGCTTTGCAGTCGCAATTATCATTCAGTTTGCGGCGGAGCCGGTCGTTGCGCTCTTTACCGACCGCGCGGCGGAGGACGGGGCGGAGGTCATCCGGCTCGGCGGGCAGTATCTGCGCGGCTATATCTGGGACTGCGCGCTTGCGGGGATCCATTTCTGCTTCAGCGGCTATTTCTGCGCCTGCGGAAAGTCCGGGCTTTCCTTCCTGCACAATATTCTGGCCATTGCGCTTGCCCGCATTCCGGGTGCGTATCTGGCTTCGCGGTATTTCCCCAAGACGCTGTTTCCCATGGGATTGGCGACGGTTCTCGGTTCGTTAGTTTCCGTGGTGGTCTGTACGGTCGCCTATCGGCGGCTCTCGCGCCGCGCCCGGATGGCTGCGTGAACCGGGACGAGCCGGCGTGTACCCTGATTTGTGCGGCAGAAGCGAACGGTAAGCATTTGTCCGCAAAATCAGCGGCTGCCCCTGCAGGCCGTCTGATTTGAAAAACGCAGGAAGCCCCGTTTTGAATGCAAGGAAAGCCTTGGCGGAAAATGCGCCGCAGTCCGCTGCAGGGAACGGAGGCAGAGGCGCCTTGGCTTTCTCGACAAAAAACGCGGGGGAAACGAAGCAAACTTTTACGAATATCGATAAAAGCGAAAATCTTGTGGTATTGCTCTTGCAATTACCACAAGATGTTGTATAATAGGAAACGAACGCGAGAGAGACGTGCAGCATAACACGCCATAGAGCGGCCTGGAACAGGGAAACCGTTTGATCGGAAATTCGTATAAAGGGGGATACACGCATGAAGATTATAAAGAGGAACGGCGCGGAAGAGGTTTTTGATATCAGTAAGATCCTGATGGCCATTACAAAGGCAAACGACGTGGTGGAGGAAAACGCCCGCATGACGCCGCTGCAGATCAGAAGAATTGCAGAGAGCGTTGAAATCGCCTGCCAGGAGATGGGCCGCAGTCCGTCCGTGGAGGAAATTCAGGATCTTGTCGAGCAGCAGATCATGGCGCACGGCGCCTTTGAGGTTGCAAAGAAGTACATCACCTACCGCTATGTACGCACGCTCGTGCGCAAGTCCAATACGACGGACGACCGCATCCTGAGCCTGATCGAGTCCAATAACGAAGAGGTCAAGCAGGAGAACGCCAATAAAAATCCGACCGTTAACGCCGTGCAGCGTGACTATATGGCGGGCGAGGTTTCCAAGGATATTACGCGCCGCCTGCTGTTGCCGCAGGATATCGTCGCGGCGCACGAGGCGGGCATCATCCATTTCCACGATGCGGATTACTATGCCCAGCATATGCACAACTGCGATCTTGTGAATCTGGACGATATGCTCCAGAACGGCACGGTCATTTCCGGCACGCTGATCGAAAAGCCGCACTCCTTCTCCACGGCCTGCAATATCGCCACGCAGATCATCGCGCAGATTGCCTCCAACCAGTACGGCGGGCAGTCCATCTCACTGACGCACCTTGCGCCCTTCGTCGATATTTCCCGCCGTAAAATCCGGGAGACGGTCGAGCGCGAGATCGCGACCTTCGGCACGCAGGTAACCGAGGAGGCCAAGCGCAAGGTGGTGGAGGATCGTCTGCGCGAGGAGATCAAGCGCGGCGTGCAGACCATTCAGTATCAGGTCGTTACGCTTATGACGACGAACGGGCAGGCGCCGTTCATCACGGTGTTCATGTACCTCGGCGAGGCAAAAAGCGAGCAGGAGCGCCACGATCTTGCCATTATCATTGAAGAGACGCTCAAGCAGCGGATCCAGGGCGTTAAGAACGAAAAGGGCGTGTGGATCACTCCGGCCTTCCCGAAGCTGATCTATGTTCTGGAGGAGGACAATATCCACGAGGATTCGCCCTATTACTATCTGACGGAGCTTGCGGCAAGATGCACCGCCAAGCGGATGGTTCCGGATTACATTTCCGAAAAGAAGATGCGGGAGCTGAAGCTCTCCAAGGGCGAGACGCCGGGACACGGCGACGTGTATACCTGCATGGGCTGCCGCAGCTTCCTGACGCCGGACTCCTCCGGCAACGGCTGGGACAACGTGGCAAACGCCGGAAATTACGAGCCGGGCAAGCCGAAGTATTACGGCCGCTTCAATCAGGGCGTTGTAACGCTCAATCTGGTGGACGTCGCGCTCTCCTCCGGCGGCAATCTGGAAAAGTTCTGGTGCATCATGGACGAGCGTCTGGAGCTTTGCTATCGCGGCCTGATGTGCCGCCATAACCGCCTGAAGGGCACACTCTCGGATGCCGCGCCGATCCTCTGGCAGTACGGCGCGCTGGCGCGTCTGCCGAAGGGCGAACCGATCGACAAGCTGCTCTACGGCGGCTACTCGACGATTTCTCTCGGCTACGCGGGCCTTTACGAGTGCGTGAAGTATATGACGGGCAAATCCCATACCGATCCCGCCGCCACGCCGTTTGCGCTGGATGTTATGCGCTACCTCAATGCAGCCTGCGCCAAGTGGAAGGCGGAGAATCACATTGACTTCTCGCTTTACGGCACGCCGCTGGAGTCCACGACCTATAAGTTTGCCAAGTGCCTGCAAAAGCGCTTTGGCATCATTCCCGGCATCACGGACAAGAGCTATATCACGAATTCCTACCATGTCCATGTCACGGAGAAGATCAATGCCTTTGAGAAGCTCCACTTTGAGTCGCAGTTCCAGCAGCTCTCGCCCGGCGGCGCGATCAGCTATGTCGAGGTTCCGAATATGCAGAATAACATTCCGGCCGTGCTGGAGGTTATGAAGTATATCTACGAAAATATTATGTACGCCGAGCTGAATACGAAGTCCGATTACTGCCAGGTCTGCGGCTTCGATGGCGAGATCGAGGCGCTGGAGGACAAGGACGGTAAGCTGGTCTGGACGTGCCCGCAGTGCGGCAACACCGATCAGAGCAAGATGAACGTCGCCCGCCGAACCTGCGGCTACATCGGCACGCAGTTCTGGAATCAGGGCAGAACGCAGGAGATCAAGGAGCGCGTGCTGCACCTGTAAGAACGAGAATCCACTTAGAAAGGGACGAGCTTCCCATGAATCGAGAATTTGCCCAGAGAATTTTAGAGGAGTTTCTCTCCATGCCGCTCCGTTCCGGCGACGCGGTGTTTGACCGCTTTTTGTCCTTGAGCAATCTGGTCTACGCGCAGGGCGACGCGCCGTGTGAGCGTTACCTTTATCGCCGCGGAACGGCGGTGCACCCCGTGCTGCTCATCGCACATGCCGATACGCTGAGTGCGGGCGGCCGCACCGGCCTGCGGGCGAAGCAGCGTATCGTCTGCCGGCAGGAACGCTATCTCTGCGGGCGGAATCCCGGCGTCGGGATCGGCGCCGATGACCGGGCCGGCTGCGCCATGCTGTGGGCGCTGCGGGATGCGGGCTTTTCCCTGCTGCTGCTGGACGGCAGCACGCAGGGGAGCTGCGGCGCGGAATTCTTGAAGCGGGAAAATCCGGAGCTGCTGCAGGAGATCTATGGGCACTCCTATCTGGTCAATCTGGACTACACGGGCAGCGGCACCTGCCTGTTCCCGGAGGGCGCGGCGACGGCAAAGTTCAAGCAGCATATTCTGCAGTCGCTCGGCTTTACGGAGGACAGCCGCAGCTGCGGCGGCGATCTGGCCGTTCTGACGCAGGAGGTCTGCGGCGTCAATGTCGGCGTGGGCTATCATCGGCAGAATCGGCCGAAGGAATACGTCGATCTCAACGCATGGCTTTCTACCTACCGCGCGCTGAAGACATTGTCCCAGCGGCAGCAGCCGCATTTCTCCGTCAGTCGGACGGAAAAGGGGCGCAGGATCCTGCACCGCCTGCTTCGAAAGAAGGCGGCACAGTAAAATCAGGACGCGTCAGGCCGAACCCGAGCAGCCGGACGGCGGCGTTTTTCCGGCAAGCCTTGCCGGAGGAAGAATTCCTCGCTGCCTGTCCTTGAGAACGGAAACCGAAGGGTACAAAAATCCCGTCTCTGCAGCGCATCACTATGCGCTGCAGAGGCGGAATTTTTCAGCGTGTCAAAAAACCTTTTTGACACGCTGACAGACGATCAAGAAAGTTCGGAA